>JBBRSO010000038.1:0-27102 GCA_038245405.1 Bacteroidales bacterium
TCAGCTATTTTTCCATCCTTAAAGAAAAGAACCGTAGGGATATTCCTGATGCTGTACTTAGCTGCCACTTCCGGACTGCTGTCGACATCACATTTCACTATAAGAGCTTTCCCTTCAAATTCATGAGCAATCTCATCCATAATTGGAGCAACCATTCTGCAAGGACCGCACCATTCTGCCCAGAAATCCACCATAACGGGTTTGTCAGATTTTATAACTAACTCTTCGAAGTTCACATCATTTACCTCTGTTGCCATAATAGTTTATATATTTAAAATCGTGCAAATATAGCGAATTATATAGAATTCCATTACCACTTCTAGTTGACCTTAAATTCAAGCCCCGGATGATCTTCAAGATATGCAAGAAGCTCATTGTTTAACCTTACCCTGTATGATCTGGAAAACATCGGGAGTGAGATTTTATCATCAGGATCGAGGAACAGGAATTTCAACTCTGTCTCTCCTTTATGTTCTGAGATGAGTGTCTTCAGATCATTAATCAGTTCGCTGTCTATATTCACCGGATCAATTTTAATTGTAACTGTTTTTATGAGTTCATCCTTTACGCTCGAAAGAAGATTTATTGTTTTAATTTTGAATTCAATCTCATCTTCTCTGTATTTTCTTTTCTGCACCCTTCCTTTCACCAGGAGATAATAACCGATAATAAAAAACTTACTGTTCTCGATATATTCTTTATCGAAAAGCATAAACCTGAATGAATCGGAATAGTCCTGAAGGGTAAAAGAACCATAAGGTTTGCCATTTTTCCCAATCCCTGTTTTTACGTCTATAACCATACCAGCCACTGTAACATCACGTTCGAGATATTCGCGCAGGCTCTGAAGATCAGCAAGGGTGGCTGTGGTGAATGTGTTTATTTCAAGTTTAAAGTCATCGAGGGGATGAGAGGAGAGATAGATCCCGATGACTTCTTTTTCCCTGTTTAGCTTCTCCAGTTTTGGCCAGTCGGGGCAATAGGCAGGTTCCGGCTTAATCATATCGAATCCGCCGGTTTCGCCAAAGAGGGATTGCTGGCTTGACAATTTTACTGTTTTGGAGTTGTTACCATACCTGATAAGACTTTCAATAAAACTCGAGCCTTTTGTGTCGAGAGAGAAATACTGAGCCCTGGTTATTTTTGTAAAACAGTCAAAGGCACCGGCAACAGCCATTGCTTCAAGATTCTTTTTGTTCACTGAGTTGAGATTAACTCTTTCAACAAGGTCGTAGATATCTCTATAGAGACCGTTTTTCTCACGCTCCTCAATTAACTGCAGCACGGCTGCTTCACCAACACCTTTAATTGCACCCAGACCAAAGCGGATGTTTCCGTCTTTATTAACTGTGAATTTTACATTACTCTCATTTACATCGGGGCCAAGTACCTCCATGCCCATACGACGGGTCTCGTCCATAAAGATTGTGATCTTCTTTATGTCGTTTATATTCCTGCTGAGAACAGCTGCCATATATTCAGCCGGAAAGTTAGCTTTCAGATAACCTGTATGAAAGGCTACGAGTGCATAACAGGTTGAATGTGATTTATTAAAGGCATATTGTGCGAAAGCTTCCCAGTCAGACCAGATCTTGTTTACAATTTCAATATTGTATCCTTTTTTTGAACAGCCCTCCTGAAACTTAACCTTCATTTCGTCCATGATGGAGCGCTTCTTCTTTCCCATCGCCTTTCTCAGAGAGTCAGCTTCCCCTTTGGTAAATCCCGCGAGCTCCTGCGACAGTAACATCACCTGTTCCTGATAAACAGTAATGCCATAGGTATCATCAAGGTATTTTTCCATTACAGGTATGGGATAGTCTATCTTTTCTGTCCCATGCTTCCTTCTGATGAACTTTGGAATGTATTCCATAGGCCCCGGGCGATAAAGGGCATTCATTGCTATAAGGTCCTCGAGCCGGTTAGGTTCAAGATCTCTGAGATATCTTTTCATCCCGGTTGATTCGAACTGAAAAATCCCGGTTGTTTCACCGTTACTGAATAGTTCAAATGTTTTTTTGTCGTCAAGAGGCATCGTATCGACGTCAATATCTATACCTTTTGATTTTTTGATGTTGTCGATAGCATCTTTTATAATAGATAGCGTCTTCAGCCCAAGAAAGTCCATTTTCAGAAGCCCAACGGATTCTACATGGCTACCATCGTATTGTGTGGCATAGAGATCAGTATCCTTTGCGGTGCAGAGCGGGATATAATTATCGAGCGAATCTTTACCAATAATAATGCCACAGGCATGAACTCCGGTCTGTCTGACAGAACCTTCAAGAACCTCAGCATATTTTAGTGTCTGGGCTATAAGTTTATTCGATGAGTTTCGTTCCCTTGCCAGTTCAGGAACTTCAGCGTAAGCATCTTTTAATGTTATCCCCGGACGATCGGGTATAAGCTTGGCCAGGCGGTCAGCATCGGGCAGCGGTAGTTTTTGAACCCTGGCAACATCTCTGATAGCCATCTTGGCAGCCATGGAGCCGAATGTAATAATGTGAGCCACCTTATCGTGGCCATATTTGTTAACAACATATTTCAGGACAGCCTCCCTTCCGTCTTCATCAAAATCGATATCAATATCGGGCATCGATATACGGTCGAGATTCAGGAATCGTTCAAAGAGGAGGCCGTATTTTATGGGGTCAATATCTGTTATCCTGAGACAATAAGCCACTGCTGAGCCGGCAGCGGATCCCCTTCCGGGACCAACAGAAACGCCCATATCACGTGCAGCACGAAGGAAGTCCTGTACAATAAGGAAATACCCCGGAAAGCCCATTTTTGCAACCATGGCAAGTTCAAAATCGAGTCTCTCAATTTGTTCCTGGGTTAATGTTCCCCATCTCTTTGCTGCACCTTCGTAAGTAAGGAACCGGAGGTATTCATCTTTGTTGGTATATCCTTCCGGAAGGTCAAATTCCGGCATTATGGGATCGTGATCGAGCTTATATTTTTCGATTTTTGAGACCAGACCGGCTACATTATCAATTGCTTCAGGTATGTCGTTGAAGATTGTGCGCATCTCCTCTTCACTCTTAACATATTCCTGTTTGGAATACCTTAATCTGTTTGGATCATCAAGGTCTTTTGCAGTATTGAGGCAGATGAGCCTATCGTGGGCTTCAGCATCTTCTGCGTTGATAAAGTGGATATCGTTTGTGGCGATGACCTTTACATTAAACTTAACAGAAAGTTTTTTAAATGCTTCGATTACTTTTTGCTGGAGGGGAAATGCTGATCTGTCGGCATTGGGATCATACGTTTCGTGTCTCTGAATCTCGAGGTAGAAATCATCACCGAAAATATCGAGGTAGGTTCTGAGTGATGCTTCAGCGCCTGTCATCGAGCCATTCAGGATCTCATCCTGGATCTCACCTGCAATGCATGCAGATGAAGCTATCAGACCGTCCTTGTATTTGACAAGCAGTTCTTTGTCAATCCTTGGCTTGTAATAAAATCCTTTGATCCAGGCAGTTGATACAAGCTTTATAAGGTTTTTATATCCCACAAGGTTTTTGGCGAGCAGGATAAGATGGTCGCCGGAGCGGTCTTCTTTCCCGGTAACATCGGCGATAGACCTTTTGGCTACATAAATCTCACACCCTATAATCGGTTTTACACCTTTTTTTGTTGCAGCGTTATGAAACTCTTTTACGCCGAACATATTGCCGTGGTCGGTTATGGCAATTGACTCCATCCCCAGCGTTTTAACCCTGTCGATGAGCAAACCGATATTGGATGCACCATCTAATATCGAATATTGGGTATGAACATGTAGATGAGCGAAGCCGGCCATATGATGCAACTTTATAACTTGATTTCAGATTATGCAAAAATACTCAAAATAGCATTATCAGAGATATGTTGTGGAGAGTATGCAGTAATTAAATAAAATCTACTGGCTATTTTAATCACGCAGGCTTTGTGGTTCTTTGGAAAATATTCTACAATATGAGTTTGAATTATTCATGATTTACAATTAATATTATATCTTTGCAGCCACAATTTTTAAACAGGTTAAATAAAAAGCGTAAGAATTAATGGCAGTTAAAATCAGATTAGCTAGAAAAGGCCGCAAGAAGCTGGCCTTCTACCACATTGTGGTTGCAGATAGCAGATCGCCACGTGATGGCCGATACATTGAAAAGATAGGATCATATAATCCTGTCACTAACCCCGCTACGATCGAACTCGATTTCGATAAAGCGCTTGGTTGGCTGCAAAATGGCGCCTTACCTACAGATACTTGTAGAACGGTCCTTTCTTCTAAAGGTGTTCTTATGAAAAAACATCTTCTTGAAGGTGTTAAGAAAGGCGCTTTTGATGAGGCTGAAGCAACAAAGAGATTCGAAGAATGGATCAAAAAGAACGAATCTAAAATTGAAGCTAAGAAATCAAGTCTTGAAAAATCTCAGGATGAAGAATTAGAAAAGCGACTTTCTGTTGAGAAGAAGGTAAACGAGGCAAGAGCAGCAAAACTTGCCAAAAAGAATGCAGATCTGGCAGCTAAAGCAGCAGCTGGTGATAAAGCCCTTGTCGACACTATCGAAGAAGCATCTCATTCTGAAGATACAACTGAAGAAATTGCTCCGGAAGAGACTTCAACAGAGCAGGCAGCGGAAGAGACTCCTCAGGAATAGTTGAGTGGTCATAGGGTTATACGATCCGATGGCTTACAATAACGACATATTACTGGGTAGAATCACAAAGGCGAGCGGCTATGAGGGAGCTGTTGCAGTTAAGTTAGAAAAGATCTTTACTGAAAATATACCCCAGATGGAATCGGTTTTTCTTGAAATAGAAGGAAGACCGGTTCCTTTTTTTATAAGGGACATCGACTATTCAGGGGCAGATATTCTCAAACTTCAGTTTGACGGTTATCCAACAGCTGAAAAAATAAGTGAATTCACAGGATGCAGGATTTTTCTGACCTCTGAGCCAAAAGCCGGTGGCAAAAAGAAGGCGGGCTTAAGCTTTATCGGATACAGTGTATACATAACCGAAGACGAGCCTCTGGGTGAGATCACAGAGCTTATACCAATCAATGACCAGTGGTTAATAAATGTTCTTTCGATTGACAATAATGACATTCTCATTCCTTTTCATGAAGACTTCATAGTGAGTATCGATAAAAGGAAGAAAATAATCAGAATGGATCTGCCCGAAGGTCTTACAGAGATTAATTAATTTGAAAGGAAATCCTAAGGTCGATGCACACGTTTCGGGATCAGGTAAGGTAAGATCGAGATAGATTATTGTCTCAGGATCTTAATTGTACCGTCGGAATTTATTTTAATGACAGGTGAGGCAGCATGTTTGCCCCTGTCATCCTGACGATATTTCACAATATAATCGACTCCATCTGTGATCCCTTTTTCAATTTCGCTGAAATTTGCAGGATATGGTCGTCCGCTAAAATTTGCTGAAGTAGAAACAATTGGTTTCCTGAACCGGCCTATCAGTTCGCTGGTGAATTCCTCTTTGCTGATTCGTATGGCTATCGATCCGTCTTCACTGCAAACCCCGGGTGCCAGATTTTTTCCACCCGGATAAATAACAGTAAGAGGAGTATCAGAAACATCCGTTAGTTCATAAATAATTTCGGGTATCTCTTTTACATATCTTTCTACCATCCCTATACCGTCAGCAAGAATTATGAGGCTTTTATTTTCTTCTCTCGATTTCAGTTTGAATATCCTGCTTACTGCCGCTTCATTGGTAGGATCGCATCCTAAACCCCAGATTGTATCTGTAGGATAAAGAATAATGCCTCCGTTTCTGAGAGTTTTAAGTGCTTCTTTTATATCTTCAGGAAATGTCATGAGGATGCTAGTGCTGACCACTTTTATTTAGAATCCGTAATCTTTTGTATTTGTTGAAAGATGATTGTGCATAGAGTGTGCAAATGAAGAATCCGTGCTTTCCGTCAAGGAAACCCCTGTGTAAAATATAAGATCTGAAAAATCCCCAGGCACAATGTATATAAGGTGTAAAAAAGTTAGCTTTTCTTCCGGCTTTATAAAATTCTTCTGATCCAATGATCGAGTATTTTTTCATTTTATTTTTATGGTCCTGGAGTGAAGCAAACGCCCAGTGCAATAAGTCGCCTTTAAGCCTCCCTATAGTAGCGCCGTTTGACATTAAAAATTTTTCATGAAGATTTAATTCTCCCCATTTGCCATGATCCGCGTAGAAGAGTCTGAGTTGCCTGTCGGGATACCATTCGGAATGTTTAATCCATCGTCCACAATAATTACCTCGCCGGTTAAATTGATAACCATCATAATCCCATTTATCCCTGATTGCCTTTATCGACTCTCTGAGCTCATCGCTTAATGCTTCGTCGGCATCAAGAGATAAGATATTTTTATAAGTGGCAAGATGCATTGCGAAGTTTTTCTGATCACGAAAACCCTCAAATGCGTGTTTTATGAATCTCACATTGTGTTTCCTGCAAATATCTTCAGTTGTATCAGTTGAAAATGAATCTACAACTACTATCTCATCAGCAATCCCTTCCAGTGATGTTAGACACTTATCAATGAACAACTCTTCATTAAAAGTTATGATTACAGCAGATATTTTAGGCATACATTGGCAACAGTTAGGATTGTTCCAAATTTAACACAAAAACAATAACTATCAATTATTTCAGTACAGGAAATTATTTTCGCATATTAATAACTCATAATCTGAAGAATTATTTTGAGTCTGACCAGATTTATGCAGACACATCATTTTCCCTGAGTGCTTCATTGAGAGAGGTTTTTTTATCAGTTGAATCCTTCCTTTTACCAATAATCATGGCGCACGGAATATTGAAATCTCCTGCCGGATATTTTTTTAGAAACGATCCTGGAATTACAACTGAACGCGGAGGTACGTATCCTCTGTATTCGGTTCTGGCTTCAGTTGTTACATCGATGATTTTTGTACTGTTCGTTATCACCACATTTGCACCAAGAACAGCCTCTTTTCCGATATGTGCTCCCTCAACAATTATACATCTGGATCCTATAAAGCAGTTATCCTCAATTATAACAGGCGCCGCCTGTATTGGTTCAAGAACTCCTCCTATGCCCACACCCCCGCTCAGATGAACGTGTTTGCCTATCTGAGCGCATGACCCAACTGTAGCCCAGGTGTCAACCATGGTACCTTCATCAACCCGTGCGCCAATATTAACATAAGATGGCATCATAATAACACCCGGGGCCAGGTAAGACCCGTATCGTGCAACTGCGTGGGGGACAACCCTTATCCCAAGTTCTTTATAGTTTTTTTTGAGCGGAATTTTGTCATGAAATTCTAACGGACCTGCTTCAAATGTCTCCATTTTGCGAATGAGGAAATAAAGTATTACGGCCTTTTTTATCCACTCGTTAACTATCCAGCCACTCTCCGATGGCTCAGCTACCCGTATTAAACCTTTATCGAGAAGGTCGATTACTTTGAGTATTTCAGATTGTACTTCAGATTTTGTAAGGAGAGATCTGTCATCCCAGGCGCTATCGATCAGTTGTTTGTTTACAGAATTCATTTCGGTTATTTCTCGCAAAAGTAATAAATGTAAGTGCACAGGCAATTATTTGAAAACTTTTGATGCTATTATTTAGTTTCGAAGTATCATTATTCAGCGAATTCGGCACTTACATTATAATTTCTTGTTTAGATTGGTTTTAAATTACGAACTTATTCAAGAACACACATTTTTCGTTTGAATTATTAAAAAACTCATATAGTTTTGTACCGGTGAATTTTTTTTTATTTTAACCCATAATTTATAACTTAATAACTGTTATCATGATTAGTAGTTTATTTTGGATTGTTCCAATTTCGGCTCTCCTGGCTTTGTTGTTTGCCTGGATCTTCTACAAAGGTATGATGGTACAAGAGGAAGGGACGGCAAGAATGCAGGAGATTGCTGCGTATGTAAGTGAAGGCGCTATGGCTTATCTGAAGCGTCAGTATTCCGTTGTAGGGAAAGTATTTGTTATTCTGGTGATTCTTCTCTCTATCCTGGCTTATATGGGAATACAGAACCCATTTGTACCTATCGCATTCCTCACTGGTGGATTTTTCTCAGGGTTATGCGGATATCTGGGAATGAAAACGGCTACTGCCGCTTCAAACAGAACAGCATGGGCTGCATCAAAATCACTCAATAAAGGACTGCAGGTAGCTCTGCGAAGCGGAGCTGTGATGGGTTTGGTAGTTGTTGGTTTTGGTCTTCTTGATATCGCATTATGGTTTATAATACTGAATAAAGCAGTTTTCACACCTGAGCATATGGCAAATGGCCTTCATTTCCTTGGCCTTACATTTGTAGCTGCTGGTACTGATGAGCATCAGAAATTTATCGAAATAACAGCAACCATGCTTACATTTGGTATGGGTGCTTCAACACAAGCATTATTTGCACGTGTTGGTGGTGGTATCTTTACAAAAGCTGCTGATGTTGGCGCTGACCTCGTCGGAAAAGTTGAAGCAGGTATTCCTGAAGACGATCCACGTAACCCTGCAACTATTGCAGATAACGTTGGTGATAACGTTGGTGATGTTGCCGGTATGGGCGCTGACCTCTATGAATCTTATGCTGGTTCAATCCTTGCAACAGCTGCTCTTGGCGCCGCACTTCCTATCCTTATTCCGGGCGATCAGATTAAGGCAATTATTGCCCCTATGATGGTGTCCGCTGTTGGTATCCTTTTATCAATAGCAGGTATTTACATGGTTAGGACAAAGGAAGATGCAACACCTAAAGCACTTCTTCGCGCACTTCTGCTTGGAACAGGAGGAAGTTCAGCTCTTATCCTCGTAGTGCTTGCAGGTATGGCTGCTATTGACTGGATCACCTGGGGTGTTTTCGGCGCAGCAGTTTCAGGTCTTGTTGCAGGTGTTATTATTGGCCAGTCAACTGAATATTTTACATCTGATGGCAATGCACCAACTCAGGGTATTGCAAAACAGTCACAGCAGGGTCCTGCAACAGTGATTATTGAAGGTATGGCTGTTGGTATGTACTCTACCTGGATTCCTGTTTTAACAATCGTGGCCGGTATTATTGCTGCATACGGATTTGCAGGTGGTTTCCATAATTTTGCAATGGGAGTTTATGGAATCGGTTTTGCATCTGTAGGTATGCTTTCCACACTTGGTGTGACTCTTGCAACTGATGCATTCGGTCCAATAGCTGATAACGCAGGTGGTAACGCTGAAATGTCTGGCCTACCTGAAGAAGTAAGACAAAGAACTGATGCACTCGACGGTCTTGGTAACACTACCGCTGCAACCGGTAAAGGTTTTGCTATCGGCTCAGCTGCTCTTACAGCTCTTGCATTAATGGCTGCCTATATGGAAGAAATAAGAATGTGGTTGACAAGAATGGTCGACAAAGCACCGGAAGGCTACAAACAAATTGGTGATACGTTATTCTATCATAATACCCTTCCAGCTGTACATAATGGTCAGGTTGCGGTGAATCTTGCAAATGCAAATATTAAAGATTTCGTGTCAGCGTATGACCTCTCAGTGTTCAATCCAATCCTTTTGGGTGGAATTTTTATCGGTGCTATGATGGCATTCCTTTTCAGTGCCATGAGTATGAAAGCAGTAGGGAGGGCAGCCGGCAAAATGGTTGATGAAGTAAGACGTCAGTTCCGTGAAATTCCCGGAATCATGGATGGTACAGGAAAACCTGAGTATGCAAAATGTGTTGAGATCTCAACAAAAGGCGCGCAGAGTGAAATGCTTGTTCCTTCATTAATGGCAATTGCTGTTCCTATGGTCGTTGGTATTGTTCTTGGTGTTCCGGGTGTTATCGGACTCCTTGCAGGTGGTATGAGTACAGGATTCGTTCTTGCAAGCATGCTTAACAATGCAGGTGGCGCATGGGACAACGCCAAAAAGTATGTTGAAAGAGGCAATTATGGCGGCAAGAAAAGCGAATGTCATAAAGCAACGGTTGTTGGTGATACCGTTGGTGATCCATTCAAAGATACTTCCGGCCCAGCTCTCAATATCCTCATCAAACTTATGTCGATGGTAGCAGTTGTGCTCGCAGGGTTAACAGTTGCCTGGAGTCTTATTTAGTCAATTGATAATTCAAATATAAAAAGGGGACATGCCATGGCATGTCCCCTTTTATTTTTGAAATTGGAATTATTTTATAAGCTGAAGATAACTGATTGTCCCGGGCACATTGATAGCCTCGGTTTTATTTGCCAACGGACAGCCTGGCACCGGACAATTGATCACTTTATGTTCTTTATTATCAGCCGGCTCCCAGCCCATTGTCAGGTATAATGCAAAGAAGCCTATTACAAAGGCAACAGCCACATGCCATCCGCTTTTTATCCATTTGAAGACATCCCTGCCTTCAGGAAATTTGTTTGTAATAGCTACTCCTGCGGATGATCCGAACCATATCATAGAACCACCGAATCCAACACTATAGGCAAGCATTCCCCAGTCAAAATGTCCCTGATCGAGACAAAGCTTTGTAAGCGGAATATTATCGAATACTGCTGAAAGGAATCCCAATGAAAATGCGGTGATCCATGAAGCGCTCGGAAGTTCTTCAACCGGCATCATTGAGGCGCTAAAAACAAGACAAAGAAGGAATATTGTACCTTTGATAGCTCCCGGAACTTCTTTCCATGGAACAGGTCTGAGAAATGATCCTATAACGATGGCAATCCATACTCCAAGAGCCGGCATATCGTATACTATATTTGCAATAATTGCACCTGCGAGAATTAGTCCTACACTAACAAGCTTTAAAGAGTCGATCCTGACATTTGGATTAGGATTTTTTTGTATTCTCTGGTATTTGTCCTGCTGGCGTGAAGCGAAGTATGCAAAGAAAAGTAATGCAACCAGAGCAGCAATATAGGCATGAAGAACATTGAAGGCACTCACACCATCAATCCACATCATGGTAGTTGTTGTGTCACCCACCACGCTCCCGCTGCCACCGGCATTGCTCGCCGCAACAAGAGCAGCTATATAACCAATGTGGACCTTATTTTTAAAAACAACAAGTGCAATCGTTCCTCCTATAAGAGCCGCCGCAATATTGTCGAGGAAGGAGGAAAGAACAAATACTATAACAAGAAGCAAAAATGGTCCTTTCCAGTCATCAGGCAGAAATTTTGGAAGAAAATCAGGAACACCTGATTCTTCAAATATCTTCGACAAGATTGCAAAGCCAAGCAGCAGACCCAAGAGATTTAAAATTATTCCCCATTCGCCAGAACGCATACCTTTGTCCATTATCTGTTCACCCATCGGTGTTGTTCCGAAAAGATGTTCCATAAAATGAAACCCGGGATCAAATACAAATTTAAAAGTCAGTAATACAGTAAGCCCGATCACAGCAACCCAAAATGTCTTATTGTGAAAAAGAGCAACTCCAAGAAGTATTAGTCCAAAAATGATAAATTCAAGTCTGACAGGCCCTATGGATGGGACAGACGTGCCGGCTGCAAAAAGGTACACCGGTGAAAATAATATCGCAATTAACATTAAAATTTTCTTCCCGTTTCCTGAGAGAATTGTGCGTAGAAGGTCTTTCATTTTTTAAGTATTATAATATTCCAACGAAAAATTGAAGTCGGCAAGATAAAACATTTTTATATTTCATCGTATGAAACAACTCAATAAAACCGCGTTAAAATTAAAGATATTTTTATCGAAGCCAGACTACCGATTAAAAAACCAGATGATGAGCATAACATTAATCTTTAAAGTCTTAAATTGCGGCCCAATCACTCTAAAATTACGAATATGAAAAAAATGAAAATCCTAGTATTACCGGTTGTGCTTGTTTTTTTGTTAAATTCCTGTGCCCCTGTCTATAAATGCGGCGATGCAATACCTTCAAAAGTCCCGGTGATGTGGAGTAAAAACCTGAAGTTAACTGTAAGCGAGAGAGATAAACTTTGTAAGAACCTGGCTGCAAAGGAGAAGGAAAACAAAATTCTAAAGGATACAATAACGAATCTTACGGGCAGACACAATGACCTGGCAGCGAATTATAATACCCTGTCCGGCAAAAATGCCGTGCTGGAAACAAAATACAAAGACATGATAAACGAGAGTCTGTCTAAAACAGATCAGTATAATAAAGCAATGGGAGCTAAGTCTGACGAGCTGAACGCTAAGGAAAAGCTGCTTTCAGAAAGAGAAAGAGCATTAGCCGAACTTAAATTAGTAATTGCCAGGCAGGATTCAATAACGAACCGTCTGAACACAATTTTGCATAATGCTCTTCTCGGATTTAATTCTGATGAGTTATCTGTTGAAATAAAGAACGGTAAGGTTTATGTTTCGATGTCTGATAAGCTGCTTTTCAAATCGGGAAGCTCAGCAGTAGAAGATAAAGGGAAAGAAGCCTTAAAACTCCTGAGTGGCGTGCTTGATAAAAACACCGACATTGATATTCTTGTTGAAGGCCACACTGATAATGTACCTATCAAAACAGCAGTATATAAAGATAACTGGGATTTAAGTGTTGCAAGAGCAACTTCTATAGTTAGGATCTTAGCAAACGACTATAAAATTGCTCCGACAAGAATGACGGCATCAGGGAAAGGTGAATACTTCCCGAAAGCAGGAAATGACACTCCCGAAGGCAGGGCAAAGAACAGGAGAACAGAAATAATCCTTTCTCCGAAGCTGGATGAAATTATGAAGTTGCTGCAGAGCCCCGTTTAAGAACCGGGAGTTTTATTTGTAGCCATTACCATCTTAACATTCAGGCGGGTACCTATCTCAAGAAGATCGGCGAGATCCTGCACAGTAAGAGTTGACTCGAGACGCAGGATAATAGTAGGTTCTACCAGTGCTGTTATCCTGCCTTTTAAAAGCGATTCAATCTCATCGAAGTATACCTCATGGCTGTCGATATAATACTTTTTGTCCTTTGTAACCGAGATTGATATCTGCTGTTTGCTCAGGTTCTGTGATGACCTGGAGTTTGGCAATAACAACTTTATGACGTTCGGATTGGCAAGCGACGAAACGATAAGGAAGAACAAAAGCAGGAAAAACATGATATCATTCAGTGATGATGTGCTCACCTCTGCCTTGAAATGTTTTTTTCGTTTAATAATCATTGTTACAATACTTTTATTACTTCATTAACCTGTCTTTGCATATCAATTGAATAGCGGTCGATCATCATCTGGAGATAATGATAACAGCTATATGCAATCACACCGACAATTAATCCTGTCCCGCTGCAGATCATTTTCTGGTATAAACCGCCGGCAATGATACCAATACTTATATTGTCAGCTAGGGAGATATTATAGAATATTTTAATAACACCCGCAATTGTGCCAATGAACCCGAGCATAGGTGCGATACCGGCAATAATTCCAAGGTATCCGGTATTTTTTTCCATTTCGGAAATTTCGAGATTGGCTGTTGCTTCCATGTAATTTTCTAATTCTTTGGGAGTTTTTCCCTTTTGATTCAACCCGCTTTCAAGGATCCTTCCAAGTGAAGTGCTGTTATTCTGGCTTTGTAAAAGGGCATCCTGGTATTTTTTATTCCTGATCTCACCAATGATGCCGAATACCAGATCCCGGTCGACAACGGTAGTCTTCCTGATATATATAAACCTTTCAATGAATATATAAATACTGAAGACAGAGAGCAGAAGTATAGGAATCATTATGAAGCCCCCTTTCATGAGCAGTTCAAAAACATTGTTTACTGCATTTGTATCTTTCAGATGTGGCTGATCTATAAGGAGTAAGTAATTGTATGTCATTTTTTTGTCTTTTTTAAGGCTTCAAAGTTATTTCGAACAAAAATACAAACTCTTTAGGAAAAACAGGTAGTAACAATTAAATTTGGGTTTTTAAGAATATTTCAATGATATACGTATCATTACACTGTATATTTAGATGAAGTTATAATTTTTCCGGAAAGATTGCGTTTTTGAATAGTAAATTTTAATATAAACAGATATGACTGCTGCCTTTTTGCTAATCTCACAGACATTTGACACTATGAATCAAGTGGGTGCCACATCACTTCCCGTTCAGCCTGCACCCGAAACTACACGGTTGATTGATATGATTATGAAAGGTGGAATCATAATGATACCTATCGGGCTGCTGTCACTAATTGCAATATATGTTTTTATCGAACGGTATTTTACAATACGGCGTCACATTTCCTCCGATGTTGATTTTATGAACAGCATTCATGAATATATTCTGAATGGCAGAACTGATTCAGCCCTTACGTTATGCAGGAACACTCCAAAACCAATCGCAAGGATGATTGAAAAAGGTATATCCCGGCTGGGTAAGCCAATTAAGGAAATTGAAGAATCCATAGAGATAGCCGGAAAATTTGAAGTTTATGATCTTGAAAAGAATATACAGATACTCGCTGTAATAGCAGGTATTGCGCCAATGTTCGGGTTTCTCGGAACGATTATCGGAGTTATAAAAATATTCTTTAATATATCGTTAACCAGTGATGTGAGCATAGGTAGCGTCTCAGCCGGCTTGTATGTAAAAATGGTTACCAGTGCGGCAGGATTAATAGTAGGTATCATGGCTTATATAGGATATCATTGGCTCAATATAATATTAAATAAAGCTATACATCAGCTGGAATGGAATGCAATGAATTTCATTGACCTTCTAAAAAGCCCATCAAAATGATAGATCTTCGTAAGAAAAAAGACTTTACTGCAGAAGTTTTTACTTCTGCAATGAACGACATAATGTTCTTTCTTATGTTGTTCTTCATAATCATATCAACACTGCTTAATCCCAGTATGATCAGAGTATCTTTACCGAATTCCAGAAGCAGTCAGACATTACAAAAAAAGGAGATTAACCTTACGATGACAAAGGAGAAGCTATACTATGTCAATAACACGCAGGTCTCTTTTGATGATCTTGAAGCTCAGCTGAAAAAAGAACTGACGCATTCGCCGGAAGCTTTTATTATGCTGCGTTTTGACAATGCACTGCCGATTCAGGATTTGGTAAATGTTCTTTCAATAGGAAACAGGCTGAATTCCAAGATGATAATTGCTACTGCAAAAGCAAAGTAATTTGTTTCAGCTGTCGGACTTAATTAATTAACCTATTAGCAGATCCTTGTTTTCCTGGTAGAGCCTCATGCTCTCCAAAACAATTTCATACGCTTTTTCTTTGCTGATGAATCGATCTACAATAACATTCTTATGTTCAAGTTTCTTATAATCTTCAAAAAAACGCTTCAGCTCAATCAGGGTGTGTGGCGGAAATTCAGAAAGTTCATTTATATAATTGACTGACATATCATTAGCCGCAACAGCAATTATCTTATCATCACGTTCAGTTCCGTCAATCATCTCCATTGCACCAATCACCTTAGCATCAACGATGCACATTGGATATACATCAATTGAGCAAATAACAAGTATATCGAGTGGATCGTGATCATCGCAATATGTCTGTGGTATAAACCCGTAATTAGCAGGATAATGCACTGATGAAAACAGAACCCTGTCGAGCCGGAGCAGACCCGTCTTTTTATCAAGTTCATATTTCCCTTTTGATCCTTTTGGAATTTCTATAATGCACTTAACTGTTGTAGGAGCATAATTTCCAATTTCAACATAATGCCATGGATGACCAGCGTATTTCATCGGGTGGATTTTATGCATCAAAGTTACAAATAAACTTCGTTTAAAAAGAAATCAGGAGATTTCCAGAGAATAAGGCCCCACCCAAGGTATTTAGTGGATTGTTTATTGGCGACGAATATTTAAATATATTATTTTTGAGAAAACAATCCCCATGAGAATACCAGCCATTGCCGATATTGAGGCAGCATATTCAAGGATCAGTCCATATATTCATCATACTCCCGTTTTGACATCAAATCTGCTGAATGATCTTTTTGAATGTGAGCTGAATTTTAAATGTGAAAATTTTCAGAAAGTAGGAGCATTCAAATTCAGAGGAGCAATGAATGCTGTTCTTTCTTTAACTTTAGAAGAGAAGGAGGGGGGTGTAGTCACACACTCATCAGGTAATCATGCAGCTGCATTGGCTCTGGCTGCACGTATGAACGATATCAAGGCATATATTGTTATGCCTGAAAATGCGCCAGAGGTTAAGAAGAATGCCGTGGCTGGCTATGGAGCTGATATAACATTTTGTAAACCTACTCTTCAGGCAAGGGAAGAGACAACGCGTCGCATAATGGATAAAACAGGGGCAACCCTCGTACATCCTTATGATAATTTCAATGTAATTTCTGGTCAGGGTACAGCAGCTCTTGAACTTCTGGAGGAGAAGGAAGGGCTTGAAATGGTTATTGCACCTGTTGGCGGTGGCGGTCTGATGAGCGGAACATCAACCTACATAAAGGGTAAAAATAAAAACATCAGAGTTCTTGGCGCCGAACCGAAGAATGCTAATGATGCTTATATATCATTTACCACCGGCGTGCTGACACCCTCAGCAAATCCGGTGACCTGTGCCGACGGACTTCTTACCTCACTCAGCGAACTTACATATTCCATAATCAAAAGTAATGTAGATAACATCTTTACTGTTAAGGAGGAATCGATAGTCAGTTGTATGCTTCTTGTATGGGAAAGAATGAAAATCATTATTGAACCTTCTTCCGCCGCGGTACTGGCAGTCGTTAAAGAGAATCCTGGTATATTCAGAGGCAGGAAAATCGGATTGATTATTTCGGGTGGAAATGTTGATTTCCGGAAGCTTCCTTTTTAGCTTTTTTTCTTAAAATAGGCTATAATAGGATAATGATCCGAATATTTTATTTTAATGATCTCAAAATAACTGTTTTCAAATCTATTGTCATACAGTATATAGTCAATCCTGTTAGGCGGATACTTTCCATTATATGTAAATCCGGCTCCATAGCCTGAATTTATAAAGGCATCATTTAATCCTTTTCTTATTTTTCTATAGACATACGAAACTGGAGTATCATTAAAATCACCGGCGACTATTACCTTAACCGGAGATTTATTTATATGGTCTTTCACAACCTGTGCCTGGACAGCTCTTTTCATGAATCCTTTCCGGAGACTGACAGATAGATTTTTCACCTCATTTATAGTCTTCTTATCGGCTGCGGAAGTCATTTCTTCAATGAATGAGCGTTCCATTCGTTTTAAACGGAATGACTCGAGATGATTATTGTAGATTCTGACGGTATCTTTATTAAGTAGTATATCAGTGAATATTGTAAGACTCGAAGATGATGGGTGAATAATTTCCCCTCTTCTGACAATAGGATATTTACTGAACGTAACTATACCATAGTATCTGTCTTTACCTGTTTCAGTGACCTTCATATGTGAATAATACTTGCCTCCGAGATATCCTATCATCATTGATTCTTCAACGGCAGGTTTCCCGACAAAAAAAAGGTCCTGAAGACAAATGACATCTGCGCTTTGAGCTTTAAGGAATGAGAATATTTTTTTTTCAGAAGTCAGGCCACGATTATTTTCAAAATAATTGAAAAGACAAACATTGTAACTTAGGATCTTATAAGTATCTGTCTTATTACCAGATGGTTTTGTTATTTTGATATAGTTAGCAAAATGTGTGAATCCAATTGCTATGACAACCAAAGAAATAAATGCCTCAAATCGTAAAACCATCGCCCATATTATCACAAGGATGATATTTGCCAGAAGCAAATATGGATATGCCAGCCCAAAGAATGCGGGAAGGACGAAATTAGCAGGACTGACAATAACAGCAAGATAGGATAACAGTAAAGCAATAGCGAAGATTCCATTCACTGCTAAAAGAATTCTATATAAGATCTTTCTCAATGACAATTATTTGTAATTGCTAAATTACCTGTTTCAAATGATACTTCGAAATTGTTGTAGTATGAGTTCAGTTTTTTTTCTGACTTTCTTTAAAAAGTGATTCTTTCTCCTCTTTTGTCAGGCTATCGTAGCCTCCTTTTGAGATCTTATCTAAAATAATGTTAATGTCCTTTTGATGATCAGTTTTTATTTTATTGTATTCGTATTCAGTAGCCACTTTTTTATGTGTGACCTTTAGTTTTTTTCTTGGTTTAAATAATGTCGCAAAGAAATCTAAGAACTTATTAAATCCCTTTCCCATATCATATCCATGTCTCAGGTTAAGCGTATAAATATATCCAAAGAATGCTCCTCCTATATGGGCCAGTTTACCTCCTGAGTTTGTAGAAAAGTCCATAACTGATGTCAGGATAAATATGGCCAGAGCCATGTACTTTATTTTTATTCTTCCAAATAAAAATAGCTGGACAGTATAATCAGGAACATAGGCTGCAATTGCGATTACAATTGCCATCACAGAGGCTGAGGCTCCTATGGCAATGGATCCGGCAACTACATCGGTATATACTGGAAAAATATTAAAAGAAAGAATATAAACCAGCGCACCGCTGATTCCTCCAAGAAGATATACTGCTACAAGTTTCCTTTGGTCGAGATACTCAAGGAATATTCTGCCAAACCAGTACAACCATAACATGTTGAATAAGATATGCCAAACATCTTTATGGGTGAACATATAGGTAATCAATGTCCATGGCCTTACTAATAAAACTTTTAAAGAGGCCGGAACTGATAAAATATCGAGTGCTTTTTGACTGATGATGCTGTTTTTAAGAAGAAATCCCAGAACAGATGCAATGGTGATCAGAATGAATACAGCAATATTAATAAATATCAGTCGTGTAAGATTATTCCCATTTTTGAAAGTAGATCTTATATCGTCCCAGATACCCATCAATATAGCGTATTTGTAGTTTTTCTCCAGTATTTTATGAGGATGTATCCAAATAACATACCCCCAAGATGAGCCGCATGGGCAATATTGCTGCCTGGCTGGGTTACTGCAAGAATCAACTCAAGAGCGCCATAACCAATAACGAGGTATTTGGCTTTGATAGGCATAGGAGGGAAGAGCAGGAAAAGCTGAGTGTTAGGAAAAAGAACGCCAAAGGCAAGGAGGACGCCAAAAATAGCACCTGAGGCACCAACTGTAGGGGTGTTAAGCAATATCTGAAGGCTCTGCATGTCGCTATCCACAAATCCTTTGCCTTGGTTGAAAAGAGCAGTCCCCTGAGATAATACTGCCTGCAGGCTGTCAGGACCAATGATGTTTACCAAATGACTATATTGAAAAAATATAACAGTCTCGTGGGTAAGGGCAGCACCTAACCCGGTAACCAGGTAAAAAATCAGGAATCTTTTCGGTCCCCATACATTTTCCAGGATCGGACCAAAAATAAACAGCGCATACATGTTGAAGAAAATATGCATGAAATTCGCATGCATAAACATATGGGTTATGATTTGTATGGGTTTGAACTGATCAGATTTTGGGAAATATAGTCCAAGTAAAGAATTAAGGTCAATGCCAAAGACACTACGGGCAGCATAGTATGCCAGTATCATCAGCACATTTAACATAATTATATTCTTCACTACCGGGGGTAATCCCATGATGCCTCTGCCGTATCCGTTCATTTACTTATTTTTATTTTTATGTTTCCGCAATAGTCGGGCCAAATATCGTAATTTAATTCAACCAGTCACTTTGTCATTCACCTTTTTACCCCCAGACCCCCTGAAGGGGACATAAAGAACACTTTAAGATATCTTATTTAAATTTTTTATCAATGTCTTCCAGGCTGATTATACTTATAACAGGTTTCCCTTTCGGTGAATAGTTCGGACTCTGGCAGAAAAAGAGTGTATCAAAGAGATTTTCCATTTCTCCCTGGCTCATCGTTTTGCCATATTTAATAGCAGAGGCAGAAGCCATACCGGCCGCAATTTTTTCTTTTGCACCAACGGAAGCTTCTGCTTCAGTGGTTTTGTAAGCCTCGAAAAGAATCTCTAACATTTCAACCGGATCGGATGATACGCTATCTGCAGGCCGTCCCCTTAATATTATGGTATTCTTACCGGGATGTTCGAAGCTGAATCCAAGCAAAACAAGCTCTTCTTCAATTTCCTTAAGGATCAGGTAATCAGCAGGGTTTAGTTCTATTGTAACAGGAAACATGTCGACCTGAGAGATAGATCTGTTAGTGCTAAGGCATTCAAGGAACCTTTCAAAAAGGACTCTTTCATGTGCTCTTTTCTGATCGATAATCATTAGTCCTGATTTAACAGGACAAACAAAATATTTATTCTTTATCTGAAAGAACTTACGTTGCGATTCCCGGATTTTTTCATATTTCTCAGGGTTGTCCTCTTCTTTTTCAAGAGCTGAATAAAGCTTTTCCCAGTTGGCAGTATTTTCTCTTTCAAATCGTTCAACATAACCAGATCTTTCGGTGTTCCGCTCTTCCTTCTCGAATGGATTATATAAGGTATTTATTTCAATCCTTGGTTGGTCAGGCATGAAATCCGTCGATTTCATCATCACCGGGATATCAATCAGTGCTTCATTTTCGAAATCAATAGAAGGAACGATGTTAAATCTGCCAAGAGCTTCTCTTACTGAGGCCATAAGTATCTGCCATATAGATCTTTCATCCTCAAATTTGATCTCGGTTTTTGTAGGGTGAATATTAATGTCTATTGAAGCAGGATCTGCTTCCATGAAGATGAAATATGATGGTATTGCTTCAACAGGCAGGATATTCTGGTAAGCTTCTACAACCGCCTTGTGAAAATATGGATGCTTCATATAGCGGTTGTTCACAAAAAAGAACTGTTCCCCATATGTCCTTCTGGCGTTTTCAGGTTTTCCGATAAAACCTTTGATGGTTATCAGACTTGTTTCAGTTTCAATGGTTATAAGGTCCTGATTGATCTGTTTTCCGAAAACACCTATGATCCGTTGTCTTAAATTTCCGGGTAAGAGATTGTAGATCTCGTTATCATTATGGTGAAGAGAAAATCTTATATCGGGATGTGCAAGAACAATTTTCTGAAATTCATTGACAATATGTCTGAGTTCAGTATTGTCAGACTTTAGAAACTTCCTGCGGGCAGGGATATTATAAAACAGATTTTTTACCGAGAAACTTGATCCAACCGGACAGCTGCATGGTTCCTGGGCTTCAACTTTCGAGCCATTAATTACTACCAGAATTCCTGTATCACTCTCTGCCCGGCGTGTTTTGAGCTCAACCATTGCCACTGCTGCGATTGAGGCGAGTGCTTCACCTCTGAATCCTTTGGTGGTAATTGCAAACAGATCCTGTGCTTTTGTAATTTTTGATGTTGCATGTCTTTCAAAGGATAATCTTGCATCGGTTTCAGACATTCCCGAGCCGTCATCAATAATCTGAATAAGAGTTTTTCCCGAATCTTTTATAATAACCCTGATGTTTTTTCCTCCTGCATCAACTGAATTTTCGACCAGTTCTTTTATTACAGATGCTGGCCTTTGTATTACTTCCCCTGCTGCTATCTGGTTAGCTACGGAATCGGGTAAAAGCTTTATTAAGTCAGGCATTAATCAAGATATTTAACAATGTACAGCATACAAATATATATATAATACATTAAAGAGTGACTAGAGTGACTAGAGTGAGCTAGAGTGAACTAGAGTGAGCTAGAGTGACTAAAGTGACTAAAGTGACTAAAGTGAGCTAGAGTGACTAAAGTGCCGAACTCACTCTTCATTTAAGCTGTTTTCTTGTATCTATTGACTGCAAGTGATGTAAAACAAATGGCAATCACCGTGAGGGAAATTAATTCCCGTCTGATATCGGAAATTGAAGATCCTTTCAGCATTACCATTCTGTTAATTCTCATCAGGTAGGCGACCGGATTAGCCAGATTGAAATCCTGGGCCCACATTGGCATGCTCTCGTAAGGTGTGAATATACCACTCATGAGTATAAAAATGATCATGCAGAAAAATGCTACAAACATGAATTGCTGCTGTGTTGATGAAAAAGTTGAAATGAACAATGCCAAACCAAGGACAGCAATAAGAAAAATTGTGCTGGCTAAGAACATGAGCAGGATGCTTCCTTCAAATGGAATATTGAAGGCTATCTTTCCCAGAATCAGTCCTATGGCAAGATCAGCCAGACCTATAAGAAGAAATGGCGTCATTTTTGCAATGATAAAATGATATTTCCTGACAGGTGTTACGTTTATCTGTTCAATAGTTCCCATTTCCTTTTCTCTTACCATATTTAACCCGGCAAGTAAGAATCCGATTGAAGTTACAAGGATAACCAGTATCCCGGGGAGCATATAGAATTTGTAATTTAACAACTCATTATACCAATACCTGTTTGTAATATCAATCACCGGTGAAACAGCCAGTGGCATTATTGTAAGATTATCCTTTACAAGATCAACATTGTAATCGCGAAGGACTCCGCTCAGATAAGCCCAGGAGAGCTGTGCTGACGATGCATTTACAGCATCTATGACCGCCATAATTTTTCCGTGGTTACCGGTAATTATGTCTTTGCCGAATCCATGTGGTATTTGAAGTATGACACTGCATCTGCCATCATACAGCAGCTTTGTTGCTTCATCTTCTGAAAATGTCGAATATTGGACTTTGAAAAATGTTGAACCGTTAAGCTTGGTTATCAGGCCTCTCGATTCAGATGTCATATCTTTGTCTATAATTGCAAGCCTTACATTCTTCAGTTCCAGTGTAACGGCAGGTACCAATATTAGCATCTGCATTATTGGAACCATAAAAATTGCTTTTGAAATAAATTTATTCCGGAATATCTGGATAAATTCTTTTCTGATCAGATAAAATATTGTTCGCATTTTCGTTTTTCGTTTCTGGTTTTTCGTTTCTCGGGTTTCTGTTTTTTAACCTATTCAAGTCTTATTTTAAAATTCCTGACACTCAGACCTATAAAGGCTGCTGTCATAACTATCAGCACTAGAGTCTCTTTCCATACATATAATATTCCTGTTCCTTTTACCATAATGTTTTTGATGATTATTAAGAAATATCTGGGCGGGAGCACTGAACTTAGATAATCATAAATCTTTGGCATGTTTTCAATTGGATAAATAAATCCTGAAAGAAGTACTGTCGGCAGCAGAATGCCTATTAATGAGATAAATATTGCCTGCTGCATTGTTTTGGAAACAGTAGAGATAAGTATGCCAAGAGTAAGGCTCATGAGTATATAGAGCATACACTCAGCAAGCAGAAGAATAATGCTTCCCTTCACAGGTATACCGAATACAAGCCACGACAATAAAAGTATCAGCAGGACATTAATAAATGACAGGATGAAGTACGGGATAACCTTCCCCAGAATGATCTGAACGGGCCGGAGCGGTGATACCAGCAAGACTTCCATTGTTCCAAATTCTTTCTCGCGGGTAATAGTCACGGAGGTCATAAGCGCTGATATCAGTATAAGGATCAAAGTGACAACTCCCGGCACAAACATGACGTTACTTTTAAGACCCGGGTTATAAAACATTTTCACTTCGGGAATAATAAGTATTAATTTATTTATTCCTGGTCTGGAATATTCTGCGGAAAAATCATTTACAATTGCTGAGGTGTAACCTGTTATAAGTGTGGCCGTGTTAGGCTCTGATCCGTCAGCAATAACATTGAGGGATGCTCTTCCTTCCTTCTGAAGCTTTCTGCCAAAATCCTTTTCAAAGACAACTACAGCTTTTGTTTTGCCTTTTTTGAAGACCTTATCTATGTCATTATAGCTGAGCAGTGTTTCAGTTCTTTTAAAGAAACCCGATGAGATGATCTTATCGGTAAGTTGCATGGTTATCTCGTCGTGTGACAGGTCGAGAAATGCAATCCCGGCATTTTTAATATCAGTACTGACGGCATATCCGAAGATTAGGATCTGGGCTGCCGGTATACCAAAGAGTATAATAAGAGTACGATAATCCCTGAAAATATGCAGAAATTCTTTTTTCACAAAGCCAAGGAATCTTTTCATCTATTTTGTATTAAGCCTGTTATGTATGTGACTCTGGGCCTGGTCTCGCTATCTTAATGAACACTTCTTCTACTGATGAAACATTATATTGCTTCTTCAGATTTCCAGGAGTATCAAGAGCGACTATTTTTCCTTCATTCATTATCGAGATCCGGTCGCAATACTCAGCTTCATCCATATAATGAGTGGTAACAAAAACAGTTATTCCCCTTGAAGCAGTTTCATAAATTGATTCCCAGAATTGTCTTCTTGTGATTGGATCCACACCACCAGTCGGCTCATCAAGAAAGACTATCCTGGGTTCATGAAGAACTGCAACAGAAAAGGCAAGTTTTTGTTTTAATCCAAGCGGAAGGTCAGAAATCATTCTGTTTTCGTATTCCTGAAATTTAAGTTTTTCCAATAGTTCAGCCAGTCGTTGGCGTATGAGCGATCGCGACATCCCATAAATTCCTCCGTACAGGATAATATTTTCTTTTACTGTCAGATCTTCGTAGAGAGAAAATTTCTGACACATGTAGCCGATATTTTTCTTAATCAATTCCGATTGTTTATAGGCATCAAACCCTGCCACTGTTACCTCTCCGGAGGTTGGTCTGGAAAGACCTGAAAGAATGCGGATAGCCGTAGTTTTCCCGGCTCCGTTAGCACCCAGAAAACCAAATATTTCTCCCGCACTCACATCGAAAGTAAGATTATCGTTGGCTACAAAGTCCCCGAACTTCTTCACAAGCTTCTTAACATGTATTACATTTTCGGACATGTGCTTTTATCGTTTATTGTTCCTCGTTTATCGTTTTGTCAAGCTGAGAACTCTCTCCCCCTGCCAAGGGGGAGTTCCCGAAGGGCGAGGGGGTTATTCTTTTTCCATCAGTTCCAAAAATCTGTCTTCAATGTTTGGTTCAGTTACGGATATTGATAAATCCTTAAAACCTTCTTTACTAAGATAATCCAGCAAGGATTTGTCTGCTGAATCATCGGTTAGAGTCACGTGTATTGAATCACCAAAAGGATAAGAGGTCAATACTTCCGGATTATTCCGGAGTGCGGTAATCAATCTGTATTTCTCAGCCGCTTTTACCATAAAAAGCTTTTTTGTGAATCCTTCCCGGATCTTTTGCGGTGTATCTATTGCAAGTATTCTTCCATCCTGGATCAGAGCAACATTATCACATCTGATGGCTTCGTCCATATATGGTGTAGATACTAAGATAGTTATGTTATATTTCCGAAGTTTGCCCAGCATGTCCCAAAACTCAGACCTGGAAACTGCATCCACCCCGGTAGTTGGTTCATCCAGAACCAGAAGCCGTGGTTTGTGAATCAGTGCGCATGACAGAGCCAGTTTTTGCTTCATTCCGCCTGACAGATTCCCAGTGATTCGCTTTTTAAATGGCTCGATATGTGAATAGATATCCTTTATTAGCTCATAGTTTTCTTCAACAGTCGTTCCAAATACAGTTGCATAAAAATTCAGATTTTCTTCAACCGAAAGATCCTGATACAGACTGAACCGTCCGGGCATATATCCAATATTCTTACGAAGCTCTTTAAAGTCTTTAACAGCATCCATGTTCAGAACTTTCATGCTGCCTTTATCAGGAAGCAGGAGTGTGGTGATAATTCTGAAAAGCGTAGTTTTCCCGGAACCATCGGGACCTATAAATCCGAATATTTCACCCTCATCTACTGAAAAGGATATGTTTTCCAGCGCCTTTGTTTGTCCAAATGACTTATAGATTCCCGAAGATTCAATAGCCTTATTCATCAATTACCTTTTTTCAGATGTGAAAATTGCTTCACCAGGCATTCCTGATTTTAGGGTGCCGTCGTTAACAACGTCAATATTTACAGCATAAACCAGAACTACCCGTTCCTCTTTTGTCTGAATGATTTTAGGTGTAAATTCTGCTTTATCTGATATATATGAGATTGTACCGGAAAATGAACTGTATCCTTTTACACCGTTATCGATCCGTATAGAACAGCTTTGCCCGGTTTTTATATTTCCTATCTGTGCTCCACTTACAAAAACTTTGAGTTTAATAACCGACAGATCGGCAATTTTCACAAGCGGTTTTCCAGCTGCAGTCATTTCTCCGGCTTCAGAGTATTTCTCTACTATTGTTCCTTTAAGCGGGCTTCTTACTGTGCAACGTCTGATCTGCTCATTAATAGTGGCTTTTTTTGCTTCATAAACAGAATATTCAGCTGTAACCGAGGATTTCTGTGTGTTATTTGCCAGGATTTGTTTCTGCAGAACGGCAACCTGCCCGGTGAGATCATCATACTGTTTTTGCGTTGCAGCTTCATCTTTCAGCATTTTTTCAATCCTGGCAATATTTATGTTCAGGTTTACAATCTGCTGATTCAGAATCCCATCCTGGGCATTTATTGATGTGAGGCGTATGAGGACTGTTCTCATCCCTGCTTCAACCTCAGCTTTTTGCAGATGAAGAACTGTGGTGTCAATAAGAGCAATAGTTGAACCTTTTTCAATTTCATTGCCCTGAACAGGTTCGAATTGAATTAACCTTCCGCTTGTTTCGGCAGACACAATCACTTCAGTAGCTTCAAAGTTTCCGAAAGCATCAGCTTTGTCGGTTTTAGCTTTACAGCCCGACAGAAGAGCGGCAGCGATAAATATTAATGAAGTAGTTTTCATATTATTTTAAGGTATTATTTTATTTGTTGTCTGATCTTATCTGATGATTCTATTCTTTTTACCTTTTCCCCTATTCAATCTCTTTTCCGCTGATGTTCATATATTCAATTTTCGCCATACCAAGATTTATTTTGTGTATCTCAAAATTTATCCGGGCCTGGCGTTCTGAATTGAGTTCATTCAGATACTCGGTAGCTGTAATGGTACCATTTTGATACTGCGAATCAGCTGAGGCAGTTATTCTTTTTCTGAGTGCGATAAGTTCAGAATCAGTTTCTATAAGCGCTTTCAGATTTTGGATCTCAGAATTTTTGCCTACCAGAAGCCTCTTAATATTGTCAGTCAGATCGCTCTTCCTGTCTTCAATAATGCTTTGTTGAAAGAAGATTATTTTTTTCTCATTTTTCGCTTTGTTCCAATCGAAAATATTCCATTTGATACTTGCACCTACAACATAATATGGGGCAAATTCATTTTTGAAGAAATTACTCCCCGGA
>JBBRSO010000039.1:0-27061 GCA_038245405.1 Bacteroidales bacterium
AACAACAAACCATTTCAAAGTCCGAATTCGAACAGGCAGAGGCAACATATGCTGTGGCAAAGGCAACAGTTGATGCTGCTAAATTCTCTATTACAAGCGCTGAAGCCGCATTAAAAGATGCGAACGAAAACCTTACCAAAACATCTATCTATGCTCCTCTGTCGGGTACCGTATCGATGCTTCTTGTAGAGCTTGGAGAAAGAGTTGCAGGGACGAATCTTATGGCCGGGACCGAGCTTATGCGTGTTGCCGATCTTTCACGCATGGAAGCACAGGTACAGGTAAACGAAAATGATGTGCCGAGAGTTAAGCTCGGTGATACGGCTCTTGTCGAGGTTGATGCTTATCTCGATCAGAAATTTAAGGGTATTGTAACTGAAATTGCAAATTCCGCGAAAACAACTGGATTATCTGCCGACCAGGTAACAAATTTTGACGTTAAGATCCTTCTCCTGCCTTCATCATATCAAAAACTTGTAGATGCAGGTGATAAGAATCCTTTCAGACCGGGGATGTCGACAACAGTAGACATTCGCACACAATCGAAAGATAATATCATCACCGTTCCCATTCAATGTGTAACAACGCGTACGGATACTACTAAAATATCCGGTACGCCATCCGAAAAAGATGTCCGCACTCTTGTATTTGTGAGTGATGGGAAATATGCTCTTGCAAAAGACGTGAAGACCGGAATCCAGGATAATTCATACATTGAAATACTCTCAGGAGTGTCGGAAAATGAAAAGGTAGTTTCTGCGCCATTCAGTGCAATCAGTAAAAATCTAAAGGACAGTACTCTTATTGAAGTAGTAAAAAAAGACGACCTCTTTAAAACAAAATAAGTTAGCTGTTATCCATTTCAAAACATGATTATATGTCTTGAAACCGCAACAAACCTTTGCTCTGTAGCATTATGTGATGCCTCGGGAGTCATCGCTCTGAGAGAAGATGATTCCAGATCACATGCTTCCCTTGTAACTGTTTTTATTGAGGAGCTCCTCAGGGAACAAGGCATGAAAGTAAAAGATCTCGATGCTGTAGCGGTAAGCAAAGGACCCGGCTCTTATACCGGATTACGTATCGGGGTCTCCGTGGCTAAAGGATTGGCATTCGGAGCAGGAATACCATTGATAGGTGTCGAAACGACCCTCTCGATGTGTTATGGCCTGATCCTGAAAGGTTATGGTGAAGATAAAGATTCAATGTTATGTCCTATTCTCGATGCAAGAAGAATGGAAGTTTATTATGCGGTTTATGATAATACAGGAAATAAGATAAAAGATATTTCGGCTGAAATAATAACTGAAAATTCCTTTAAAAGCTTTCCTGAGTCAAAAAAAATTATTTTTTTCGGAAACGGTGCTATGAAATGCAGGGAGGTTATCAATCGCAAAAATGCTGTTTTTGCTGAAGATTTTATGATATCGGCAGCCCATATGTACAAACCTGTGCTTCAGGCATTTAATGAAAAAAAGTTTGAAGATGTTGCATATTTTGAACCATTTTATCTGAAGGACTTTATAACAACCATATCTAGAAAAAATGTTTTGGGGAATATGTAGAAGAGCCTCCACATCCCGGGGACAGGGTAAACGAATAAATTAATTCCGCGGGTTTTAGACGAAGATGCGGATATATGCGTTTAAAAAGATAGTTTTTCAACAAATGAAAAGGAAATATTTCATAATCGGTTTATTACTAATTGCTTCAGCTCTTGCGCAGGGACAGGCACTGTCATATAAAGTAGGGGAAAAGATTAAATATACTATCCAATATGGTTTTATTACAGCCGGAAATGCAACACTCGATCTCTGTTACGACACGGTACAAGGAAAGAGTGTGTGGCACTCCAGACTGGAGGCACATACTACCGGGGTGGCAGAAGCGCTTTTCAAGGTAATTGATATTTACGAGAGCTTTATCGACCCGGCAACAGAGCTCCCGGTAAAGTCTATAAGAAATATCCGCGAAGGCAGATACAGAAAATACAATGTAGTCTTATTCGATCATAAAACAAGGAATGATTCCAGTATCCTGAATAGTGATCTTACCGGTATTCATATCGCACCTCCTGGCATTCACGATATCCTCTCCTGCTTTTATTATTTCCGGAATCACATCCTTTTGAATCAGCCGGAACTGAAAAAAGGCGACATGATAACAATTAACACCTGGTTCTGTGATGAACTCTATCCAATACGTTTAAAGTATATCGGAACAGATGAAGTAAAGACAAGACTCGGAAAAATAAAGTGTTACAAGTTTAATCCGGTCACCGAAACCGGCCGGTTATTTAAATCTGAGGAAGATGTTTCATTCTGGTTTTCGGCAGACAAGAATTTTTTACCGGTTAAAATTCGATTTGATATATTTGTAGGCGCATTTTCATGTGAGATTTTGAGTTATGAAGGGTTGATGTACCCGCTTGAGGTGAAGAAGAAATAGATGGAAATAGATAGAGATTGATAGAAACAGTAGAAATAAACAGAAATAATAGAATAATTTATGGCAAGTACTGCAGATTTCAGAAATGGGTTAGTCATTGAATTCAACAATGACCTTTACACAATAGTACAATTTCAGCATGTAAAACCAGGCAAAGGGCCGGCATTTGTGAGGACCAAGCTTAAGAGTCTGAAAAACGGAAGGGTTCTGGAAAATACCTTTTCATCAGGAACAAAGGTGAACCTGGCGAGGGTGGAAAGACGCCCTTATCAATATCTCTACAAGGATGACATGGGCTTCTATTTTATGCATCTTGAAACCTTTGAACAGATCCATGTAGATTCATCATTAATTGAGAATAACGACTTTCTTCTCGAAGGGGCAGGTGTTGAAATAGTTGTCCATGCCGATACTGAAACGGTTCTTTCCGTTGATATTCCGCAATCGGTAGTGATGGAGGTTGTTTATTCAGAGCCCGGACTGAGGGGCGATACAGCCAATAACGCCTTGAAACAGGCAAAGGTACAGAACGGCGCTACAATAATGGTTCCTCTCTTTGTTAATACCGGCGATAAAATAAGAATTGATACATCCAACAAATCATACGTAGAAAGAGTAAAGGCATAATCAGTAGCATGGAAGAAAACAAAAGGCGGGTTGACAGACTAACAATTTCAAAATTTAAACTTGACTCATTGCTCGATATTACTTTATCGATCAATGCTAATCTTCCGACTGAAAAGCTTTTATCCAAATACGAATTCATCCTGCGGAATAGTCTGGGTATCGGGAAGATCCTCATATTCAAACTTTCCGGAAACACCTGGGAGTGCCTTCTTAACGGAGGGTTTAATAAAGATATTGAATCAATCGACGTAAGAAAACGGCTTCGTGGTGTCTGCGACATCTTCTGCAATGCCTCCGAGCTGGGTCTGGAAGGAGTCGATATAATTGTTCCTGTTTATAATAATAACTTACATATTGCATTTGTACTGATAGGCGATATTGAAGAGGAAGGTGAAGGAATGAGTCCCGTTCTGAAGCATCTGAATTTCATACAGACACTTTCAAGTATTATTATAGTAGCCGTAGAGAATATCAGGCTTTTTAACGAGAGTCTTCGTCAGGAGGCCCTGAGAAAAGAGTTGGAGCTGGCAGCCAGGATGCAGCAGATGCTCATCCCCGATAACAGCCAAATGCCAAAAAACCCGAAGATTGTTGTACATGGATTTTATTTCCCGCATTACGAAGTTGGAGGCGATTATTACGATTGCATCAGACTCTCAGATACAAAAACCGGATTTTGTATCGCCGATGTATCAGGAAAAGGAATATCGGCTGCCATCCTGGTGTCAAATTTCCAGGCGAGTCTACGTGCTCTTTTCACATTCGATATAGATCTTGAGCAGATGGTTCGCAAACTGAATACTATAGTTGTGGTCAATGCAGCAGGTGAAAAGTTCATAACGCTCTTCGTTGCGCGATATGATCATGAGACCAGAGTGCTTGAATACATTAATGCGGCACATAATCCACCGGTGCTTTATAACACTCACACAGGCGAAATCCTTTTCCTGAGGACATCCTGCGTAGGCATAGGCATGCTTGACGAGATACCCTCTGTAAAAAAGTCGGAGATAATAATTGAAAATTATTCGAAGATAGTCTGTTACACCGATGGTCTCTCGGAATTAAAATATGCCAACGGCAAGGATATCGGAACAACAGAAATAATTCGTCATATTACAAATACTGAGCCTGTGGAAATGAATATGAAGGCGATGATTGAATCTCTGGGCTTACCTCATAACAACCCTACAACATTTGATGATGTTTCAATTATTGCGGCCGATCTGGTAAAATAGAACTCAGAAATGTAAACTTTCCCCTCCTTTTTTTAAATAAACCACCCCGACCCGAGATTAGAATTTCGTACAAAATAAGATCGTGTTCGGGCCACCCCTCCTTGAAAAAAGGAGGGGAAATTATAAAACCCTAGCTTACCCTTATCAGATAATAATTCTTCTTCCCTTTCTGCAGAAGTAGATATTTCTTATTAAGAAGCCACTCGACGCTTACAGGTGCATCAGGATTTTCGATTTTCTCCTTGTTGATGCTGAACCCTCCCCCCTGCACAAGTCTTCTTAATTCGCCTTTGGAAGCGAAAACCTGCGAATGTTCAGTACAGAGGTCGGCTATAGAAACACCTTGAGCTAAAGTTTCCATCATCACGTCAAACACAGGAACCCCTTCAAAAACCGAGAGGAATGTGTTCTCATTCATCTTTCTGAGCGATTCGGTAGTCCCTTTGCCAAACAGGATCTGTGATGCCTCAACGGTACCGTCAAAATCTGTACGTGAATGAACCATTACGGTTACCTCTTCTGACAAGCGTTTCTGAAGAAATCTCTCATGCGGAGCGGCATTATGCTGGGCAATGATTGCATTAATCTCATCATGAGGCAGTATGGTAAATATTTTGATGTATTTTACGGCGTCTTCATCCGATACATTCAGCCAGAACTGATAAAACTGGTATGGAGTCGTCTTCGCGGGATCGAGCCAGACATTCCCTGATTCAGTCTTCCCGAATTTACTGCCATCTGCTTTTGTTATTAACGGACATGTTAGTGCAAAAGCTTCACCGCCAGCCTTACGACGGATAAGCTCTGTTCCGGTTACAATATTACCCCATTGATCGGAACCACCCATCTGAAGCCTGCAATTATGGTTTGTATAAAGATGGAGAAAATCGGTTCCCTGTACCAGCTGATATGAGAATTCGGTGAACGACATTCCGTCTTTCGATTCAGAACCTATTCTTTTCTTTACTGAGTCTTTCGACATCATGTAATTTACAGTTATATGTTTTCCAATATCTCTGATAAATCCCAGGAAAGAGTAATCTTTCATCCAATCGTAGTTGTTGACCATAATGGCACGATTCTCACCCTCTGTCTGGAAATCGAGGAATTTGGAAAGCTGGTTTTTTATTGCTTCCTGGTTTTTCCTTAGCGACTCTTCATCGAGAAGGTTGCGTTCTTCAGATTTTCCTGACGGGTCGCCTATCATTCCTGTTGCGCCCCCTATAAGTGCTATAGGCGTATGACCCCCGCGCTGAAAATGTACCAGCAGCATAACCTGTACCATATGTCCGATATGCAATGAGTCGGCTGTAGGGTCAAATCCTATATATCCGCTGATCTTTTCTTTATTTAAAAGCTCTTCTGTTCCGGGCATAATATCGTGTATCATGCCTCTCCATTTCAGTTCGTTAACAAAATTCATATCTTATTGGTGCTGGTTACTGGGTGCTGGTTACTGGGTGCTTGGTTGCTGGGTGCTGAGCCTTAAACCAGCGGATCTACCTTCTTCTTTTTAAACCTGTCGAAGCTCCTGGAAAACCCACCCTCTCCGATTATTGGAAAGATTGCCGGCGCTATATCTGATATCGGATTATAAAACCTCGATTCTTCTATTGTTCTTTTCGGCAGGAAAGCCCGTTTCGTATCTATTGCATTAAGTACGGCAAAGAATACACTCATTATCAGAATCGATTTAAGAAGCCCGAAACCGATACCAAGAACACGATTCACAAATCCAAGGGCAGCTGCATTAACAATTTTGTCAGCCAGGATGCCGACAAAATGAATAACTACAACAATTAATGCAAAGGTTATGATAAACGATATTATGCCAACATACCGGCCGGTCATATCGAAGTAATCATAAAGTTTCTCAGCGGTGAATGTAGAGAATTTTATTGCTCCCCAGATACCGAGTATTAATGCAGCGAGCGACGCAACTTCTTTAACAAGACCGTTAATAAAACCCATTACCAGAGAAATAATGAGAATAACTACTATTGCAGCATCTAACCAGTTCATGTCGTTTGTTTTTTTACGGTATCAAAGATAAATTAAATAAGATAAAAGGAAAAAGATAAAAGGCGGGGTGCTGGGTGCAGGGTGCGGGGTGCGCGGTGCTGGGGAAATAAGATAAAAGATAAAAGGAAAAAGATAAAAGGAGGTTGAGGTTTAGGTTGAGCTACTTAACCTCAATCTCAATCTCAACCTCAGCCTTAACCTCAACGCTTAATAACCCCACTTTTTCATTGCAGCAAGATTATCTTTTGCACAATCCATCGGACTCTCATTCTGGTAAGTTTCCTGTTCAATTATGAGGAGCCATGACCCGTTTTTAACAGCCAGATCGACAACCTCTTTAACATTCAGAACGCCTTTTCCAAGAATGGTGCTGTCGTGCATGTTTTCTTTGTTTTTCTCTTTCAGAACATCTTTTACATGAAGCGATTCAAATCTCCCTGGGTATTTTGCGATAATCTCCTTTGGGTCAGTCCCGGCAGCATTATACAGATTGGCAATATCAAATTGCTGCATCATTGATTCAGGATTTGTATTTTTCATTATGATGTCATACAATTTCATATCATGAAGAACGGCATCCTGGAAGAAATCGTCGTGGTACCCGAATTTCATCCCATGCTTCTGACAAAGCGCGCCGCACTTATTCCACAGATCAATAACCTGCATGAGTTTATCATAGTCTTTCTGGGCATCTTCATCGAGCTGAGGGGTTATCACAAATTTTTGTCCCATAAAAGCCGCATCTTCCACAGTATGTTTCCATGTGTCGGTAAAATCCTTTTTTGAAGCATCCCACGCTTTCATACCAAAGTCGACATGGCCGCTATGCATTTTCAGACCGAGGTCACCAAGTATTTTTTTAAATTCTACCGGGGTAAAACCGTAGAATTTCCTGTCGTTATAGCCGGCATGTTCTACTACCTTATATCCCATATCGGCTACTTTCTTCAGCGAGCCTTTCGGATCTTTTTCCATATCGCTGCGTACGGAATAGAGTTGCAAACCGACGGTAGCAGCACCTGCGGCAGCTGAAGCAAACGCCAAACGAGGGTAAAATGCTGCGCCGAGCGCTGCAATAGTTCCCGATTTTAAAAATGTTCTTCTGGATGTTTTCATTGATTAGGATAATTAATTTCAGCTAAAGTTATGAATTTACACATACATAACAATCCAAAAATGAAAAAGATCTCAGCCGCTGACTCCATCGTTATCGCCGACACTCACCTCAACCTGAGCCTCCTGTATTATTTCACTATTAAAATTAACCTGGGGTTTAATTATTCTGGTGATTATCTGTTCTCCTTTTCTGAGCATTGGTTCGGGCTTGAACTTTGCTGACAGCCTCATACCCTGGTCATAGGGCTTGTTAAGCAGGTCAACAATCTCATATCCATTTTCTTTGAAATCATCCTGAATGCGTTCAACAGCAAATTCAAGTTGTTTCACTCCTTTTGTCTCCTGATCGAGGATACTCAGATTCTTTTGAATACGGATAATTTCATCGGCAACTTTTAAAACGAGTGAATGGTCAAGTATCGTCGGTTCGCCTGGTTCTGTCTCAGTTTTGTTCATTTTTTTCCGCAAATCGAGGGACCAGAACACCTGGTTGTCGAGTTTCATTATCTCTTCGCGGATAGATTCGGATGAATCTTTTATCTGGTTCGCGAGCTCGCTCTTTACGATCATTAGTCTCCCTCTCAACCATCCGAAAAGGACTGTTAGCAAAAGGATGATGCCTATTAATGCAATGATCCAGTACAGTTTATTAATGCTTACTTTTTTGTTTAAAGCCGCATAGTCGGAATTTGACTTATCTATTGACAGTTTAAGCTGTGACTCAAATTTATCAGCCATTGCCGTCAGGTTTTCATTTGTAATCACCAATGCTTTCTTTAAACCATCAACACTATCGACAGTCGATCCGAGCCTGTTTTCAAGTTTTTTAATGTCTGAATTAGCTGAGCTGACCTGCGTTGACAACCGGGAGTTGAGTGTTTCAAGATTAACGATTTGCCGTTGAAGAAGTTGTATAGTGTCATTTTTTGTTTGAGCCAATGATACAGTGCCATAGATTGCAAGTACTCCCGCGAATAATATTAGTTTTTTCATCTTTCCCGACTTTAAGGTATTCTGTGTAATGTCCAATTATGAACAGGTTATTAACAACAAATTTAACAAATTGGATGAATTATGCAGGTTCACTGAATAAAAAGGCCCGATAAAGATAGTTGGACACGCCCCTATCTTGATTCGTAACCTGACAACCAGATTATTTTATGTTTATTAATAGAATAGCAGAGAAGATAAAATTTTGTAGCCCCACCAGGAATCGAACCTGAATCTAAGGTTTAGGAAACCTCCATTCTATCCATTGAACTATGGGGCCGGAAATATTAGTCAATTTTCAGTCGCAAAAGTATTGTTTTTTTTTTGTTAATCAAACCCATCGCCCAATAATGCCATGACTAATATATAAAGTTTCATTGGATCACGATTTTTATAACGCCCTTCCTATTCTGAACCTTTTGCTAACTTTTTGGTTATAATTTAACCACAATCCTGCTACAATGAAAAACCTGATCTTCCTTCTTTTATTGATTGTCATTGTTCCAATAAATCTATTATCCCAAAGGCAACAGGATTCTCTCGCGCTGGTAAAACTTTTCAATTCTACCGGTGGCAGTAACTGGTTTAATAAAACGAACTGGCTTGGTTCCCAACCTATTTCAACATGGTACGGTATAAAAATTACAAATGACAGGGTATCCGGTATTCAGCTCGATGGTAATAATCTCTCAGGATCTCTGCCTGCTGAAATCGGAACTCTGAACAACCTCAATCTACTGGATCTTGATCAGAATAAGATTACCGGGATCATCCCGCCAGAGATAGGAAGTCTCACTAATCTGATGACATTAAGACTCGACCACAACCTTTTTTCAGGCTCAATACCTGCAAAGATAGGCAATCTTACAACTCTCGTTAATTTATATCTCGACCAGAATCAGCTCACAGGACCCATTCCGGTTGAGATAGGTACATTGATAAATCTCGACAGATTACAACTTTATACCAATCAACTTACTGGTCCTATCCCACAACAAATTGGTAATCTTACCAACCTTTCTGCTATTTATCTTAAGGAAAACCAGATCACAGGTCCTTTGCCTGCAGAAATTGGAAACCTGGCAAAGCTTAATTATCTCGATCTGAGTAATAATAAAATCACAGGTTCAATACCCCCGGAATTAGGAAACCTGACTAACCTGAAAAGTCTGAATATTGAAAGCAACCTGCTTTCAGGCTCTCTTCCTGCAGAATTAGGAAATCTTAATAAACTTACAAGTCTGGAATTATCTAATAATATGATTTCCGGACCAATTCCCGCTGAATTTGGAAATATGGCCAGTCTTGAATCTTTAACTATGTACTTTAATAAACTGACAGGTTTAATACCTTCATCAACAGGAAACCTTACAAACCTCTTCACTCTTGATCTTCGCTGGAATCAACTTTCGGGTTCTATCCCACCGGAAATCGGACTTCTGATTAAACTTAATTCGTTATTTCTGGCAAACAATAATCTATCAGGCTCACTTCCTGCTCAGTTAGGAAGCCTTATTAATATTACAGTTCTGTTTCTTGATAATAATCAATTCACCGGTGCAGTACCTGACGAGATCAGAATCTGTCCTTGGGACCCATTGTATGATTGATATTGCCACTCTCCCAAATGGCATTTACTTTTTCAGGATTAGAAACAGAGGCCCGTCATATATACTGAAATTCATTAAAGAGTAGCTGCATTTCTGTTATTGCAGAAAATTCTTTATATACTCTTCATTCAAAGGCGTGAGGATGAGTTCCGATTCGTGCGGCAAGGCTACACTAAGATAGTAACCTGAACACAGTAAGGAATAAATAAAATAATCGTTGGAGACGGTGATATCGGTAAACTCACCGAGAAAATTCTTGTTCAATTGATTCAAAGGCTTATGAACCTCCACCTGTGAAAGATCGGAGATTATCCCCGTACCAAATGCTTTCAGCAATGCCTCTTTACGTGTCCATAAAAGAAAAAAGCGGTCGCTCGACTGTTCAGGAGAATCAAAGATATAATTGCTTTCAGCAGCACTGAAAAATCGTTTTACAATTGCCTTATAGTTTAGCTTTTTATTATGCTCCTCGAGATCGATTCCCAGACCGGTATTTTCAGATATAGCAAATGCAAATGCATGTCCGCTGTGAGAAATATTGAAGTCAAGTGAAGAATTTTTTAAGCCTGGTTTTCCCCTGCCATGAGTAAAATATGAAATTTCCTCAGGTTTTAATTTAAGGCGCTGCGACAGAACTAGTCTCAGAAGTGTATAACAGGCTAGTAACGATGACATATCGTCTCTTTTCTTTAACCTCTCAACTTTAAACTGATCGTCTGGATTAATAAATTTTTTAAGTGAGGCATAACCAGTTAAAAAATCCTTCTGATGTGCGAAGAACACTTCCGTTTTATGAGGTATAATTTTTAATTCTGCTGTTTTTTCAGGATTAAAAGTGCACCTGATATAATCTGGAAATGCCACTACGTCCATCCTGAAATTTAATCATGTGGTTTATATACTCTCGAAAGATGATCAATAAACTCTTTACCAATCGTCTCAGCATAAGATTTCTCTCTGGCTATCTTCATATGTGGACCGCTAAAATTAACCACTCTTATATTATCAGCGTGCGATTCCCACCCGTTATATTTGAACTCAGGGTTAACCATGTCTGACCTGAACAATAATATATCCCCCTTAAACTTTCCTGGTTTATAGCGACAAGAGAGGGTTGAATATTTATCGACAATGTAAAAGTTCCGGAGTGAAACCGGAACATTCATTCCCATGGAAAGAAACAGATTACATCTAAATTGTTTTGCCAGACGTGTCATTTTTCGCCGGATTGTTCCCAGGATATTTTTTCTAATGATGGAATACGGATCGGAATGCCACCTGAAATGATCGCTTGCTTCAGGGGTCTGGCTGTCAAGCATTGCCAGAAATGGCACCTCATACCCTGATCTTTGAAGCTGGATAGCCATTTCAAGAGCAAGAGTGCCTCCGAATGAAAATCCACCCAGAAGATAAGGTCCTTTTGGCAGTACTTTCTGAAGCTGTAATATATATGCCGCAGCGAAAGATTCGACATCCCTGTATTCTATCCTTTCCCCCTTCGATCCGTAATGCAAAAATCCATAAAATGGCTGATCTTTCCCTAAATATTCGCTTAACGGATAATTCATCACTTCAAAGTACACGAGCACGAACGGTAGTTTTGTGCCCATAGGGTTAATAGGCATCATGTTAACACATTCGGATGGCCAGTGAAGCCTGATCAGACTCTCTTTATGCTTCTTCAGCTTCTCAATTAATTCGGGAGTGATTTTATCTTCAGGCCCCTCATACTTCAACTTGCCATTTATGAAGTTAATTGTAATTGATTTCTGACTGAGTTCTTCTAAAAGTTCATTAACCATAACATGGTGCAGATTAATTATCAGATTCAGGACTTAAGAGATAATACTCATTTGCTTAAAAGTGAAATTGTCCTAATTCCTTCCACACTAATAATAAAGACAATATAACTTTCCACAAAATAACTAATAATCCTGATAAATAAGATAACATCAATCCATTTATTATATATTCCGGGAGTTCTCTACAGCGGGTATACTATTTGACAGTGAAAAAATCTTATATTGTCTTACGCTTCCCTTTGCAGCCATCAGAAAATAATGACTCAGCATCAGGAAGAGAAATGAGGAACAGAATTCGCTTATCTCTACACTCGAAGCATAATACAAAGCAGACTTCCCTTCGGGCAGAAGGAATGATAATGTGATTCTGAAAGTCACCCAGTTAAATATAAAAAGCAAGCCAATGCTTATAGGTGGTACCGGCACTTTAAAATTTCGAACAACCATAGTGATAAACGATGAGAATCGGATGATAATCGGTAGAACAAAGCAATATAGCAGGCAAAATAACTTAAACTCGAAGTTTATTGACAATATCTTTGATATGCCTGTTTTATCATAATTCGGATTATTATTATTAAAAACTTCAAGATTATGAATATTGAATTCATCCTGAAGATTATTCTTCTCGAAATATCCGGGTGTTTCAAAATTGAATATCCTTTGACCCCAGCTAATTTCCTCCCCAGCACCGAATAGAAATACCAGGAAGAAGAGCAGATAAATGATCTCTTTCTTTTTAAGAAAAGTCAGAAGGAAAATGAAGGCTGCAAAAATAAAACATATGGCAGTTAAATCTTCAAAAAAACCATCCTCCTCTCCAATTACCTCCATTGTCGATTCGTTGAAGACTGCATAGCACAAAAATGAAAGACATATAACAATCACCGCCGGGACTAAGTATACTCTTAATAATTTAGTTTCAAGAATAAGATCATTGAGAATTAAATTAAACCTGTTTACCATTTTAGTCATTTTTTTATTATATTAGAGTTTTAGCTTAAACAAGCAACCTTTTAAATTAGTTCAACATGTAAACTCAACAAATGCCCATTACGGCTGATAACTCTCCTGCCCAGTTTATTATCTGAATAATATTCACAACCAGCGTTTAACCTTCAAACAGTAGGCTTTATACTCATCTCCAAAATCGTTGGTCAGAATCTTTTCTTCCAGCGGTATTACAACTTTATTTATGTACACCAGCATTAAAGGAAGAAAAAGGACGGGCCACAATTGTGCAAGGAGTCCTGCTTCACCCAAATAAACCATTATCAGGCTTACATACATTGGATTTCGTGAAAACCTGTATGGACCCGACATAACGAGTTTTTTTGAACTTTCTCCCGGGGTGGTAGTAGTTCTGGCTTCATGGAATATTATAAGGCTCCAGGCAGCAAAAAGGGCGCCGATAACAAACAGGAAAGCTCCTGCTAGTTTGACCGCAGGTATGCTTACGTGCTGTCGGGCCTCTATACTTATCGTTAACAAAAACTGTGGGATTAACGCTAACAGATATGTAAGAATGAACACCCACGGTACAGGAATTTTCAACAATAGTTTTGAGAGCTTAAATTTAGTTGTCTTCATATAAATAAATATCAGAATGAGTTTTACCCTAATTAACACTGTTCAGCAGCTTCTCTGTTATCACAATTGTTCTTGTGGATATAGCACAGGCGCCGAAGTACCCCAGTGCACCATTGGTCAGGTTGCTATTCGGATTCGCCGGAGTTGAACCAAAAAATGGATTCTGGTAGAGAAGGTCAGTGAGTGTGCGATAATATCCGTAAGTCGATTTATCGAGCGACATCAGCTCAATCCTGAAGGTATCTCCTTGTGTGGCACGAGCAACACGTAATTCAGTAACTTTGCCATTTGAGTACTGATCATCATATAGTCTGTAACTTTCGGTATTGATTGAATCGTTTTTAAATACTTTAATCCTGTAATAGTTTTTTTCCATTGGATCCCTGAAAAAACAATGTATGTCGTAATGAATTTCACTCTGCGAAGAGCCACTTAAATCGAACCGTTCGTATTCACTCTTCACCAGTTTTAATGAATCGATGTTTACATGGCTTAACATAGTTGAAGTACCAACATACTCCTCTCCGTCAGATATAACCTTCAGGGTATATATTCTTCCTATTACTCCCCTTACCCGCCCTGTAAGATATCTGCCGGGCATCGATTCTCTCAAAGTATCGATATTACCGAAATCATCTGTAATTACAGCTGTCGCACCAGAAACAGTCGCAAGCAAAGGCTGATTAAAATAACTGCCCGACTTATTTATGTTCAACGTATATGGTCCGCGCCTGTCGGTTATCAGCCCCTCGATCACTATACGCGGCGCCGCTTCGTTCAGGTCCACATTTATTACTTTTTCACAACCCGGTGTAATTGAAATTGTGATAACTGAAATTATGATATATACTATATGCCGGAATCTCATTTCATTTTAAAATTTAAAATTATAGGTTACAGCAGGTACAAAACGAAACAAAGATAGCTGTACAGCCTGCATCTGCGTAGGGTTGTTGGGGTCCTGCTGGAAGTTGATGGCATAGGCATTCGCACGTCCGTAAACATTATAGACTGAAAAGTTCCAGTTGCTCTCAAAATGCTGTGTTTTCTTCCGCTGCCAGGTTAGACCGATATCGAGCCTATGATAATCGGGCATCCTGTATCCATTACGCTCGGTATAATATGGAATAATATTCCCATCGATATTGTACCTGCCACTGGGAAATGTTACAACATTCCCGCTTATATAAATCCATGTTGCGGAGAAGGTAATCTTAGGATTGAGTTCATACATCCCCACAATTGAGAGGTTATTCGGTCGGTCCTGCTTTGCAGGAAATACACTCCCGCTATTGATATCGGGGAACTGTCTTTTTGTTTTTGAACGTGTGTAGCTTATCCAGCCTGTAAGTCTGCCATATCTTTTCCTTATGAGGAATTCTGCACCATAACCCCATCCTTTGCCAAAAACAAGCTGCGACTCCACCTTTGTGTTCAGTATCAGGTTTGCCCCATTCCGATAATCTAACTGGTTCTGAAGGGTCTTGTAGTAAAGTTCTACCGAGGTTTCAAACATATTGTTGGCAAAGTTTCTGAAATATCCGATAGTATACTGGTCTGCAATCTCAGGTTGTATATTTATATTACTGGGAATCCAGAGATCAAAAGGCGTGGTTGAGGTGGTATTTGATAATAGATGAATATACTGACGGCTGCGTGTGTAAGATATCTTAACTGAGTTCGAATCATCTATTACATAATTTATCAGAAGCCGGGGTTCAATGCCGCCAAAAGTATTGAATATTTTTCCTTTTGCGTAAGTTGCAGAATCTGTTACCTCTGCCATCTGATTGTATGTAAATATTGTTGCGGGCCCTATTGAACTGAAAAGAGAGTATCGCAACCCATAGTTCAAACGCAGATGTTCTCCTATTGTCTGTTCGTTTGAGATATACACAGCATTTTCAAGTGCGTATCTATTATCCATCGACCTGACGAATATAAATGCGGTGCTATCGACTTTGCTGGGTACGAAAGTGTGGTATATTGTGTTGAATCCGAATTTTATAGTGTTTTTTGAATTCAAATAGAGTTGAAGATCTTCCTTAAAGTTCCAGTCTTTTATAGCTGAAATCACCCTTAGTGTAAGGTTGCCAGCATCCACATTGAATTTGTAGCTGTAACGGGTGAATATAAGTGAAGTATTCGAAAATATCTTATCACTGAAGATATGATTCCATCTTGTGGTTGCGGTTACATTTCCCCAGTCGAGTCCCAATGCGCCTCCCAGGTTGAAATTATCTCTGCCCAAATAGGTTGAAAAATAAAGTCTGTCTTTTAATGAGATCTGATAGTTGACTTTTGCATTTAAATAGTAGAAATATAATGTAGATCTTCTGGCAGTCGAATCTTTTCCTTTTGCCGACAATAACTTCAGAAAAAGATCGGCATATGTACGGCGCACAGTAATCATGAATGAGCCCTTGTGCCTGAATAATGGTCCTTCAATTGCTAACCTTGAAGCTATGATCCCTAAACCTCCGGAGACATGCAGGTTCTTGTTATTGCCTTCATTCATCTTAATGTCAACCACCGACGACAGCCGACCACCATACTCTGAAGGAAATGCGCCTTTATACAGGGTAATATCCTTAATTGCATCTGAATTAAATGTTGAAAAGAATCCAAGAAGATGAGAAGGGAAGTATACCGGCGCCTCATCAAGCAGGATAAGGTTCTGGTCAACACCTCCGCCCCTGACAAAAAACCCGGCATTCCCTTCACCGGCAGGTGTTATTCCGGGAAGAAGCTGAATGGTCTTTAAGATATCCTTCTCCCCGAGTATGACAGGAATATTCTGAACTTCCCTGACATTGATCTTTGAAATAAGCTCACTCTGTACAACATTTATATTATTTTTCTCACCAGTCACTGTCACTTCTTTCAATGTTATTGACTCTTCATCCAACTCAATATTAAGCAGCAGATCTTTCTGGAGATCAATTGCAACAGTTTTAGTCCGATATCCCATAAAACGGACAATTAATGAGTACTTCCCCACAGGAAGGGAAAGAGAGAAAAAGCCATAGGAATTAGAGGTTATCCCTGTTGTTGGTATCTCATTCGGATAAATGACCGCACCAGTTAATGATTCCCCTGTTTTGGAATCCCTGATAAAACCGCTGACTGATGCCTCTTCCCGGATTTTTTCTATAGAAAATCCCCGATTTGAGATCAGAAAAAAATATATTAACAGCAGTATACAATACTTCTTTGACATAAATACAAATCTTGCTCTGTGACCTTTTGCCCTTCGCACTGTGCACTGTGCCCTGTGCCTTTTATAAACAGGTAATTTTATGAGTTTGCTGTAATCAATCCTTCACAATTTTCTGAACAAAATTTCCATCCGCAGATTTTAGCTGAATAAAGTAAATGCCTGGAGAACAGAAACTCATATCGAGACTATATGTATTGGAATTAATTTCAATGGTACGTATCATCCTGCCCTGAAAATCAAATAATTCAAGAGATTTGAGCGGTCCCCCATATTCTACAGTCAATTTATTTTTAACAGGGGTAGGATATATTTTATAGCCATGCTTATACTCAGTCTCGGGAGATGACAGAACTATGTTTGAAGAGGCCGACCAGTTAGATGCAACACTGTTGTCAGACAATGGGTCGGCCAGGTCGAGATAATACCCGTTCCCGTCTGCATCGGGCCAGGGAGAATGATCAAAATATGTGACACTGTCAATCACATTACCGAAAGCATCAGATAATACCAGCTGCTCTTTTCTGTTTGAGAGGTTTCTGGTGAACTGTCCAAATGGTGAATTCCCGAATTTTTTTATGAAAACTTCCGAATTGCCGGCAAGAATCTTTGTGGATTTTGGCAAAAATTCAGAATATACAGGGAACTGGTACACAAACCCTGTTCCGCTGAAATATACTCCTGTCAGACTCACAGTATTTGATCCGGTATTCGTTATTTCTAAAAACTCCTGCTGATCGCTGTCAGGAAAATTCAGAGTGCTGTCGGGATGATACATAATCTTTGTGATTACCAGTGGCGGTAATATCACACTGCTGCAATTTGTTACAGGGGTGATAGCTTTTGTAATCCAGGGGATGCGTACACTAAGAAAGCTTTTGATCTTGTCGATCTCATAATTCAGATTGGGAACCGTTCCCCATACTTTGTTTTCCCTCACGGCAGCCTCACTTATTGTTCCAACTGTTTTATCGATGAAGCTGATTAGTGAATTATAGTTTAATGGTTGTCCGGGCTGAGTAAGCTGTGCCCATCTTCTGCTGAGACAGCATCTGAACTCAGGGTCATCGAACAGGTCTCTCCAGAACCTTGGTCCATCGTTGTCTCCGCTTTTAAATTGCCACACATCAGGTTTACTTCTGTCATATCCCCATATAGCCAGATCGTATCCGAAAGTAAGGTTAAGATCCCATATAGGGCCTGCTCTCAATTTGCCATTCCTGTCTTTATGAAAATAGGTGCTGTAAGTATATGCATCGGCATTTGAACCTAACTCATTTATGATCATAAAATCGACAAAAGAAGGTATATCGATCACCGAAGGATAACCCATAGCAGGTGAAGAATTTTGAGCCTGTGCGAATGTTGCCAGTTTTGTAAATTCAGATTTGATATATGTTTTCTGGGGAACGGTAACATATTGGGATTTAGGATAATCTAACAGATAGTCTATGTCGTCTTTCCCATAAAAACTCGACATATGCCATGCAACAGGATCGTTTCCGGTTGTCTTGTCGGCTTTAACAATATATCCGCCTGTTATTTTTGGGTAAGTATTATCGGTCGTTTCCAATTTTGAGATATTCACTCTGCCTGAACCCTGTTTAATTTTTTCCTGAAGTACATAAAGGCCGTTATAGAACCCGTTTATGATTACCTCACAATAAATTGTTCTGCTGGCATATTCACCTATCATACGCGACAGGTTATAGCAGAGATAATCTCTTATCAGTGAAGGTTCAAAGCCAAGGCCATTAAGAATCCAGTCATTATCTGCCGGCATTCCAAGTAAGCTTACATTGTTATTGGTATAATTATCGGCCATCAAAGTCGAAAACCCGTATTGCTTTTTTGGAAGGGATTGTGAGGATGAGCCCCTGATCTCAATATTTATCCTGCCATTATAGTTAAGATATCCCGTTGTATTCTGATCAGTAAGATAATTTCGCAATCCTTCTCCTCTGTATATAATTTTCATATTCGCAGTGACTCTCGGGGAATCGGTTATAGAAGCGCCTCCGTCGGTGTTAATAATAACCACAGGAAGATTACTGTCAGTAAAAATCTGAGAAAATGAAGTTTGAAAAATACAGCACAGAAAATAAAATAGTATCAGATATCGCTTCATTTAAGTGGGATTAACAGATACAAAAGTGTCAATTATTTTCCTATAAATGAATAATGAAAATAATTAATAGCAGGTCCATCCCAATAATCAGGGTTTAATCACTTTTGCAAGTACTGCCGGTACCTGGAGCAGATCGTAATCATTGCTGTAAATCAGGTACTTATCATACCACACAGGGTTAAACTTCTCTTTGTACTCCCGCTGGCCTTTATAATGCGACAATGCACGGATTTTTTCATATGCAAACTTCATTGATTTTTCAGTAAAATTATGGGGATCATCCATACCCGATAAGGGGGCAAACCCAAGGTTTATATATTTCACCCCATTGGTTTTTAAATACTTAAAAAGCTCTACGAGAATATAGTCCATTATTCCGTTCGGGGCATCGGCTGTTTTTCTGAGCAGATCATATGTGCCTTCATTTTTTACATAATCAGGAATGATATTCAGGAATGCTATGATTTTCTCTTCCCTGTTCTCAACGGTTATAACGGTCTGCTGCTTTATCTCTGTTTCAACAAACATTCCCTGCGAAAAAATAATTTCTTCTCTTCCTGTATTCTTAAGCCATTCATCACTTACAGCCCCGAGCTTCTGTATGAGTCCATCGCGTAAGGGTGCTGTATTAATATGTGTTGTATATCCCTGTTCTTTAATTTTGTTCAAAGCATTCCTGATTGATTTTTTTTCTCCTCCTTCGAGAGTGAAGGAATCAAGGTCGATCACCCCTTCCTGACCGAGGAACAGACTTTTTCCTGACAGCTCCAAATAGACAGGCAGGCTGTCTTTCGGAACCCTGTAATATATTTCTTTGAGACCATTCTCATAACAATAATCATGAAAAGCGGTGATACATTTTTTCATTTCACCGATGTTCTCTGACACAGGATTTTCGAGGACTACTGCAAAGTTTTTGCTTACACGGTATGAAATAAAAGCATTGATATCGGGCACAACAAATATGAATTTGTCTGAATATAACTTGAAGAAGTCAACGGATGAACTGCCATATTTCTCTGTAAGGAAATTCGCCCTTTCAAATTCCTCCTTAGTGTGAGTGACTTTAAATACATAAGGTCTGACAAGTGAATAAACAAGAAATGAGATTGATGCGAATCCGCTTATCTTTATCAGATATATGAAATCGCGGGCAAAAGCATCACGGGGGACAAGGTCATTGCTGCCAATCAGGAAATAATTCTTCAGAGTATAAATGAGAGACTGTGCAAAATTAAAGTCAATCTGGAAATGTTTTTTGTCGAGGAAATAGAACCCTGCCACGCCATAAACAATGACGGCCAGCATGCTGAGCAATGCTGTTTGAAGGCCCACTGTTCCCAGGCGCGGATTCGTTTTTACATGGTATTCTTTTCTGGTACCAAGAAGCGAAGCTACTGTCAGCAGAGCTATTGAAGCTTCTTCATAGTCGATGCCTTTTGTGATATTGCCCAACACCGAAATGATACTCAATGCTATTGCAAACCACCAGGCAGTACGCAGACCCCTTAACATAAATGCTGCTGTAACAAGCAGAAATAAGCCTGCTATTAGTACGAAACTGTTGGAAAAGCTTACAAATCCAATCAGAAGATAATCCTTTAATACCAAAAGCCTCTCAGGCAGTGCCGGTGTTAGAACTGAAACAATATTCACTATACCAAGCACGAAGATTAACACTGCCGGGAAGATCCTCATGATAAGCTTATCGACTTTTAATAAAAAACTTATTATTCCGGCGAATAGCGGTAGCCAGAATTCAAAAAACCTGAAAAGAAGAGTTATTGCAATCGAATCTACACTGCTAAACCCCGATTTTATAAGAATAAATGTCATTGACACCTCAATAGCGCCCAGGCCTCTGAGAAAGGGAGAAATGATAAGAAATATTACAACAACGATATAAGCAATGATCGCCGTTGAAAGAGATGGAGTAAAATTCAGGGCTTTCATCGAGATATAGACATGAGCAATGCCAACGAATTCAATGAGCACAGAGATCAGAATTGTGTAAAAAAACTGTTTCCTGTTAATCCTGTTATTTTTTATCTCTTCAACATAAAGCTCGGCATTGGGATAGATTTTTATAATCCAGTCGTACAATCTCCACTTGTTAAGCAGAGAATAATAAACCAGTACAAACAAAGACAGTATCAATATGACTCCTCCCAGTGCGTACCACTGTCCCGGACCGGAACCGCCGCTAACAACAAAAAGAAAAGAAGGAATTGCGACTATAACTACCGAGAGAATTCCTACAAAAGCATAAATACCTGATGCAAAGTAGATATGTGATTTTGTGAATCCCTTTTTTTCTATCTCCCTGTTAAAGAAAGTGAGTGAGGAAACAGCCCCTGCCGGAAGAAAAACACTTATGAAATTCCGTTTCAGGAAAAGTATTATAGCGCTCCACAAACTTAGCTTAATATTCATCGAAGCGAAAGAGGTGACGTACATCAATCCCTGGATGGTAATATAGAACAACACGAGGAAAAGGCCTGCGGCAATCCATGAGATATCAGCCCCCGAAAGGATCTGGCTTACTGAATGCAGTTCGGTTTTTTCATCACTGATAAACCAGGCAGCCATCCCTATAAAGAGTGCTGTAAAAAGAAACTGGGTTATGATTTTCCCATTTTCATTCAGGAAAATGAAGAATTTCTTTTTAAAAAATTTCCCGATAAAACCTGTTGTTTCAGAGCCGTGTGTGTTCACTTATTGTCTGCATTATCAGAGGTAGATTAAATTTATAGTGATGATCCCCCGGTATTATTCTGATTTTCTGTGAGGCACCGGAAAGTTGACCGGGAACCCTCGATTTCTCGTCTTCTCCAAAAATGAGCAGGGTAGGAGTGTCGTGCATTTTATTTATTTCCTTCACTGTATCGTAAGTATTTTGTTTGCTTCCCATACCAAGCATATTTGAAAAATGAATTTCGAAGTCGGTTGTAATGTCAGGAGAGAGAAGAACTGTTAATTCAATTTTTTGCTTTAATGATTCCGGCAGTCTGTTTACTATAAATGGAACAATCTCCGCTCCGAGCGAATACCCGATTAACACGAATTTTTCTCTATGCCATTCTTTTGCATAAAATTCGAGCGCAGATGACATGTCTGCCGCAGTTTCTTCGGGTGTACGACGGGTCCAGAAATACTTCTTCGCATTGAAACCGATGGTGGGGATTCCTTTTTTTGAAAGGCTATTCGCAATTGATTGTTCAAAATGATACCAGCCGCCGTCACCTGAGATCAGAAGTGCAAGGGGGGCATTCGGGTCGTTGTTGTCGGCTGCAGTAATAACAAGAGGGAGATCCCTGACTTTAAGGGAATCACCTGGCTTTTCATTTGTCTGTGTCGATATGCTGAAAAACAAAAGAAGGATAAAAAGCTTAGTCATCAGGATGGTAATTTTTAAATACAAACAAATAACACTTGTGCTTAATTAAGGTTCAACGAAAACTCATCTACCACTCAGTACTCAATCCTTTCTCCTCATTCTAAACCAGTTTCTTATACTTAATCCTCGCCGGGGTGGTATCCGATACCCGCTTCTTATAGTTTTCCTCGTAGTCGGAGTAATTTCCTTCGAACCATACGACTTTTGAGTTTCCTTCAAAAGCCAGCATATGAGTTGTCACTCTGTCGAGGAACCATCTGTCGTGTGAAATTATTACCGCGCAACCAGCAAAGTTTTCCAGACCTTCTTCCAGGGCACGGAGCGTGTTTACATCGATATCGTTTGTAGGTTCGTCGAGAAGCAGGACGTTTGCCCCTGATTTTAGTGTAAGGGCCAGATGCAGCCTGTTTCTTTCCCCTCCTGAAAGAACACCACACTTTTTCTCCTGATCGGCTCCTGTGAAGTTAAATCGTGCCACATAAGCTCTTGCATTAACAAGCCTGTTTCCGACCATTACATCATTCTGCCCTCCGGAAATGACTTCATAAACAGTTTTTGCAGGGTCGATAGCAGCATGAGCCTGATCGACATATCCCAAAGTTACAGTTTCACCTAATGTGAATGTTCCGTTTGAAGCTGTTTCCTGCTGCATTATCATCCTGAAAAGCGTAGTCTTACCGGCACCATTCGGTCCGATCACTCCAACAATTCCATTTGGGGGCAGACTGAATTCAAGATTTTCAAACAGGAGTTTTTCGTCAAACGATTTTGATACTGATTGTGCCACAATCACTTTATCGCCCAGTCGTGGTCCGTTTGGAATAAATATTTCCAGCTTGTCTTCTTTTTGTTTCACATCCTGGTTAAGGAGGTTCTCATAAGCGCCGAGCCTGGCTTTTGATTTGGCACGTCGTGCCGTTGGTGACATCCTGACCCATTCAAGCTCACGTTCAAGAATTTTTCTCCTTTTAACATTTCCTTTTTCTTCAGATTCGAGTCTTTTAGCCTTCTGCCCGAGCCATGAGGAGTAATTACCTTTCCACGGTATTCCTTCACCTCTGTCGAGTTCCAGTATCCACCCTGCAACATTATCGAGAAAATAACGGTCGTGTGTGATGCAGATTACCGTTCCGGGGTATTGTTTGAGCGTTGTTTCGAGCCATTGGACCGACTCAGCATCGAGGTGGTTCGTAGGTTCATCAAGAAGAAGTATATCGGGCTGTTGTAATAACAGTCTGCAGAGAGCTACTCTTCTGCGTTCACCGCCCGAGAGCACGTTCACTCTGGCTGTACTATCGGGACAGCGTAATGCATCCATAGCCCTTTCAAGCTTATGTTCAATGTTCCAGCCATCGGCATAGTCAATTTTCTCCTGCAGAACAGCCTGACGGTCCATGAGCTGCTGCATCTTATCGGGATTTTCATATACTTCAGGTTCGCCAAAGCTCTCGTTAATCTTTTCGTATTCTTTGATGATCTCCATAGTCTCTTTCAGCCCTTCCTCCACTATTTCTCTTACGGTTCGGGTTTCATCGAGCAAGGGATCCTGGGAAAGATGGCCAACGGTATAACCAGGAAGAAACGTTACATCGCCCTGGTATTCTTTTTCAATGCCGGCAATTATCTTCATAAGAGTAGATTTTCCTGAACCGTTCAAACCGATTATTCCGATTTTTGCTCCCAGGAAAAATGAGAGAGAGATGTCTTTCAACACCTGGCGGTGAGGCGGAAATGATTTCCCAACCCTGAACATTGAAAAGATGATCTTATTATCTTCAGCCATTATTTTTTTGTTGATTATCTGACAAAAATAAGTAGAGACGTCCGAATTGGGCGCCTCTATCTCAATATATTTTTAAAATACTTTAATTATTCTCGAAAAGCTTTATTGTTTCATCCTGAAGCAGTACCCATAGAGTATAAACACCTTTAAGCGTTCCGATAGGAATGTTCAGACATCCCAATGCTGCTACTACCATCACTATGTATCTTGCCCATGACTTGTAAGCAAGAAGTCCGATTCCTCCTACCAGACCTAATGTTGCCAGAAATCCAAAAAGTATAGGTAAGCTTACAGATAGAAAGCCAAGAACCATTTCGCCAGTCGGATCTCCAGCCTGGCCCATGGCAAACCTCATTACAAAGAAAATTACCACGGCGAGTATTAAGCCCATGATTGAGAAGCCTATTTGTATAGCTCCTACTACCGCAACGTGTTTTTTCATTTTTGATTCCATGACATTTATTTTTATGCAATTTATAAATATTTTTCATTCCTGTTCAAATGACTGTCATTTTAGTCATTTGATGCATCGGGCAATCAATATTTTACAGGAAAATTCAATTTGTATGGATTACCGCTTATTGAGAATAGAGATTTAGTATATTTGTTTTTTAAAATCTACCTCTATGAAAAGGAAATTAATTATTGCTGCCGGTTTTATACTTCTCACACTTTCGTTCTCATCGTGTGAAAAATCATGTAAAGTCTGTCAGCAAAACACATATAAAGACGGATCACGTATTTCATCCGGTAGTGAGACAGAATATTGTGGTGCTGAGCTAATAGCCATTGAAGCTACTGGAGATGTTACGGTCGGCGCTACTACTACTAAGTGGGAGTGCAGATAATCAATATCTTACACCTATCATAGATACATCATCTATCTGCGGACCATCACCCATCCACTCTTCAAATATCTGATTCAGACGCTCACCCTGTCTCAGCATTGGCATGCCTGACATAGCAACTAGTGTCTCCCTCAACTGCATCGACATGAATTTTCTCTGGTTTGGTCCACCAAACTGGTCTGCGTAACCATCGGAGAAAATATAAAATGCATCTCCTTTCTGAAGATCGATCTTATGAAGGGTGAAAGGCTCCATTTTATAATGAATAGCCACCGGCATCTTATCAGCCCTGTAATGTGTAAGCTCACCGCCTCTTACAAGGTAAAGAGGACTATTTGCACCGGCATACCATAGAATATTTTTTTCAAAATCAATCACGCACACAGCTATGTCCATACCATCTTTTATGCTGTCTTCTTCGGCAACCTGTTTTAAGGATTTTATTATCCCCTGCCTCAGATTTTCTATTATCTGCTCGGGAGACAAAATGTGTTTCCCATTAACAATTTCATTCAGCAGAGTTACTCCAAGCATACTCATAAAAGCACCAGGAACCCCGTGTCCGGTACAATCGGCTGAAATGATTACCTGTGGATTTTCCGATGCGCTCACCCAGTAGAAGTCACCGCTTACGATAGCCAGTGGTTTATAAAGTACAAAGTGCTCGAGCCTTGCACTGAATAGTTCCATGGATGGTATCAGTGCTGTCTGTATTCTCTTGGCATACTTAATACTATCCTCGATATGCCTCTTCTGATAACCGATCTGATCCCTCTGTGCCGCTGCAATATCTCTTTGTTTTTCAATTTCATCTTTCTGCAATGAAATGGTTTTGTTCTTTTCCTCAAGCTTGATATTTGCTTCTTTCTTGATCTTATATCCCCTGTAGATGTAGTATCCCAGAAAACTGACAAGTAAAAGAGCCACAATTACAAAATAAAGTATGAGCTTTTGCTTGGCAATTGCCTCAAGCTGAAATTTTATCTTGCTGTCCTGATCCGAAATTCTCTTAAGCTGGTCATCTATCCTGGCTATCTGGATGGAAATCTTTTCTTTCTGGTTGGTAAGTGTGTCTTTCTGGACCTGCACTTCATTCTGCTGAATGATGATGGTCTGTTTCTGGACAGATATTTCACCATGTTGCTGACTTATCTGAGCAAACTGATTATCAAGCATCTTCTGTTTTATGTTCAGGGTCATTACCTTTGCGGAAATTTCTTTATCCAGACTGTCGAGCAATGCTTTCTGGTGAAGGATCTCAGTTTTCTGAACTGTAATCATTTCCAGTTGCTGTCTGATGGTGTCTCTCTGAATGATTATCTGTTCGTTTGCCTTTCCAAAGAGATTCTCCCAGTCTTCTTTTGTTTTAATAGCCTGGAAAAGAAGGTTTGAATTTACTTTCATACCGGCTTTATTGATCAGATCCTCATTAACTCCGTATTTGGGATTCTCTCCCTCCACTCCTATGAAATTTATCATAGATTCCCTGAATTCATAACCCTCTGTTAATAAAAGTGTCTTGTGTCCTTCAAGCTTAGCCCTCACTTTAATCAGATTGAATCCGCTGGCTTTATTTACATACAGCAACTGAGTATAAATGATCTGGCTTTCATTTCTGAAAACGACCAGTTGAACGGGTTTATCCTGGATAGTTTTCCGTGTTTTTGCCAGGTTGCCCATTTCCCAGAATAACTCTGAAGTCTTGTCGAGAACGCCTATTTTGAAGACAGATGAATCTTCAAATTCCTTACCATAGTCTATATACTTTGCGATATCAAAGATAAACACAGCACGGGTTCCGTTACTTGTTCCAGTTTGTGCTGAGGAAATACCGATCATAAATATCAACCCGATAAAAAGAATAGTACTTTTTATGGAAAGAGCCTTGAAATTCATGGGGCGAAGGTTTAATTTACACGAAATTGCACAATTTTATTCAGGAATACAAATAGACCGGGATCACAAAGAACAAGGATATGTTGATAAAATGTTAATAACTGTGCCGATATGAACCTTTAGTATCCTTTTCTTATCGTAATTTTATACATGATTAACCATTTCAATAAATGACTTTGAATATCAGCAACTTAGAACTTAAAGGCAAAACCATGCTTATTGTTGAAGATGACGTGCCGTCAATCAGATACTATGAAACATTGCTTAATAATTCGGGTGCTGATGTTACAATCTTTCATACAGGGAAGGAATTTGTTGATTATATAACGCAGACCGATAAAAAAATTGA
>JBBRSO010000040.1:0-26518 GCA_038245405.1 Bacteroidales bacterium
ATTACAATCGAGACACGCGAAGCGGAGCCCTACAATGAAGTTCGTGTAATGGAAAAAATGAAAGACAAGGGAAAGAATACTATAATTGCTCATCTAAAGCACCTTAAGGACCATGGCGAAACCGGGTTCCTGCACGACGGCGTTACCTATCTCAAAGACCATAAAACAGAATTAAACTTTAATCTTGAAGAAGTTATGACAGAAGTACATAATCATGGTAAGTTACCAGTAGTTGAAAAGATCAATCAGGAGAATATTCATGAAGGCGGTGGCTGCCCTGGTTCAAGGACAATGGTGATCGGCAAACCTTCAGTAAAAGAGCTCACACCATCAACGGAACAACCATCAGAACTCAGACAGTGGCCTGTGCAAATGCATCTTGTAAATCCCAATGCATCGTATTTCAAAAATTCCGATCTTTTACTGGCTGCAGACTGTGTTGCATTCTCGATGGGGGGATTCCATAGTAATTATTTAAAAGGAAAATCACTCGCAATTGCATGTCCGAAGCTCGACCATGGTACAGATGTCTATGTAGAGAAGCTCACTGCAATGATTGATTTGGCAAAAATAAACACCATTACTATTATGATGATGGAAGTCCCTTGCTGCGGTGGTTTATTACAGATGGTTAAGGCAGCTCTGGCAAATGCATCAAGAAAAGTACCCGTAAAAAAGATGGTGATCGGACTAACCGGAGAGGTGTTGACTGAGGAGTGGGTGTAAATAATAGGGATTTAAGATTTCACATCAGAGTATTAAATCCCAGATCCTCCAGTATCATCCTATCCTTTTCAGTGCCGCCTTTCAAATTTACGGTATAAGCTATAAACTCGCGCCTCAAACGATAGTTCCCTCTTAGTTTTTCAAAATCTGAAGGGGAATGACGAAGTTTTAAATCATCTTCTTTTATGTCATAGGTATGACTTACAGCTTCTCTAAGAACCTGCTCTTCAGATTTCCCGGTACAATTTATTGTGATCACCGGAGATACCGGCTCAGGTATGTTGTCAGGAAACCAATCTGCATCAGGTAAATTGAAATGCCTTTTAAGCTTGTTTACCACAATAGCAGTTCCATTCGCTTTGCCGTCGGTGGAATAACCTGCTATGTGAGGTGTGGCAAAAGTGACCATATTCATGAGATCCAGATCAATATCAGGTTCATTTTCCCAAACATCAATTACAGTTCCTTCAAGCTTTCCGGTATGTATCATTTTCTTCAAAGCGGCGGTATCATTTACCTCTCCTCGTGAAGAATTGAAAAACCATCCGCCTTTTTTCATTTTAAGTAATTGTTGCTCATCAAACAGATGGTATGTGTAATCTTCACCAACAATATTCAATGGGACATGAACCGTAACAATATCAGAGCCGGATAATAATTCGTCGAGACTATGGAACTTGTCATTGCCCTCAGCACGCGACCGTGGTGGATCGTTAAGGAGAACATTCATGCCGATTGACCTTGCAAATTTTTCAACCTTTGAACCCACATTTCCAACTCCTACAATACCCAGTGTTTTGTCTTTCAGATTAAAATTCTCCTGGTATGACACTTCCATTAATGCCGAAGCAATAAATTGCTGAACGGAATAGGAGTTACAGCCAGGTGCATTTGTCCAGATTATTCCATTCCTTTTACAGTATTGTATATCGATATGATCGAATCCGATTGTGGCAGTTCCGATAAATTTTACATTTGTGCCTCCTAATAAACTCTTATTACATTTTGTGCGTGTCCTTATCAAGAGTGCATCTGCATCTTTTAATATTTTATTATTTATCTGTTTTCCAGGCACATATTCAACTTCAGCATATTTCTCCAGTGCTCCCTGAAGAAATGGGATTTTATCGTCGGCTACAATTTTCATCTGCAATGTATTTTTCTTAAAGTTAAGACTTTTTGACGAGATCGAAGTCCTGGAAACCAGCCTTTAAGCCAATTAGGATATTACATTTAAATTCATAATTTAGTTTTGAAAATTAACTATAAATCCATACACCTCAACCTTCTAATTATCACAACAATGAAAAAGCAGAGTATAAGGAACTCGAGAATTTTTTTGGTGAATCTTATGTAAATTATAAGAAAGTGACACCGGAATTTTTCCCGTTTCCCTTTAAAAAATGATTTTCATAATAGAACACCAAAAAAAGTAAGTAAAGTGGCCAGGGAAATGATTCGTAATCTATTTATATCTTTTGGTATAATCCTGACATCTGTAATGTCGATTTCAGCACAGCCTGAAATAAAAGCCGTATACACTTCCAGTCCTCCGGTTTTTGACGGACTGGTAAATGAGGAAGTCTGGAAAAATGCAGCAGTAATTGATGATTTATTTCAACGTGAACCCAGACTTGGTGACGCTGTTTCTGAGAAGACAGAATTTTATTTTTTATACGATCATAATAACCTGTATGTGGGAATCCATTGCTTTGATGATCCTGATAAAATAACTGCAAAGGAATTAGCGAGGGATGTTAGTCTGGGTGACGACGACAGGGTTCAGATAATTCTCGACACCTATTTAGACGGACGTAGCGGTTACTGGTTTCAGATAGGCCCAAGAGGAAGCATAGGCGATGCTCTTGTGAATGAAAACGGTAAAGATTTTAATAAGTCATGGGACGGGCTGTGGGACGGAAAAGCAAAGATCACTGAAAACGGATGGGATGCTGAAATGATTATTCCGTTCAAAACGATGGGATTCAAAAGAGATAACAGTACATGGGGTCTTAAGCTGATCAGATATATTAAAAGAAAATCTGAAGCGTCATACTGGCCTGCCACCACCCTGGATGCCAATAAATTTCAGATATCTGATGCCGGAAGGATTACCGGACTTACGGGTATCACGCAGGGTATAGGTTTGGATATTGTTCCATATCTCACAAGCGGTATCAGTAAAAAACAGGATATAAAGCCAAAAGCAGTTCTGAATGGAGGATTTGATGCATTTTACCACATTACTCCATCACTCAAGGCTGCAATAACGGTAAATACCGATTTTGCCCAGACAGAGGTTGACGAAAAACAGATAAATCTTACACGTTTCAGCTTGTTTTTTCCTGAAAAAAGAGACTTTTTTCTCGATGGAGCTAATTTCTTCACTTTTGGAATTACTGGTGATAATGATAATCCACAGAGTACACAGATGATACCATTTTTCTCCAGGAGGATCGGGCTTGATGCTAATGGCAACCCTGTTTCAATTAAATATGGCGGAAAATTTACAGGAAAGGTTGGGAACTGGAATATTGGTGCTCTTCATATAAAGGACAACAACCAATGGGATAATCCGGGTTATACGGTAGCACGTGTTTCGCGTAATTTGGGTGAACAATCTTCAATTGGATTTATTGGCACAAACGGGAATGCATTTTCCGATCTTAATAATTCTCTTGCGGGAGTTGATTTAAGGCTTACCAGTTCGCATTTCCCGGGCAACAAGAATATTGCGTATAATTTATATGGTCTGAAAACTTTTACAAAAGGTTTGCCAGGCAACGATCTTTCATTTGGCAGTGAGATTAATTACCCCAACGACTTCCTGAATTTCAGGATAGGCTATTTGCAGATCGGTGAAAGCTTTACACCGGGGCTGGGTTACATTCCTCGCAGGAACATACGTGATTTCTACGGAGGAATCGGTATGGGTCCGAGACCTAAAAACTCACCGGTGCTACAGGTTAGAACAGGAGTTAAGTATGTCTTTATCTCAGATCTGAAGGATGGTGGGATGCAAACTGCTCAGATTGATTTTAATCTCTCAGATATCATTTTTCTCAGTGGAGATATAATTTCACTGGCATCTCAGTACCAGTTTGAATCACTTGAAAACGACTTTAATATTTTCGGTGATTTTATCATTCCGGCAAGAGACTACAAATTTTGGAGGCATAGTATTTCGTTTACTTCTGCAAAACGAAGAAGACTATGGGCTGCGACTCAGGTAGGATTAGGTAGCTTCTATTCGGGCAACAGGCAAGACTGGTTAATACAGATGGGATACAAAATTATGGTACCCTTATACATCGGACTGGAGTCAAACACAAAATGGGTAAGTCTGCCACAGGGAGATTTCAAAACTCAAATTTACAGGGCCAATCTAAATTTTCTTTTCAGTCCGAATCTGTCGTGGTACAACTTCGCTCAATATGATAACCAATCTAAGACAATCGGCTGGCAATCCCGGTTTCAGTGGATAATTACTCCGGGAAGGGAAATCTTCTTTACTTTCAATTCTCCGATTATCGATCCGCTGGAAAGGTTTAATCCTGAAGTATATGAAGCCCGCATAAAAATAAAATATACGATTCGGTTCTGATCAACAATTATTATGTAATTTTAAAGGATTGCAAACTTAAGTTAAACAAATTCCTGTTTATACTTGTTATAACAAAAGATCGTTATTATTAATTAAATCATTTTTTTATGAAATCAATTTCTACCCTTATTATCCTGTTGTCACTATCATTTATCGGTCTTAAAGCACAAAAACCTATCACTGTCTCCGATGATAGTTTAAATTTTGGGAAAGTTACCATGCCAGGCATAACCGTAACTATTCCTGAAGTAAAATATGAAGTTGTATTAAAGGCATGGACAAGAGAACTTCAATCAGGTACAAAATCAAAACTGGTGACCGAAAATAATAGCATGACGATCTTCGGCGCCAGGATAAAAGATATTACTCCTAATCCAATAAATGTGTACAGCAAAATGGTGAACCTTGATACTAGTGTGCTGCTTACTGTTGTATTTGAACTAAAGAAAGATCAATATATCGAGAGAGCTTCAGGGGAAACAGACCTTTCAAAAGCAAAAAACTATCTGAAAGAGTTTGCAAAAAGCCAATATCTGGATGTGGCAAAGGATCAGGCGGATGCTGAAGATAAAAAACTCCGGGATCTTCAAAAGGATCTTTCTTCTCTTGAGAAGGACAAATCACGTCTTCAGAGATCAATCGAATCTTCTAATAAAACAATATTCAGTGAAAATGAGAACTTAGCTATTCAGAAAAATGAGCTTCAGACTACCTCCGATGAAATTATTGAACAAAATAAACTGCTTGGCTCACCACTGGCTGATCAGGTAAAAAAAGAAAAAACAAATTATCTGAACGACCTCGAAAAGAGAAAGAAAAAAGCGCTTAAAGCAATTGAATCTTCTCAGGAAAAGATAAATAAAGAGAATAGTGAAATAGATAAAGCAAATGCTGAGCTTCCTAAGAATGAAAAAATGCAGGAACAGCTAAATGAAAAGATAGGAGCACAACAGGCTGTTTATCAAAAATATACAGACAAGGTTAAAACAATTAAAGCATATTAGAAGAAGTGACTAAAGTGACTAAAGTTGGAAGTTACTTTAGTCACTTTAGTTCACTTTAGTCACTTTAGTCACTCTAGTCACTTTAGTCACTCTAGTTCACTCCCCAATAATAGTCATCTCCTTCAACAAATATCCTGCTCCGGCAAATTTGTCTATTATAAACAGGGCATACCTGATATCGAGACTGATGTTTCGGCTTTGTTCAGGGTTAAAAGACAAATCACTGGCAACACCCTCCCATGCTCTGTCGAAGTTAACCCCAATCAGCTGACCATCTGCATTGATTACCGGGCTGCCTGAATTACCACCAGATGTATGATTATCAGCTATGAAGCATACAGGAACTTCACCATCCTGTGTATATCTGCCATAGTCTTTTGTTTTGTAAAGTTCCTTTAACTTTGCAGGTACATCGTAGTCATATACCTCCGGGTTATCCTTTTCCATAATGCCCTTCAGGGTTGTCTGACAGGTATAATACACAGCATCTTTAGGATAGTATCCCTTTACTTTACCGTAGGTTAACCGAAGTGTTAAGTTAGCATCCGGATAAAAGATACGGTTTGTATCAAATTCCATCTGAGCACTCATATAAGTCCTGTTGAGTCTCTGTTGTTTTTCTGTCATTTTTACGAGCTCAGGTTTTATGTTAGCAGCCAGGAATTGTGTAGCGCCGCTCGCCAATTGAAAAAAAGGATCTTTATTTAATTTTGAAACATCTGATTTATCAAATTCACTTACAAATTTTATGAACTTTTCTTCTTCAGTGAATGGTGATTGTTTATAAAGTTTATCGACAATTGCTGAAAAATCTCCCTTGCATGCATTTTTAAGACTGATGTATTCCGGAACCTGCCATTTTATATCAAGGTTGTCTTTGTATAACCCCATTACCGCAACGAAAAGCTTCTTATCGGTAGCCTGATCATAATTCTTGAAAAAATTCCTGCCTGATTCAATAATGCTATTTTTTGTGGCTTTTATTTTTTTAGGATCATCGTTATTCTTAACCATTTCAGCGAGTGAGCGCATGATGAGCGAGAAATTGATCGACTCTGCAGTTCCACTGAAGAAAACCTCATTTGTATAGCTGTTTACAAAACTGTATTCTTTTAAACCGTCATAAAGTTCTTTATATTCCGCGAGGAGATTTCCATACCTGCTTACACGTGAGTTGTCTGCATTAATCCAGGCTGTAATCTTTTTTTCAAATTCCTGTTTCTTTTCAATCGTATTCATCTTTTCAAGGCCAAGGTTTTCACCTATCCATTTCTTCCAGGAGTTCGCTAGTCCTGATTTTTTTGCAGAATACTGAATCCTTATTAGCGGATCGGTTTTCATCGCGTCTTCCATTATAGCTATCTTTTTACTTCTGATTGCGATCATTCCCGGATTGATAAAGTTTTTCACCATGTCGATATGATACGATGGCACATATTCTGAAGTTGTTCCGGGGTAACCGAATACCATTGTAAAATCACCTTCTTTTATTCCTTTAAGTGAAATAGGAAAATGATAAATCGGTTTATATGGCACATTAGTTTTTGAAAATTCTGCAGGCTTATTATTCTGATCGGCATAGATTCTGAAAAGGGAGAAATCACCTGTATGCCGGGGCCATGTCCAGTTGTCTGTTTCACCTCCGAATTTCCCGATGGCCGAAGGAGGTGCTCCTACCAGCCTTACATCTCTGAATGTTTCATTAACAAAAAGAAAATATTGCTTACCCATATAAAACGGACGTACCATTCCTGAATATCCTGTTCCCGCTGTTGCCACTTTAATGATCGCGTCAATATTTGAAGCCAATAATTTTTCTCTCCCCGATCCGGTAGCAGTGTCTGTAATACCTGCCAGTACCTTTTCTGTAACGTCTTCCATACTTTTGAGAAATGTAACAGATAACCCAGGGTTTGGCAATTCTTCTTCTCTCGACATTGCCCAGAAACCATTAGTAAGATAGTCGTGGTCGAGCGATGAATGTTTCTGAATTTGGCTATACCCGCAGTGATGATTTGTTATCATCAGTCCATCGGTGGAAATCACCTCTCCGGTACATCCTCCCCCAAACAGTACAACAGCATCTTTCATGCACGCTTTATTCACACTGTAAATATCCTCAGCAGAAAGTTTAAAGCCTTTTTCCTGCATTAATTTGATGTTGTATTTTTCAATCAGAAGAGGGATCCATATTCCTTCGTCTGCCTTGATAGATGGCGTCAATAAAATGGTCAGCAGCGACCAGATGATAAATAATTTATTTTTCATATGTAACTTATTTGTCTTGCAGTTTCGCAGTCTTGTGGTCTTCCACTTTTATCTTTTTACTTTTATCTTTTTTCTTTCATAAGATGAAGAGCTTTAGTTCAGAATAAAGCCTTTGCACCGGCAAACCCACTACATTGAAATATGATCCGTCGATATGGCTGCAGGCAACGATACCTATCCATTCCTGTATGCCGTAAGCTCCTGCCTTGTCGTATGGTTTATAACTATCGATATAATAATATATCTCTTCTTCAGAAATATTTTCAAAAGTTACCTTCGTTGTTTCTGAAAATGTAAGGTCTTTCGATTTTGACCTGAATGAAACCCCTGTTATAACTTCGTGAGTATTCCCTGAGATCTCTTTCAAAATACGTGCTGCATCCTCCCTGTCGATTGGTTTTCCGAGAACCTGATTATTACACCAGACTATGGTATCGGCAGCTATTACTATCTCATTGTCAGAAATTTCATTTTTAAACAAAGCAGCTTTTTCAAAGGCAATATATCTTGCGATTTCAGCGCCGTTGAGCTGTGGAGGATATACTTCATCATATTCTTTAATAACAACCTCAAAATTCAGTCCCAGTTCGCGCAACATATGCTGCCTTCGTGGTGATCGCGAAGCAAGGATAATTTTGAATTTGTTTAACTTGTCAATTATCATCAGAACAGATTCCAGGTAAGGATTATTTTAACCACAACAGAATAGAACATTCCGGTAACCATCACGATCTTCATAATACTACTGGCACTATGAAGCTGTTTTCTTTCGCTGCTTTTCCAAAGTTTATAAATAACATAAAGAAGCGGCAAGACTATTGTTAAAGATATGTAAATCAGGGTGATGTTATCACTAATAAAAAAATGCCAGGTCAGATAAAGCAATGCTATTGTAATAACAATGAGGCATATTGATAGGATTTTGGCTGATAAAATTCCGATTACAACAGGAATCGTATTACGTCCGTAAGCTATGTCGCCTTCAAAATCTTCTATGTCTTTAATTACTTCCCTTGTGAGATTAGAAAGGAAGGCGAAGAGTGCAAACCCTCCGACCCAATATAAAATAAAATTAATTTTGGGGAGATTGATGGCATTTAGGGAATAATACTTATAAAGAGCCGGCCATTCGAAAAAAACAACAAGCATTGGTACCATTGCAGTTAACAGTGCTACAATAATATTCCCGATAAGGAACTGCCGCTTATAACTTGCAGAGTAAAAATAGAGCAACCCTGAAACTATCATAAAAAGGCTACCAAACCATATATATCCAGCTTTATACGAGATATAGAACCCTAGCAGAACGCCTGTTATATTTAATACGGAATGCCACATAATTGCTTTCCGTCTGGGAATTTTTGTTCCTACAATAACCTGGCCCTTATTAATCAGATCTGTTTTTATATCGAAGTAATCATTAATTACATACCCTCCTGCAGTTATCAGTACAGTTGAAAGAACTAATATCAGGAAATCGTACCATGGAAACTGGAGTGTCATTGGAATCTCTTCTCCGCTTCCCTTCAATAATATTACGCCGATTTTGCTGACAAGTGGCGCAAGCAAAGCATATCTTATCAATAGCATTGTAAGTACTACCATAAGAAGATTTTGCCATCTGATAAGTGCGAGGAATGCTTTCATAAATTACCATGTAAATGCTGCCGAATCCATCCAATTGTTATGCAATCTCAAAACCTGTTCAATTATATCCCTTACGCATCCTTCGCCACCCTTTTTATCCGAGATATAGGCTGAAATCTGCTTAATCTCACTATCTGCATCAGATGGACAAACCGGAATACCCACCTCCTTCATTACTTCAAAATCAGGTATATCATCACCCATATATATAACTTGGGATTTGTTAAGATTATATTTATTCAGGAAGTCATTGAAGTTATCGATTTTATTCCTGCTCTTCATATAAACATCCTTTATTCCCAGCGATTGTAATCTTTTCCGGTATTCCTTTGATTGTCCCCCAGAGATTACAGCAACATGGTAACCTTTCTTTACAGCGAGCTGAATTGCATACCCGTCGCGAAGATTAACGGTCCTGCTAGGAACTCCAAATGTATTGAGGGTTATTGTCTGAAGTGATAATACACCATCTATGTCAAAAACAAATGCCTTTACTCTTACAAGGTCTTCTTTAAAATTAGCCATTTTTAGACTTTTTGTGATACTCTGCTATAGAAACTGTCAGATCATTATATAACCTCTGTAAATCCGGGGAGAAAGATAGTAATTCCAGATGCTTTTCAATTGTATTTCTATCATGTCTGATTGCAGGACCGGTTTGTGAATTTTCAGGACCTGATTCAAGCGCCTTCGAAATCGTTTCTTGTATTAAGGGAGTCAGGATTTCAAAAGAAAATCCGGCCTTCATAGCTATTTCCCGCCCCTGAACAAGCATATGATTTGTAAAATTATTTGCAAAAACAGCTGCAAGATGAAGCATTCTTCGTTGTGGAGTCGAAACACCATATACACTGGAAGATAATGACCCGGCAATCTTACTAAGGGTTTCAAAAGTTTTTTCGTCCGATGATTCAATAAGCAATGGGATATTCCTGAAATCAACATTTCTGTCTTTTGAAAATGTTTGTAAGGGATAAAAAACTCCCTTCCGACTAATTTTTTCAGGAAATACATCCATACCAATGCTACCTGCAGTATGTGCCACAATGGTATCTGCGTAGCATCTTATTGTAGCAAGTATTGACTTTAGTTTATGATCAGGAACCGCTACAAGAATTACTTTTGAGGAGACAGGAAAAGCAGGTGTTGATGACCATTGCGCATTGCACATGCTTGCCAGTTGCCTGCCATTGCTCTCACTTTCCGATACTACTAGATCGATTCTGTATCCTGCAATAAACATCTCCCGGCATAAAGAAGAACCAACTCTTCCTGCACCAATAAAAGAGATATTATCCTGATACATAACAAATTTTTCAGAAATATACAAAATTACCCGAATTTCAGAGATTCAGGATCAGATAAACCTTAATTAATAGGATTGCCAGGGTTTTTACCATAGAGATCCAATGTTAGATCATCCACCTCTATCTGATAATACTGTTGAATGCTCGGGTATCTTGAATTGCTTTGTTGGGAAAGTGCTTGGCAGTCATAATAAGCACTTCCGGTAACCAGCATAATATCACCGCTGCTGATATCAACAAGCTTTGGAGCCATTTCCGATGGGTTACAGAAAGTATATGAAGCATATTGATTACCAACAATGTAACAAGATATTGTAGCTTTATCAGGACTAAAATAAATATTTGCTGATGTGTTTACAAGAGACCGAACAACATCTTTCCCACAGCCACATCTTACCTGTTTTTTACAATCTGTAGAAATGAACATGGCGAAAATAATCACACCGGCAATCAAAAACTTGCTTATTGTTTTTCCTATCATTTCAATTGTTTCTTTACAGTAGTTTATAATCAACGGACAAAGTAAATCTTTATTTCAGTGATATCAAAAAAATCAGGCCGTCAAAAAGTGAATTTGACGGCCTGTATCTTAATTAAGAAGCATTTCACGCCTGGGCTGTAGGTCCGCCAAAACTTAACGGAATTGCAGGGCCCGACCCTTTTACTTCTTTTATAGTTCCATGTACAGACTCATACTTTGCAATATTATCCTGCAGCGCAGCCACGAGCCTTTTTGCATGCTCGGGAGTAAGTATAATCCTCGATTTAACCTGTGCCTTAGGAATTCCGGGCATTATCCTCACAAAATCGATTACAAATTCGGAAGCCGAATGTGTTATAACCGCAAGGTTGGAATATGTACCCTGTGCAACTTCCTCGTTCAGTTCAATATTGATCTGTGTTGGATTCTTGGGATCTGTCATGATTCCTCAGTTTTAACCTATTTAGTTACTTCAGCTTCAGTTACCTGCTCTACTCCCACAAGATTTTCATATTCCTCGAGTGATCCGACAATGATTCCATTATACATCCGCTGGCCGGTACCTGCCGGTATGAGATGTCCAACAATTACGTTTTCTTTCAAGCCTTCGAGTCTGTCGATCTTGCCCAATATTGCTGCCTCGTTGAGAACCTTTGTAGTTTCCTGGAAGGAAGCTGCTGAGAAGAAGCTCTTGGTCTGTAATGAAGCTCTTGTAATTCCCTGTAACACCTGGCTTGAAGTTGCCGGTATAGCATCCCTGGCTTCGACGGTCTTCATATCGCGACGTTTAAGGACCGAATTATCATCCCTCAATTTACGTGACGAGATAATCATTCCCGGACGAAGTGTCTGTGAATCTCCACCGTCGATAATTACTTTTTTCCCATATATCCAGTCATTCTCATCCATAAACTCAAGCTTATCAACAACCTGACGTTCAAGGAATTTAGTGTCACCCGGATCGACTATTTCAACCTTACGCATCATCTGGCGGACAATGATTTCAAAGTGCTTGTCGTTAATCTTAACACCCTGTAAGCGGTAAACTTCCTGGATCTCATTAACAATATATTCCTGAACTTTTGTTGGCCCTTTAATAGCCAGAATGTCAGAAGGTGTTATTGCTCCGTCTGAAAGCGGAATACCTGCTTTTACGTAATCATTTTCCTGTACAAGAATCTGTTTTGAAAGCGGAACAAGATATTTCTTTGTCTCGTCTGTTTTTGACTTGATAGAAATCTCCCTGTTACCTCTTTTTATCTTCCCGAATGTTACTTCACCGTCAATTTCAGAGACAACAGCCGGGTTTGACGGGTTACGTGCTTCAAACAGCTCGGTAACACGGGGAAGACCTCCAGTTATATCGCCTGATTTTCCAACGGCGCGTGGTATCTTAGCAAGAACTTCACCCGCTTCAACCATCTTATTTGTATCTACAACAAGGTGGGATCCTACAGGAAGATTATACACCCTGAGTTCGTCACCTTTTGGATTCATGATCTTTATTGCCGGGTTTTTGGTTTTGTCCCTGCTTTCGATAATTACCTTTTCCTTAAAACCGGTCTGTTCATCTGACTCTTCACGGAAGGTAATACCTTCAATAAGGAAGTCATATGCGATCTTACCCGGCATTTCTGAAATGATAACTGCGTTGAATGGATCCCATTCGCATATCAGTTTACCTTTTTCAATTTCCTGCCCTGGCTTGATATATAATTTAGAGCCGTAAGGAATAGTATGAGTGGTAAGGGCAATACCGGTCTTCTTGTCAATTATTCTTAGTTCTGCAAGACGACCGATAACGATATCAATCTCTCCTTTTTCAACATCCTTTTTAGGAACTGTTCTGATCTCTTCAATCTCAGCAATACCACCATAACGTGCAACAAGCCGCGATTCAGTTGTGATGTTCGATGCAGTACCCCCAACGTGGAAAGTACGAAGAGTAAGCTGGGTTCCTGGCTCACCGATGCTCTGTGCCGCAATTACGCCGACAGCTTCACCTTTCTGAACCATTCTTCCGTTTGCAAGGTTACGACCATAACATTTTGCACAAACTCCTTTTTTTGATTCGCAGGTAAGAACCGACCGGATCTCAACCTGTTCAATTGGAGAATCATCAATCCTCCTGGCAAGGTCTTCGGTAAGCTCCTGTCCTGATTCTACAATTAATTCACCTGTAAGTGGATGAAAAACATTATGAACAGTTGTACGACCCAGTATTCTTTCGTACAGTGATTCAACAACTTCCTCATTCTTCTTTATTGCTGTTGCTATCAGACCACGAAGTGTTCCGCAGTCTTCTTCATTGATGATGACATCCTGTGAGACATCGACAAGACGACGTGTAAGATAACCTGCGTCAGCTGTTTTAAGAGCAGTATCGGCAAGACCTTTACGGGCGCCGTGAGTGGATATGAAGTACTCAAGAACTGATAGACCTTCCTTGAAGTTTGAAAGGATCGGGTTCTCAATAATTTCAGAGCCTGCAGCACCTGACTTCTGAGGTTTAGCCATAAGACCCCTCATGCCTGAAAGCTGACGTATCTGCTCCTTCGAACCCCTTGCTCCTGAGTCGAGCATCATATAAACCGAATTGAAGCCCTGCTTGTCGGTCGACAGCTGTTTCATTAAGGTCTGTGTAAGTCTGGCGTTAACATGTGTCCAGATATCGATGATCTGATTGTATCTTTCGTTGTTTGTGATGAATCCCATGCTATAGTTGTTCAGCACTTCTTCAACCTGCTCATAACCCTCAGCAACAAATTTTTCCTTTTCTTCAGGTATGATAACATCGTCGAGGTTGAACGACAATCCACCTTTAAAAGCTGAGTAGAAACCAAGATTCTTGATATCATCAAGGAAATTCGCTGTCTTAGCAGTTCCTGCAAGTTTCAGAACTCTACCAATGATATCCCTTAAAGATTTCTTAGTAAGGATCTCATTTATGTAACCTACTTCAGTAGGTACATATTGGTTGAAGATTACTCTACCAACAGTTGTTTCGATAAGGTGATTAATAAGCTCACCGTCTTTTCTGTCAAAAGCTTTTACTTTTATATGTGCATGAAGGTCAATAACACCTTCATTGTATGCAATATTTACTTCCTGCGGGGAATAGAAAATCAAACCTTCACCGCGTACTTTCTCGGTTTCGGTGCTTTTTCTTCCTTTTGTAATGTAGTACAGACCCAAAACCATGTCCTGCGAAGGAACTGTGATAGGTGCACCATTTGCAGGGTTGAGGATGTTATGCGACGCAAGCATCAGCATCTGTGCTTCGAGCACAGCTCCATTGCCTAGAGGAAGGTGAACTGCCATCTGGTCGCCGTCGAAGTCAGCGTTGAAAGCTGTACAAACGAGAGGATGCAGCTGGATAGCTTTTCCTTCAATAAGTTTTGGCTGGAATGCCTGTATACCCAAACGGTGAAGTGTCGGAGCACGGTTAAGGAGCACAGGATGTCCTTTAAGAACGTTTTCAAGAATATCCCATACCACAGGATCTTTCCTGTCGACAATTTTCTTTGCTGATTTTACTGTTTTAACGATACCGCGTTCTATCAGTTTACGGATAATGAATGGCTTGTATAATTCAGCAGCCATATCTTTTGGTAAGCCGCATTCGTGTAATCCAAGTTCCGGACCAACAACGATAACTGAACGTGCAGAATAATCGACCCTCTTACCGAGAAGGTTCTGACGGAACCTTCCCTGTTTCCCTTTCAGGCTGTCGCTGAGTGATTTCAGTGGACGGTTGGCGTCTGTTTTTACTGCATTTGCTTTTCTGGAGTTATCGAAAAGTGAATCGACAGCTTCCTGGAGCATACGTTTTTCATTACGGAGAATAACTTCAGGAGCTTTGATCTCGATAAGTCTTTTCAGACGGTTATTTCTGATAATTACCCTTCTGTAAAGATCATTCAGGTCGCTTGTTGCAAACCTGCCGCCGTCGAGGGGAACAAGAGGACGAAGTTCGGGTGGAATAACCGGAACAACCTTGATGATCATCCATTCAGGTTTGTTCACCAGTTTGGAATCTCTGAAAGCTTCAACAACCTGAAGTCTTTTAAGAGCTTCATTTTTACGTTGTTGTGAAGTTTCTGTGTTTGCCCTGTGACGAAGTGAATATGACATCTCGTCGAGATCGATACGTGCAAGAAGCTTATAAAGAGCTTCAGCGCCCATATCAGCAACGAATTTATCAGGGTGATTATCTTCAAGATATCCGTTTTCTTTAGGCAGAGACTCGGTTATCTCGAGGTATTCTTCTTCTGTAAGGAAATCGAGATATTTAACCCCATCCACAGCTTTAATACCAGGATTGATGACAACATATCTCTCATAATAGATTATCGAATCGAGCTTTTTTGTCGGAAGCCCGAGAAGGTAACCTATTTTATTTGGCAGTGATCTGAAATACCAGATATGCGCTACCGGAACAACAAGTGAAATGTGTCCCATTCTTTCGCGACGTACTTTCTTCTCTGTAACCTCAACCCCACAACGATCGCAAACGATACCCTTATAACGGATTCTCTTGTATTTTCCGCAATGGCACTCGTAATCTTTTACCGGCCCAAATATCCTTTCGCAGAATAAACCGTCGCGTTCAGGCTTATATGTACGGTAATTTATTGTTTCCGGTTTCAGTACCTCACCACTTGAACGATCAAGTATTTCTTCAGGTGAGGCCAGACCAATTGAGATTTTCGAGTAACTTGTCTTTGTTTTGTTATCTCTTCTGAATGACATATGCTGAATATTTTTTTAACTAAAACTAAAAATTCAAAACCTGAGCTGATAATTAATCAAGTATCACGCTCAGTCCGAGACCTCTCAGTTCGTGAAGGAGAACATTAAGTGATTCAGGAATTCCGGGAAGCGGCATCGGCTCACCTTTTACAATTGCTTCGTATGCTTTGGCACGTCCAACAACATCATCAGATTTAATCGTAAGTATTTCCTGTAGTATATGAGCAGCACCGAAAGCTTCGAGTGCCCAAACTTCCATTTCACCAAAACGCTGACCTCCAAATTGAGCTTTTCCACCCAATGGTTGCTGTGTGATAAGTGAGTATGGTCCGATTGAACGGGCATGCATCTTATCGTCAACCATATGGCCAAGTTTAAGCATATATATAACACCTACTGTAGCTGGCTGGTCGAATCTCTCACCTGTACCACCGTCATAAAGATAGGTCTTTCCATATCTTGGAACTCCGGCCTTTTCGGTATAGTCGGTGATCTGACTGATCGTAGCACCATCGAAAATTGGTGTTGCAAAGGTAAGACCCAGTTTAAGACCAGCCCATCCGAGAACAGTCTCGTAGATCTGGCCAAGGTTCATCCTCGAAGGTACACCAAGCGGATTCAATACGATATCCACGGGTGTTCCATCTTCAAGGAATGGCATATCTTCAGCTCTTACTATCCTGGCAACGATACCTTTGTTACCATGGCGGCCTGCCATTTTATCCCCTACTTTAACCTTACGCTTCTTGGCAATATAAACTTTTGCGAGACGAACGATACCTGCTGGCAGCTCATCACCTATTGTAATATTATATTTCCTGCGTTTATAAACACCATCAATCTCCTTAAACTTAATTATATAATTATGAAGAAGTTGTTTGATGCTGTCGTTTTTCTTTTTATCGGTAGTCCACTTGTTCGGATTAGCATTCAGAAAGTCAACTTCCTGAAGCTGTTTTAATGTGAACTTACTTCCTTTCGGTATTACATCCACGTTCAGGTAGTCTTTAACTCCCTGCGATGTTTTACCATTAACAAGTATAAAAAGCTTATCGACTAATCGCGCTTTAAGCTCATCAGCACTTCTGTTGAACTCTGTTTCAATTTTGTCGAGCAATGGTTTTTCAATTGCTTTTGCTTTTCTGTCTTTTATCGCTCTAGTGAACAGTTTCTTATCGATAACAACACCCTCGAGTGATGGGCCTGCCTTGAGGGAAGCATCTTTAACATCACCGGCCTTATCACCAAAGATTGCACGAAGCAGTTTTTCTTCAGGTGAAGGATCTGATTCACCTTTCGGTGTGATCTTTCCGATAAGTATATCGCCCGGTCTGATGTGAGCACCTATTCTGATAAGACCATTCTCATCGAGGTTTTTAGTAGCTTCCTCGCTTACGTTTGGTATATCTGAAGTAAGCTCTTCCAGGCCTCGTTTTGTATCGCGAACTTCCAGCTGGTATTCATCAATATGAACTGATGTGAAGTAATCTTCCTGAACAACTTTCTCAGAGATAACTATTGCATCCTCAAAGTTATAACCTTTCCAGGGCATGAATGCAACTTTCAGGTTTCTACCCAGAGCCAGTTCACCGTGTTTTGTACCATAGCCTTCTGAAAGAACCTGTCCTTTGGTTACCTTTTCACCTTTTTTTACAATAGGAATAAGGTTAATACAGGTATTCTGGTTTGTCTTTCTGTACTTCGGAAGTGTGTAACGTTTGATATCATCATCAAAGCTTACAAACTTCTCTTCATCAGTACGTGTGTATCTTATAACTATTTCGTTTGAATCAACAAATTCAACAACCCCGTCGCCGTCGGCAGCAAACAGAATTCGGCTGTCGCTGATTACCTGTCCTTCAAGACCTGTACCAACAATAGGAGCTTCCGGATTGATAAGCGGAACAGCCTGACGCATCATGTTTGAACCCATGAGGGCCCTGTTGGCGTCATCGTGTTCGAGGAATGGAATCAGTGAAGCTGCAATTGATGCAATCTGGTTTGGAGCAACATCCATAAGGTCAACCTTGGATACTTCCTCAAAAGGATAATCAGCTTCATATCTGCATTTCGCTCTCAGGTTTTCAAAATGTCCGTCTTTTTTAAGAGGAGCATTCGCCTGGGCGATCATTTTTTCTTCTTCTTCTTCAGCGCTAAGCCATACAATGCCATCTTCACCTAAATCAACCTGTGAATCCTTAACTTTAAGATAAGGAGTCTCAATGAATCCGAGTGAATTTATTTTGGCAAAAACGCAAAGTGAAGAGATAAGACCGATGTTTGGTCCTTCAGGTGTTTCAATCGGGCAGAGACGACCATAGTGAGTATAGTGAACGTCGCGAACCTCGAAACCTGCTCGTTCACGTGACAGACCGCCTGGTCCGAGGGCTGACATACGACGCTTGTGAGTCATCTCGGCAAGCGGGTTTGTCTGATCCATGAACTGTGACAGCTGGTTTGTTCCAAAGAACGAATTTATAACAGATGAAAGGGTCTTTGAATTGATAAGGTCGACAGGTGTAAACACCTCATTATCCCTTACGTTCATTCTTTCACGTATCGTACGGGCCATACGGGCGAGACCTACACCAAACTGTGCAAATAACTGCTCACCAACGGTACGTACTCTTCTGTTGCTAAGATGATCGATATCGTCGATATCGGTTTTTGAGTTAATAAGCTCGATAAGGTAACCGATGATCTTTATGATATCTTCCCTGGTAAGGATCTTAACGTTCATTTCTGTGTTAAGTCCGAGTTTTTTATTTATCCTGTAGCGTCCTACTTCACCGAGATCATATCTCTTATCGGAGAAGAACAGTTTGTCGATAACATCGCGGGCTGTTGCTTCATCGGGTGGTTCAGCATTTCTCAGCTGACGGTAAATATAGATAACTGCCTCTTTTTCAGAGTTACATGGGTCTTTCTGGAGTGTGTTATATATGATGGCGTAATCTGACAGTGTTGTATCATCCTTATGCAAAAGGATTGCTTTTGCACCGGAATCAACTATCATATCGACATGTTCTGATTCGATAACTGTTTCCCTGTCGAGGATTACTTCATTTCTTTCAATTGAAACAACTTCGCCTGTATCCTCATCCACAAAATCTTCTACCCATGTTTTCAGTACCCTGGCAGCCAGTTTACGTCCAACGAGTTTTTTGATATTTGTTTTTGATACTTTATGTTCTTCAGCGAGGTTAAAAATTTCGAGGATATCCTTATCGCTTTCGAAACCTATAGCGCGGAGAAGTGTTGTCACCGGTAGTTTTTTCTTTCTGTCGATATATGCGTACATGACGTTATTAATGTCGGTAGCAAATTCTATCCATGAACCTTTGAAAGGGATGATTCTGGCTGAATAGAGTTTTGTCCCATTTGCATGTACACTTTGTCCGAAGAAGACACCTGGTGAACGGTGTAGCTGTGAAACAACAACTCTTTCGGCACCATTGATAACGAACGTAGCACGTTCGGTCATATATGGTACTGTTCCAAGATAGACATCCTGGATAACTGTATCAAAATCCTCATGTTCCGGATCGGTACAGTAAAGTTTTAGTTTTGCTTTTAGGGGAACACTGAATGTGAGGCCCCGTTCAATACATTCTTCTATTGTATAACGTGGAGGGTCGATGTAATAATCCAGAAATTCAAGAACAAAATTGTTCCTTGTGTCAGTTATCGGGAAGTTTTCCGTAAAGACCTTAAATAATCCCTCTCTTTTCCTGTTTTCGGGAGTTGTTCCAAGCTGAAAAAACTCACCGAAGGATTTCAACTGAATCTCCAGGAAATCAGGATAATCAAGTTGATTTTTTCTGGACGCGAAACTTATTCTTTCGGTATTTTTTGAGGACATTTATTAAAAGATTAAGTGAACTTATTATTAAAGAACAAAAAGGCTTAGTCCCGAAATCCCGGGACTAAACCTGTAACCCATTAGTAAGGTATAGCCTATTTAAGTTCAACTTCAGCTCCTGCTTCTACTAATTGACTTTTGATTGCTTCAGCTTCATCTTTAGATACACCTTCTTTAACTGGAGAAGGAGCAGCATCAACTACTGCTTTCGCTTCTTTCAGACCAAGACCGGTGATGTCTTTTACTAATTTAACAATCTGGAGCTTCTGGCCACCTGCTGCTTTCAAAATAACGTCGAATGTTGATTTTTCTTCAACAGCAACAACGTCACTAGCGGCTGGGCCTGCGGCTACAACTGCAGCTGCAGCTGGTTCGATACCATACTCATCTTTAAGTATTTTAGCGAGTTCGTTTACTTCCTTTACAGATAAGCTAACCAGTTCTTCTGCAAATTTCTTAAGATCTGCCATTTTTTATAAATTTTTAATTTGATTATGTTTAAATTACTCTTCTCTTTTTGACAGTGTTTCAAGAACACCATGAATTTTTGTTCCACCTGACTGAAGCGCGCCGATAACGTTTTTGGCCGGGGACTGCAATAGTCCGATAACATCGCCAATCAGTTCAAATTTAGTTTTAACTGAAACAAGTGCATCAAGCATATTGTCTCCAACATAAATTGATTCCTGAACGTATGCGCCTTTAAGCACAGGTTTATCATGTTTTCTTCGAAATTCCTTAATTAATTTTGCAGGAGTATTTCCGGATTGAGTAAACATGATGGACGTAGTACCTTTCAGAACCGGAAAAAGTTCATCAAAGTTTCCATTAGACTGCTCCAGTGCTCTTCTGAGTAGTGTGTTTTTCACAACGACAAGTTTAATGTCGTTATCGAAACATTTTCTTCTCAGGTCACTTGTATCAGCGGCATTAAGCTGGGCAGTATCAGTCACGTAAAAGTGGCTGTACTCTTTTAAATTCTCAGCAAGGCTGTCTATGATAGCATTTTTTTCTTCCCGTCTCATTATTTCTTCAAGTTTTAACTTAAACTAATTAATCATCAAGTCCTTTAGGATCAATCTTAACACCAGGGCTCATTGTGCTGGATATGAATACGCTACGAATGTAGGTTCCTTTAGCAGCTGCTGGTTTAAGTTTGTTTACAATAGAGATAAACTCTCTTGCATTGTCGATGATCTTATTTGGTTCAAATGAGACTTTTCCGATAGAGGCATGAATGATTCCGCTTTTATCAACTTTGAAATCAATCTTACCCTGCTTCACTTCTTTAACAGCCTTACCAATTTCCATAGTAACAGTTCCACTCTTAGGGTTAGGCATCAGTCCACGAGGACCTAAAATTCTACCTAACTGACCGACTTTTCCCATTACAGATGGCATGGTTATTATAACATCCATATCTGTCCAACCGCCTTTGATCTTTTCGACAAAGTCGTCAAGACCAACGAAATCAGCACCGGCTTCTTTAGCTTCAGCTTCCTTATCGGGGGTGCAGAGCACGAGTACTCGTGTTTCTTTACCTGTTCCATGAGGGAGTGAAACCACGCCGCGAACCATTTGATTGGATTTTCTCGGATCTATACCTAACCGTACATCTAAATCGACAGAAGCATCAAACTTCGTTTTGGTCATTTCTTTAACCAAAGAAGAAGCTTCTTTCAATGTATAAAGTTTGTCCTTTTCAAGTTTTTCAAGAGCAAACTTTTGGTTCTTGGTAAGTTTAGTCATTTTTTTTCCTAATTAATTATTATACTGGGAATTCTCCCTTTACGGTGATTCCCATACTTCTGGCTGTACCAGCTACCATTCGCATAGCGGACTCCACTGTAAAACAGTTTAGATCCTCCATTTTATCTGATGCAATTGTCTTCACCTGGTCCCAGGATATGGAAGCTATCTTTTCGCGGTTTGGTTCCTGGGAACCTTTTTTCGCTTTAGAAACTTCAAGCAGTTGAACAGCTACCGGTGGTGTTTTTGTGACAAATTCAAATGATTTGTCGACATAAACAGTTATTACTACCGGTATTACTTTTCCAGCTTTGTCCTGAGTCCTGGCATTAAATTGCTTACAGAAATCCATTATGTTAACACCTTTTGAACCTAAAGCAGGTCCAACAGGTGGTGATGGATTAGCACTTCCGCCACGAATCTGTAACTTGATTAGTCCAGCAACATCTTTTGCCATAATTTAAAATTTGCGTGTTTATTGCGAGAGTTTGACAGTTATTCAGGAAGCATTAAGAATATTACAACTATCAATATCTTCAGTTAATTTTCTTTTTCTACTTGCATAAAACTAAGCTCAAGCGGTGTTTTTCTACCAAATATTTTCACCATTACTTTAAGCTTTTTCTTTTCTTCATTCACTTCTTCGATAATTCCGGTAAAGCTATTGAACGGTCCGTCAATTACTTTTACCGATTCTCCAACGAAGAATGGAATATTTAATTCCTCATCACTTGCATTCAGTTCATCAACTTTACCAAGGATTCTGTTTATCTCAGATTTTCTGAGTGGTACAGGTTCTCCGTCCTGTGAGCCTAAAAAACCGATTACATTTGGTACATTTCTCAATAAATGAGGGATCTCTCCTGAAAGAATTGCTTCAACCAGGATGTAACCCGGGAAGAATGTTCTTTCCTTGCTTATTTTTTTGCCTGCTCTTATCTGATAAACTTTTTCAGTTGGGATAAGAACCTGAGAGACTAAGTCTTCCAGCTTTAGGCGTGCAACTTCACTATCGATATACTCTTTTACCTTTTTTTCTTTTCCGCCGATTGCCCGAAGCACGTACCACTTCTTAATATTCTCACTCATTGGAACAATTATGTTTAGTATAACAAACTATAAATAAATTGCATTGCCCGGCTAAACATAAAATCCATTCCAGCAACTAAAACGGCAATTATTAATGTAGCTAACATTACTAAAACAGCGCTGTTCTGAAGTTCGCTCCAGGTAGGCCAGGTCACCTTGTGTACCAGCTCTGTATATGATTCCTGAAAATATCCTTTTATATTCATAGTACTAATAATTTTGCACGGGAGGAGAGACTCGAACTCCCGACACCTGGTTTTGGAGACCAGTGCTCTACCAACTGAGCTACACCCGTATATCTGGTTTTTGTTTGTGCAGGGAACAACCGTAATTGTTCCCCACATCAAAAACCATTATATATCCAAAACCTTTTATTCGAGTATCTGAGTAACCTGTCCTGCTCCTACTGTTCTGCCACCCTCACGGATAGCGAAACGAAGACCAACATTAATAGCAACCGGATAGATAAGATCAACAGTTATTGTTACGTTATCACCTGGCATTACCATTTCTGTTCCTTCAGGAAGTGTTATCTCACCTGTTATATCAAGTGTTCTTACGTAGAACTGTGGCCTGTATTTATTATGGAATGGAGTGTGGCGTCCGCCTTCTTCTTTTTTAAGTACATAAACCTCAGCTTTGATCTTTGTATGAGGAGTTATTGAACCTGGTTTGGCAAGAACCATACCTCTTTTGATCTCTTTTTTATCAACACCACGGAGTAATAAACCAACGTTATCACCAGCTTCACCTCTGTCGAGGATCTTACGGAACATCTCAACTCCGGTACATACTGATTTACGTTTTGTTGCTCCTAATCCTATAAGCTCAAGTTCGTCACCTGTGTTAACAATACCAGTTTCGATACGACCTGTAGCAACTGTTCCGCGTCCGGTGATTGAGAACACGTCTTCAACCGGCATAAGGAATGGTTTTTCATTTTCTCTTGGGGGTATTGGAATAAATGAATCTACTGCATCCATCAGTTCCATAACTTTTTCTTCCCATTTTGCCTCACCGTGCATTGCGCCCAAAGCAGAACCGCGGATAACAGGAGCATTGTCACCGTCGAATTTATAGAAGTTCAGAAGATCACGGACTTCCATTTCAACGAGATCAAGTAATTCCAGGTCATCAACCATGTCTACTTTGTTCATAAACACGAGCACTGTAGGTACGTTAACCTGATGTGCAAGCAGAATGTGTTCACGTGTCTGAGGCATAGGACCATCATCAGCAGCTACTACCAGAATAGCACCGTCCATCTGAGCAGCACCAGTAACCATATTTTTGATATAGTCAGCATGGCCAGGACAGTCAACGTGTGCATAATGACGTTTTGATGTCTGATATTCAACGTGAGCAGTGTTAATGGTAATACCTCTTTCCTTTTCCTCAGGGGCATTATCAATTGAGTCAAAATCTCTGACTTCAGAGAGACCCTTTTTGGCAAGGACCATAGTGATCGCTGCCGTCAAGGTGGTCTTACCATGGTCGACGTGACCAATTGTACCAATATTTACGTGCGGTTTCGACCTGTCAAATTTTTCTTTTGCCATAACTCCAAGCGTATTAAATTAAGTTTATCTATAATCAATTATAAATCAAGTTTATTCCTGTTGAGCCGGAGGGGGGAATTGAACCCCCGACCCCTTCCTTACCAAGGAAGTGCTCTACCCCTGAGCTACTCTGGCCTCAAAAAGTGAGCGGGAGACGGAACTCGAATCCGCGACCCTTAGCTTGGAAGGCTAATGCTCTACCAACTGAGCTACTCCCGCCTGATATTGCCTTTGAGACCACGTAAACTCTTATCCAATATTATCGAAGTTTACGATCAGTTTCTGTTTGATGTGGGGAGAGCAGGATTCGAACCTACGAAGGCATTCGCCAGCAGATTTACAGTCTGCCCCAGTTGGCCGCTTTGGTATCTCCCCAAATAAACAGAGTCTTATCCCTAAGACACACATTTACAAATCTTCCAAGAGCCGATGAAGGGATTCGAACCCCCGACCTGCAGATTACAAATCAGCTGCTCTGACCAACTGAGCTACATCGGCAATTTAAAGAACGCCCCGTAGGTGCACAATACACCCTCAAAAAACGGTTTGCAAATGTATGGATTTAAATTTTATTTATCAAAATAAATCTGTATATTTTTGTAAATGAATTTATCAGACTCCTCTCTTCTTCTGTTTGTGTTTGGTAATCTGCACTTTAATTGCATCCATTGCCCCATCAGTTGCTTCTTCAAACGTCTTACTTTGCTTCTTTGCAAATAAAGGTCCTCCCGGTAACTCCAGTTTGATTTCACTAATCTTGTTCTCACGTTCCTGATCTTTGTCGAGTCTTAGATAAACCTCGGCATTTACAATATCTTCACCAAACTGGGTCAGCTTTTCCAGTTTCTGATGAACAAAGTCGATTAGTTTTTGGTCGGCATCAAACCGAACTGAATGAATCTGAATGTTCATAGTAGTACCTCCTGATTAAATGATTAATAACTAAGCCCCTCTGGGATGTCGTTTTACATAAACCTCCTTGAGCTTTTCAAATGTATTATGTGTGTAAATTTGAGTTGCAGAAAGATTCGCATGGCCGAGTAACTCCTTTATTGAATTTAAATCTGCACCCCGATTAAGCATGTGTGTGGCAAATGTGTGCCGTAATATGTGCGGACTCTTCTTCTCAATAGTGGTCACCATGGCAAGATAACTATTTACTATGTTATAAACATATTTATCATATAACTTGTTGCCCTTGTCTGTTACAAAAAACCAATCGTCTGACGAGGCCTTTACATTCTCATCTCTTACCTTTATATATTCATCCAAACGGTTCATGGCTGTCTTAAAAAGAGGTATTATCCTCTGCTTATTCCTTTTTCCTGTTACTTTCAAAGAACCCTCTGCCAGGTCTACGTCATTACACCTAAGGCCTATTAATTCCGACCTCCTGATACCTGTTACATAAAGAAGCTCTATGATTGTCCGGTTCCTGATCCCTGCAAAACTTTCACCAAAATCAATCTTATCAAGCAGGGTCATTAATGCATCCTCCTCCACAAATACCGGAAGCGTCTTTTTTCTCTTTGGCAAAACTACTTTTTCGAGCGGATCATTCTTTATGACTCCTTCTTTTCGCAGATAACGGTAAAAGACGCGCAGACATGAAATTTTCCGATGCACGCTTACTGCTGCATAATTGTTCCCAATCATACTTACAATCCATGCCCTGATATCGCCCGGCGTTACAGCAACCGGATCCTCAGGAAGACCCGATGATACTAAAAATAGAAAAAACTGATCAAGGTCGTTCAAATACGACCTGACAGTATGTAGTGAATACCGTTTTTCGGTTTGCAGATATTTAAGGAACGATTCCTTATAATCCATGAAGGAACCTTTTTATCCGTATTAATAAAAAACACGATGCCTTATAGCTACCTATTCTTCGCTCTCCTGCATCTTTTGAACATACATCGCTTTTTTAATTTCTTCTCTGCGACGCACTGAAGGTTTAATGAAAGCCTGACGTGACCGCAATTCGCGGATCACTCCTGTTTTCTCAAATTTCCTTTTGAACTTTTTCAAAGCTCTTTCTATGTTTTCGCCTTCTTTTAATGGTACAATGATCATAATCAGTATTTCAGTTTTTAAACGAGGCGCAAAGTTAGAAATAGAAATAATCTTTTCAAAACATTTAAGGAAATAATTTATGCGCTTATTGTTTTATAAAACAAAGTTAAGAAAATATTTCTTATTATGACATCCCCCTGGCCCCATAGCCATCAAGCTAAGACCAGTTATATGTCTGATAATAAGTATGCTATGTAAATTAAATTCCCCCTCCTTTCGAAGGACTACGCTTAATACACATCTTTTCCTCTTAGCTTTTTTATACTCACCCCCAACCCCATAGCCGTCAACTTAAGATGTAAAGTACAGAATTACAATCGGTTAAATTTCCCCTCCTTTCAAAGGAGGGGTGGCCCGGATACGAATTTACGGAAATACTAAAAAATTGCTTCCG
>JBBRSO010000041.1:0-23620 GCA_038245405.1 Bacteroidales bacterium
CATAGTATAACTCTCGCTACCCTGGGTGTGTTTATCCTGTGGATTGGCTGGTTCGGATTCAACCCGGGGTCTCAGCTTGCAGCTTCGGGTGTTGCAAATGCAAAGGCAATATCTTTAGTATTTGTTACAACCAACATTGCCGCCGCAGGTGGTGCTTTGTCAACTATGATTTATATATGGTTACAATATAAAAAGCCTGCGCTCAGTATGACACTTAACGGGGCTCTGGCAGGTCTTGTAGCAATCACTGCGGGTTGTGATGCCGTATCACCTGGTGGTGCGCTGATAATTGGGATGCTTGCAGGAATACTTGTTGTTCTTTCCGTGGAATTTTTTGATAAAATAGCCAGAATAGATGATCCGGTAGGTGCAATCTCAGTTCATGGTATTTGTGGTGCATTTGGAACACTGATGGTAGGTTTTTTCTCAACAAGCCAGGGTTTATTTTATGGCCATGGAGCAGCGCTTATTGAATCTCAGTTAATTGGAATCGCATCAATTGCCTCATGGGTGCTGGTATCTGCAACTATTTTGTTTTTCATTTTGAAGAAATTAAATGGTCTTCGTGTTGAGAAACGTATCGAAGAAGAAGGGCTGGACATCTACGAACACGGTGAATCAGCTTACAACCATTGATGATTTTCTTTTATCCTCAATTCTTACGAAAAACAAAAACCGCCCGATAGTTGGGGCGGTTTTTTATTTGGGGCAGTGGCTATTCTTCTTCTTCTTCTTCTGAGTAAGCCTTGATGACCTGATCCTGAACATCTCCAGGAACCTGGGCATATTCAGCGAATTTCATGGTATACATGGCCCGTCCTCCGGTAATTGAGCTGAGTGCAGTTGAATATTTGTTCATCTCAGCAAGAGGAACCTTAGCCTTTATCACTTCAAAACGTCTTTCGCTCGACATGCCAAGAACCATTCCGCGTCGGCCCTGAAGGTCGCTGATAACATCACCCATACGATCGGAAGGCACAAATATCTCAACATCATATACGGGCTCAAGGATTTTTGGTCCTGCAATTTTGAATGCCTGGCTGAATGCATTTCTTCCTGCAAGACGGAAAGAGATTTCATTTGAGTCGACGGGGTGCATCTTACCATCATAAACATATACCCTTATATCACGGGCATATGATCCGGTAAGGGGACCAATTTCCATCTTTTCCATAATTCCTTTAAGGATTGCTGGCATAAACCTTGCATCAATGGAACCACCGACGATACTGTTTACATACACCAGTTTTCCACCCCATGGAAGTGTTATTTCTTCTTTATCACGTACAGCAATTTTGATCTCCTTGCCATTTATTTTCTGCATCGTTGCTTCTTTTGATCCTTCCTCGAACGGTTCGATGATCATATGAACTTCCCCAAACTGACCGGCGCCACCCGATTGTTTCCTGTGGCGGTAATCAGCCACGGCAGTCTTTGTTATTGTCTCACGATATGGGATCTTAGGCGCATTGAAGGAAGTATGAATCTTATAGATATTATCAAGATGCCATTTCATAATATTAAGATGGTATTCTCCCTGTCCGTGGACAATAATCTGTTTGAGCTCTTTTGAGTACTCTATTATAATAGTAGGGTCTTCAAGATGAATTTTGTTAAGTGCTTCACCCAATTTTTCGTCATCGCTTTCACTCTGAGCTTTTATAGCTGTTCTGTATTTTGGCTCGGGATATTTTATTCCTTCATATTTCCAGTCGTTTCCAGGGACATTTAATGTATGGCCCGTTTTTGTATTTTTCAGTTTTACGAACGCCCCGATATCTCCTACATGGAGTTCAGGAACCCTTGTCCGGTTTTTTCCTGCGCTCACATAAAGCTGGGCAAGGCGTTCTTTTGAGCCGTTGTTTGAGTTTACAACGTCAAGGTTTTCTGAAACTTTACCTGATAAGACTCTGAAATAATTTATTTCCCCGATATGTTCTTCAATAGCAGATTTAAATACATATACTGAAGCAGGACCGGCAGGATTTGGTTTTACTTCATTGCCTTTATTGTTATGCTGAACGGGCATATCGGCAATTGAAGGAGCTTCATTTACTATGAATTCCATGAGGCGGTCAACACCGATATTGTTTTTTGATGAAACGCATAGTATGGGGAACATGCCTCTGGTACGGATACCCTTTGCAATTCCTTTTTTGATTTCTTCTTCAGACAGATTATCGTTTGTGAAGAATAATTCCATAAGGTTTTCATCACTTTCAGCTGATTTTTCAACGAGTGCGGCGTGCAATGATGCAGCTTTTTCTGCCTGATCGGCAGGTATGTCGAGTATCTCAGCTTTTCCGCCATCTTTTGAATAGCGCAGCATTTTCATTTTCAGAACATCAATTATTGAATTGAAGCCCGATCCCTCATTTACAGGATACTGAATGATGATTACATTGCTGCTGAGTCTTTCTTTAAGCATCTCGAGGGTTTTCTCGAAGTTCGCTTTTTCATGATCCAGCCCATTCACTACAATTATGAGTGGCTTATTTTCTTTCTCCGTATGGCGGAAATGTATTTCGGTACCAACCTCAACGCCATTCTGGGAGTTGATAGTGAGTACGGCAGCATCTGATGCAAAGAGAGATGAGATAACTCCTCCGCTGAAATCATCAAGCCCCGGCGTATCGAAAATGTTTATTTTACTGTTTTGAAACTCAGTATACAAAACTGTCGAGTAGATTGAATTTCTGTTTTCATGTTCAATCGGTCGATAATCTGATACTGTATTATTTCCTTCAATTGTACCTCTTCTTTCGATGATACCGCCATTAAAAAGCAAAGCCTCTGCAAGGGTCGTTTTACCTGAACCCGAATTACCCAGAAGAGCAATGTTCTTAATCTGGTCCGCCTGGAATGTTTTCATGTTTTGCTGGAATTATATATAATAAATATTTACTTGTCCGCTGTTTAGGTGTGGACAAAAATAATAATTTTTTAAAAACAGTTTAAGAAAGAGGTGAGAATTACAAATTTTTTATTTCCTTTGCACAAGTTTTTTGAAATACAGGAGTACCGTTTTTTCTTTCATCGTAAGTTTACAAAACGTTTTTCATTGGAAAGATCGGGAAGGAACCTGTCAATAACTTACATTTTTAGTAAGATATATTTATTTCAACATGCTTAAGTGCCTGAGTACTCAGTACAATCAGGGATTTGATATATGTGTATAACATTTTTTGAGAAATATTACAAGACGATTTTGATTTGAAAATAAAAACAATACCTTTGCAAACCATTTTTTTAAGTAAAATTTAAGTTAAAATAATTGGAAATATGCCGACAATTCAGCAGTTAGTAAGAAAAGGCAGGAAGAAACTGGTAGATAAGAGTAAAGCTCCGGCTCTCGATTCATGTCCACAGAGAAGGGGTGTTTGCGTTCGTGTTTACACCACTACACCAAAGAAACCTAATTCAGCAATGAGGAAGGTAGCCAGGGTAAGGCTAACCAACCAGAAAGAAGTAAACGCTTATATTCCTGGAGAAGGTCACAACCTGCAGGAACACTCGATCGTACTGATCAGAGGTGGCAGGGTGAAAGATCTCCCGGGCGTACGTTATCATTTGGTTCGTGGAGCACTCGACACGTCTGGAGTTGATGGCCGTACACAGAGAAGATCAAAATATGGTGCTAAAAGACCTAAGAAGTAACAGTTAAAGGAATAAGATAATGAGAAAGTCAAGACCAAAGAAGAGGATTCTGTTACCGGATCCTAAATACAAAGATCCGTATGTAACAAGGTTTGTGAATAATCTTATGTTCAGTGGCAAAAAGAATCTTGCTTTTAAAATTTTCTACGACTCTCTTGAAATAGTCGGAGATAAATTTAAAACAGAAGGCAAGACTCCGCTTGAAATTTTCAAGCAGGCCCTTGATAATGTTACCCCTCAGGTTGAAGTAAAAGCCCGACGCGTAGGTGGTGCAACTTTCCAGGTTCCTATGGAAATCAGAACCGACAGGAAAGTAGCTATCAGTATGAAGAATATGATCTCATTCGCAAGAAAGAGAACCGGTCATTCAATGGCTGAGAGGCTTGCTGCTGAACTTATGGCAGCCTACAAGCTTGAAGGTGGCGCATATAAGAAAAAAGAAGATACCCATAGAATGGCTGAAGCAAACAAAGCTTTCGCTCATTTCCGGTTTTAGTTGACAGTTAGTGAAGTTGTATAATACGAGGAGTTGTATAAAAGAATAGATGGATAATAACCTGAAATATACCAGAAACATCGGAATCATGGCCCACATCGATGCCGGCAAGACCACTACTACAGAGCGTATTCTGTTTTATACTGGTCGTACACATCGTATGGGTGAGGTACATGATGGCAATGCAACGATGGACTGGATGGTTCAGGAACAGGAGAGAGGAATTACAATTACTTCTGCTGCTACAACAACATTCTGGAAATACAGGGGTAATGATTATAAGATTAATATTATCGATACTCCGGGACACGTAGATTTTACCGTTGAAGTTGAGAGATCACTCAGAATCCTTGACGGAGCAGTTGCCGTTTTCTGTGCAGTAGGTGGTGTTGAGCCACAGTCAGAGACTGTTTGGAGACAGGCAAATAAATATGTAGTACCACGTATTGCCTTCATTAATAAGATGGATAGGGCAGGCGCTGATTTTTATGGTGTTGTACAACAGATCCAGGAAAAGCTTGGAGCAAACCCTATTCCGGTTCAGATACCTATTGGTGCTGAGGAGAATTTTAATGGGGTGATCGACCTTATTACAATGAAAGCTACCGTGTATGGCACTGATGATAATAACGCTACTACTTTCACTACTGTAGATATTCCTGCTGATATGAAGGAGGAAGCTGAAGAGTGGAGAGGAAAGCTTGTAGAAGTTGTCGCCGGTGTTGACGATACGCTCCTTGCCAGATATCTTGAAGATCACGAGTCAATAACAGAGGATGAGATAATGGTCGCCCTTCGTAAGGTTACCATCGACGGATTGGCTATCCCTGTAATATGTGGATCGGCATTTAAAAACAAAGGGGTACAGAGCCTTCTCGATTCCGTCATTGCATTTCTTCCTTCACCCGTTGATAAGGGTTCAGTTATTGGTATTGATCCAAGGAATGATGAAGAGATCATACGTGAACCCGATGATGAAGCGCCTCTTGCAGCACTCGCATTTAAAATTGCAACTGATCCATTCGTAGGTCGTCTGTGTTTCCTTCGTATCTATTCAGGTGTTCTGAAAGCCGGTGATACAGTATTAAATGTACGCACAGGAAAAAGAGAACGTATAAACCGTCTCTTCCAGATGCATGCGAACAAACAGAATCCAAAAGAAAGTATTTCTGCCGGTGATATTTGTGCCGGTGTAGGTTTTAAAGACATTAAAACCGGTGATACTTTATGTGCTATAAATAAACCGATTTTGCTGGAATCGATGGATTTTCCGGAACCGGTTATCGGAATCGCTATAGAGCCTAAAACACAGGCCGACGTTGATAAATTGTCAATGGCGTTAAATAAACTCGCTGAAGAGGATCCTACTTTCCAGGTAAGAACTGATCCCGACAGCGGACAAACAGTAATACATGGGATGGGTGAACTTCATCTTGAAATTCTCGTTGATCGTCTGAGACGTGAATTTAAAGTTGAATGTAACCAGGGAGCGCCGCAGGTTGCCTATAAAGAGGCTATCACAAGCACAGCTGAGTTCCGTGAAGTATTCAAGAAACAGTCGGGTGGCCGAGGAAAATTTGCAGATATGACATTTGATCTGGCCCCTGCTGATGCTAATGTAAGAGGACTTCAATTCGTAAATGAGGTGAAAGGCGGTCATATTCCAAAAGAATATATCCCCGCTATAGAAAAAGGATTCCGCGAGGCAATGGTCAATGGACCACTTGCAGGTTTCCCTCTCGATAGCCTTAAAGTAGTACTCAAAGACGGTTCATATCATCCGGTTGACTCAGATGCTCTCTCATTTGAAATTGCCGCCAAGCAAGCCTTCAGGAAATTTGCAGGAAAATGTAATCCTGTAATCCTTGAACCCATCATGTCTACAGAAGTAGTTACTCCTGAAGAATATGTTGGGGAAGTTATTGGCGACTTTAACAGAAGAAGAGGCAGAGTGGAAGGTATGGAATCGAAAGCAGGCGCAAGAGTAGTAAAAGCAAAAGTACCTCTGGCCGAGAAATTCGGTTATGTTACAGTACTTCGTACTCTTACCTCGGGAAGAGCAACATCAACTATGGAGTTCTCCCATTATGAAAAGGTACCTGTAGATATATCAAACAGAATTGTAGAAGTTACCAAAGGAAAAATTCTTTAAAAGATGAGTCAGAAAATTCGTATTAAACTGAAATCTTATGATCATAATCTGGTAGATAAGTCTGCCGAGAAGATCGTAAAAACAGTAAAATCTACTGGTGCAGTTGTAAGCGGGCCAATTCCGCTTCCTACCCACAAAAAGATTTATACCGTGCTTCGTTCACCCTTTGTAAATAAAAAAGCAAGAGAGCAATTTGAACTCTCATCTTACAAGCGATTGCTCGATATTTACAGCTCAACGCCAAAAACCATCGATGCTCTGATGAAACTCGAGCTTCCGAGCGGAGTTGAAGTAGAAATTAAAGTGTGAAACCAGTAAAGTTATAAAGAGATGCAGGGATTAATAGGTAAAAAAGTAGGAATGACCTCCATTTTCGATGAAAGTGGAAAAAATATTCCATGTACGGTTCTGCAAGCCGGTCCATGTGTTGTAACTCAGGTTAAAACAGTGGAGAAAGATGGCTATTTTGCTGTACAGTTAGGATTTGAAGATAAAAAAGAGAAACACACCACCAAAGCAGAGATGGGGCATTTCATGAAGGCAAATACAACGCCCAAAAGAAAGGTCATTGAATTTACAGGCTTTGGAGAAGGTCAGTGTAAAGAAGGTGATGTTCTTACAGCAGAACTTTTCGGAAGCGATAGCATTGTAGATGTAAGAGGATGGTCGAAAGGAAAAGGGTTTCAGGGTGTTGTTAAACGTCATGGCTTTGCCGGTGTTGGCGGACAAACTCATGGTCAGCATAACAGGGGCAGGGCACCTGGTTCATTAGGCGCTTCTTCCTTCCCTTCAAGAGTATTGCCTGGCATGAGAATGGCCGGACGTATGGGAGGAAACCAGGTAATGGCTATGGATATGAAAGTTGTAAGACTCATGGCTGAGAATAATATCATAATTGTCAAAGGATCAGTCCCGGGTCCAAAAGGTGGATACGTAATAATTACAAAATAATGGAATTAGCAATTATTAATACTAGCGGTAAGGAAACCGGAAGGAAAGTTGATCTCAACGATGCAATTTTCGGTATAGAACCTAACGACCATGCTATTTATCTCGATACAAAACAGTTCCTTGCCAATCAGAGACAAGGTACACATAAAGCCAAAGAACGTGGCGAAGTAGCAGGTAGCACCAGGAAGATTAAGAAACAAAAAGGAACCGGTACTGCACGTGCAGGAAACATAAGGAACCCTCTCTATCGTGGAGGAGGCCGTGTTTTCGGTCCTAAACCCAGGTTTTATGGCTTCAAGCTAAACAAGAAAGTGAAACAATTAGCCAGAAGATCAGCCCTTTCATATAAAGCTTCTACAAATAATATTATTGTACTGGAAGATTTCTCTTTTGAATCACCTAAAACGAAGGAAATAATCAAAATGGGAAATAACCTGAATATTGTGAATAAAAAATCAATATTTGTTTTACCAGAACAAAATAATAATATATATTTGTCATCCCGAAATGTACCAGGCGTTGAAATTGTAACAGCCAGCGAATTAAGTACTTATACGATTATGAGGGCTTCAACATTGATACTTGTAGAGAGCGCAGTTGACGTTTTACAGGCAACATTTGAAAACTAGAAAACATTTGAGTAATGAATATTTTGCTTAAACCAATTGTAACGGAGAAGATGACAAGCCAGGGCGATAAATTTAATCGTTATGGTTTTCTCGTTGCCAAGAGTGCAAACAAGTTACAGATAAGAAAAGCCATTGAAGAAATGTACACAGTTACAGTTGATTCGGTGAATACGATGCGTTATGGCGGTAAAATCAAATCGCGTAACACGAAATCGGGATTACTGACAGGAAGAACAGCTGCTACTAAAAAAGCTATTGTGACTCTTGCAGAAGGAAACAAAATTGATTTCTACAGCAATATTTAAAAACCTATATGGCAGTCAGAAAGATTAAACCTGTAACACCAGGTCAGCGACACAAAATCGCAAGCACTTTTGATACACTTACAAGTGCTACGCCGGAGAAATCCTTACTTCGATCGCACAGAAATTCAGGAGGAAGGAACGGTAACGGCAAACGGACTATGAGATACATCGGAGGCGGTCACAAAAAGATGTATAGAGTTATCGATTTCCTCAGGGAAAAAGATGGCATGCCTGCAACTGTAAAAACCATTGAATACGATCCGAACCGTACATCCAGGATTGCATTGGTTTTTTATCAGGATGGAGAAAAAAGATATATAATAGCACCGGTAGGTCTTCAGGTTGGCCAGACATTACTCTCAGGAAAAGATGCTGCTCCTGAAATTGGTAATACCCTGTTTCTTAGCGATATACCAATGGGTACTATTATTCATAACATTGAACTTAAACCTGGCAAAGGTGCATCACTTGCACGCAGCGCCGGAACATATGCCCAATTGTCGGCTCGTGAAGGGAAATATGCTACAATAAAGCTTCCTTCAGGAGAAACAAGGATGGTACTTACTACCTGCCGTGCTACAGTTGGAACAGTTTCTAACCCCGATCATAATCTTGAGAGATCAGGAAAGGCAGGCCGCTCACGCTGGCAGGGACGTCGTCCAAGGGTAAGAGGTGTTGTAATGAACCCTGTTGATCACCCAATGGGTGGTGGTGAAGGAAGAGCATCAGGCGGACATCCAAGATCGCGTAAAGGCATTCCTGCTAAAGGTTTCAAGACCAGAGACAAGAAGAAATACTCTGCAAAATTTATTGTTGAAAGAAGGAAAAAATAACTGATATATTATGAGTAGATCAATTAAGAAAGGCCCTTTCATCGATTTCAAACTCGGCAAGCGAGTTCTTGAAATGAATGAAGGACAAAAAAAATCGGTGATAAAAACCTGGTCAAGAAGATCCGTTATCTCGCCAGATTTTGTCGGACATACTATAGCAGTTCATAACGGGAACAAGTTTATCCCCGTTTACATTACAGAGAATATGGTAGACCATAAACTGGGTGAATTTTCACCTACCCGTACTTTCAGGGGTCACTCTGGTAATAAGTAATGTAAACAATAAAACATTTAAAAATGGGTGCAAGAAAAAGAAATACAGCTGACCAGAAAAAAGAGGCCGCCAAGAGCAGATACCAGGCGATCCTCAGAAACTGTCCTACATCACCAAGAAAAATGAGACTGGTAACACAGCTTATAAGCGGTAAGGATGTAAATAAAGCGCTTGATATCCTCAAGTTTAGTTCACAGGAAGCATCACGCAGAATGGAGAAACTTCTCCTCTCAGCAATTGCCAACTGGCAGGCTAAGAATGAAGGTGTAAGAGTCGAAGAAAGCAACCTATACGTAAAACTGGTTCATGTTGACGCGGGTCGTATGCTTAAAAGACTACAGACTGCACCACAGGGAAGAGCTTACAGGGTGAGAAAAAGATCAAACCATGTAACTCTCGTGCTTGACAGTAAGATTAACGAAGTTGAAAACACATCAAATTAGATCAGATGGGACAAAAAGTAAATCCGATAGGTAACAGATTAGGCATAATCAAAGGATGGGATTCAAACTGGTACGGTGGAAAAGATTTTTCCGGTAAACTTGTTGAAGACACCAGGATCAGGGAATATCTGAACGCCAGGCTTGCAAAAGCCAGCCTTTCAAAGATTATCATTGAAAGAACCCTGAAGCTTATTACTGTTACAGTTAATACAGCACGTCCTGGTATAATTATAGGTAAAGGCGGACAAGAAGTTGACAAGCTGAAAGAAGAGCTGAAAAAGATTACCAAGAAAGAAGTTCAGATCAACATCTTTGAAGTTAAACGTCCGGAACTCGATGCTAATATAGTAGCAAACAATATTGCCCGTCAGCTTGAAGGAAAAATTTCATACCGTCGTGCAATAAAGATGTCGATCGCTTCAACAATGAGAATGGGTTCAGAAGGGATTAAAATTATGATCTCGGGTCGTCTGGGCGGTGCTGAAATGGCAAGAAGTGAATCATACAAAGAAGGACGTATCCCCCTTCATACCCTGAGAGCAGATATAGATTATGCTTTGGCTGAAGCTCATACAAAGGTTGGTTTACTTGGTGTAAAAGTTTGGATCTGCAACGGTGAAGTATTTGGAAAGAGAGATCTCAGTCCGAATATCGGAGCAAGAAATGCAAAGAGCAAGAGCCTGAAAAGGAAAGCAAAAAAATAAGAGACTTTAGTATATAATTTTATAACAATATAGCAATGTTACAACCGAAAAGGACCAAATTCAGGAGAGCCCAGAAGGGAAGAATGAAAGGTAATGCGCAAAGAGGCAACCAGCTGGCATTCGGGTCATTTGGTATCAAAGCGCTTGAGGAAAGCTGGATCACCGGAAGGCAGATCGAAGCAGCCCGTCAGGCCGTAACACGTCACATGAAACGTGAAGGTCAGTTGTGGATAAGAATTTTTCCTGATAAGCCTATAACAAAGAAACCTGCTGAGGTACGTATGGGTAAAGGAAAAGGAGCACCTGAAGGTTTTGTTGTGCCGGTAACCCCTGGCAGAATACTGCTTGAAGCTGAAGGTGTACCTTATGAAGTTGCAAAAGAGGCACTCCGTTTGGGAGCTCAGAAACTTCCGATAACAACAAAATTTATTGTAAGACGCGATTACGCACAGGAATAATATATTAGACAGAAATGAAAACTTCAGAAATAAGAGAATTAAGCACTCCCGATCTTCTCGAAAGAATAGATACTGAGAAGACTCTGCTCATTCGTATGAAGCTTAACCATGCAATAACTCCGCTTGATAATCCGCAGAAGGTAAAAGATGTGAAGAATACAATAGCACGTCTGTTGACCGAGAAGCGTGTAAGGGAATTGAATAAGAAATAATAAGCTATATCAGCAATGGAAAGAAATCTTAGAAAAGAACGTATAGGTATGGTTGTCAGTACTAAAATGGACAAATCCATCGTAGTGGTCATAAAAAGGAAAGTAAAACACCCGATTTATGGCAAGTTTATTAACAGGTCTAAAAAGCTGATGGCGCACGATGAAGAAAATTCATGCAATATTGGTGATACTGTACGTATATCGGAGACCAGGCCTCTGAGCAAAAACAAAACCTGGAGATTAATTGAAATAATCGAAAGAGCTAAGTAATCATGATACAACAGGAAAGCAGATTAACCGTAGCCGATAATTCAGGTGCAAAAGAAGTTTTGTGCATCAGGGTTCTTGGTGGTAGCAAAAAAAGGTACGCTACCGTAGGTGATAAAATTGTCGTGAGTGTGAAATCCGCACTTCCTTCAGGTGAAGCAAAAAAAGGTACAGTGAGCAAAGCAGTGGTTGTCAGAACTACAAAAGAAATCCGTCGTGCAGATGGTTCTTATATCCGTTTTGACGACAATGCGGTAGTTCTTCTTAACAATGTTAATGAAGTACGCGGAACACGTATCTTCGGGCCGGTTGCCCGCGAATTGCGTGACAAGTACATGAAGATTGTTTCACTGGCACCTGAAGTGTTGTAATATATTAAAGTACACAACGATGCAGAAGAAAATACACATAAAAAAGGGAGATTCGGTTATGGTAATAACCGGTGAATCTAAAGGTCAGAAAGGCCGTATTCTTGAAGTCGACAGAGATAAAAGCAGAGCTATTGTTGAAGGCGTTAACCTGGTATCAAAACATACCAAACCAAATGCAAAAGCTCCGCAGGGAGGAATTTTGAAAAAAGAAGCGCCTGTGCATATCTCAAATCTGATGCTTATTGACCCTACATCAGGCAAACCTACACGTGTTGGCAAGAAACTTAATGAAAAAAATAAATTAGTGCGTTATTCAAAAAAATCAGGGGAGGAGATTAAGTAATGTACACACCTGCGCTACAAAACAAGTATAAAGACGAGATCGTCCCTGCATTGATGAAGGAATTCGGATACAGTACCATTATGCAGGTCCCAAAGTTGGAAAAAATCGTTATCAACCAGGGAGTGGGACAGGCGATTGCCGATAAGAAACTTCTGGAATACGGAGTAAAGGAAATATCAGACATTGCAGGTCAGAAAGCTGTTCAGACAATGTCGACAAAAGATATCTCAAACTTCAAGCTTAGAAAAGACATGCCTATCGGTATAATGGTAACATTACGCAGAGACAGGATGTTCGAATTTCTTGAAAGGCTGATATCCGTTGCACTTCCACGTATCCGCGACTTCAAAGGAATTAATTCCAAGCTCGATGGTCGTGGAAATTATACTCTCGGAGTAACAGAACAGATTATCTTCCCTGAGATTGACCTCGACAAGATTGCGAAGATCATGGGTTTACAGATTACATTTGTAACATCTGCAGGCACGGATGAAGAAGCGTTAGCTCTTCTCAAACAGTTTGGATTACCATTTAAAAATAATAAAAACTAGTTATATGGCTAAAGAATCGATGATAGCCCGCGAAGTAAAACGCGCAAGACTTACCCAGAAATTTGCAGCAAAAAGAGCCGAACTCAAGGCTGCCGGTGATTATGTTGGACTAAGCCGTCTTCCCCGTAACTCTAATCCTAACAGGATGCATAACCGTTGCAAAATAACGGGACGTTCAAGAGGATACATGAGACAATTTGGAGTAAGCAGGATAACTTTCAGGGAAATGGCATCTTTCGGGCTTATCCCGGGTGTAAAGAAAGCCAGTTGGTAATTTAAGAACAATTATAAACTATATTAAATAATAGAAATAGAAGATGACTGATCCAATTGCAGATTTACTGACCAGAATAAGGAACGCCATTATGGCCGGTCATAAGGTTGTGGAGGCACCAGCATCCAATCTTAAGAAAGAGGTTGCCAGAATATTATTCGAAAAAGGTTATATCCTCAGCTATAAGGTTATCGATGGTGAAGGACCGCAGGGTGTTTTGAAAATTGCTCTCAAGTACAATGCCAAGAGCAAGAAACCTGCTATCAAAGAAATTCAAAGAATAAGCCGCCCGGGTCTCCGTCAGTACATCGGAGCAGATGAGATGCCAAGAGTCCTTAATGGATTGGGTATCGCCATCATATCGACCTCAAGAGGTCTGATGACCGATAAAGAGGCAAAAAAAGAGAAAATTGGTGGTGAAGTATTATGTTATGTTTACTAATAGGAGGATAGCTTAATGTCACGAATAGGAAAATTACCTGTAAACCTGCCAAAAGGCGTTACTGTCAATGTCAGTGACTCCAATGTGGTTAGTGTGAAAGGCCCCCTGGGAGAGTTGACTCAGGTAGTCGACAAAGACCTTAAGGTCGAAGTGGTGGGGAATGAAGTCATATTGTCGCGTCCTACTGAATCCAAAAATCATAAATCGCTGCATGGTCTGTACCGCGCACTGATTCATAATATGGTAGTTGGAGTATCAGAAGGATACAAAAAGCAACTTGAACTCGTGGGTGTTGGTTATCGCGCCGAAGCAAAAGGACAAGATCTTGAGATGAGCCTTGGTTTTTCTCACGAAGTAATTCTTCAGCTTCCAGTCGAGGTAAAAGTTGAAACAAAAACAGAGAGAAGGGCAAATCCGATCATTACCCTTACATGTATCGATAAACAGCTTATCGGACATGTTGCTGCAAAAATCAGATCTCTCCGTCCGCCTGAACCTTACAAAGGAAAGGGAATTAAGTTTGTTGGAGAACAGCTCAGAAGAAAGGCTGGAAAATCTGCTAGTGTTTAATCTGGTAAAAGTAAAAAAATCATGGCCTTAACAAAGTTGGAAAGAAGAACCAGGATCAAAATGAGGATCCGGAAGAAAATAAACGGTACTGCCGAAACACCAAGACTTGCAGTGTATCGTAGCAATAAACAGATATATGTTCAGGTCGTTGACGACCTGAGCGGAGTTACTCTTCTGTCGGCCTGCTCTAAAGAAAAAGAGATTGCAGCCCAAACAGGCGTTAAAAAAACAGAACAGGCTAAACTTGTCGGAAAACTGCTCGCTACCAAATGCAAAGAAAAAGGTATTGAGAAAGTCGTCTTCGACAGAAGTGGATATAAATATCATGGCAGAGTAAAATCATTGGCTGACGCAGCCCGCGAAGGCGGTTTAAAATTCTAATGAATTATGGGAAACGGTATAAGAAAAGTTAAAACCAGCGATCTCGAACTTAAGGATAGGCTTGTCAGTATCCAGAGAGTAACCAAAGTTACAAAAGGAGGACGTACATTCAGTTTTTCAGCTATAGTAGTTGTAGGAAATGAAGATGGTATTGTAGGACATGGACTAGGTAAAGCAAGTGAAGTAACTACTGCTATTGCAAAAGGAATCGAAGATGCCAAAAAGAATCTGATAAAAGTACCGATTATAAACGGTACTATACCTCACGAACAGGTTGCAAAATTCGGTGGTGCAAAAGTATTTATCAAACCGGCTTCAGACGGTACAGGAGTTAAGGCCGGTGGTGCTATGCGTGCAGTTCTTGAGAGCGTAGGTGTTAAGAATGTGCTCGCAAAATCAAAGGGCTCTTCAAACCCTCACAACCTTGTGAAAGCAACGTTTGCAGCACTCCTCGAAATGAGAGATGCCTTCACGGTTGCTGAACACAGAAGTGTCGCAATGGATAAAGTATTTAACGGTTAGTAAACAACATTACGATGGCAAAAATTCGTATCACCCAGGTGAAAAGCAAAAACGGCAAACCGATGAGACAGAAGTTGACTCTGGAAGCTCTTGGTATCCGTAAATTAAACCACACTGTTGAACATGAAGCTACTCCCCAGATTATGGGTATGGTAGTAAAGGTCCGGCATCTGGTAAAAGTTGAAAATATTTAAGATAATTAACTATATTACAATATAAGGTTATGGATTTGAGTAACTTAAGACCTGCAAAAGGATCAACACACAGTAGTAAGCGTCTCGGTCGTGGTCAAGGCTCCGGTAGAGGAGGTACTTCAACAAGAGGACATAAAGGTGCAAAGTCCAGATCAGGCTATAGCAGGAAGATCGGTTTTGAAGGCGGTCAGATGCCACTTCAGAGACGTGTTCCAAAATATGGTTTCAAAAATATTAACCGCGTGGAATATAAGGGTATAAATATCAGTACCCTTCAGACACTCGCAGAATCACATAATATTGAAAAAATCGATTTTGAGGTACTTGTAATGGCTGGTCTGGTTTCTAAAAATGCTTTGGTGAAAATACTCGGTAAAGGAACTCTCGAAAGAAAACTCGAAGTACATGCCCACGCTTTCAGCAAAACAGCTGTAGAAGCAATCGAAGCTAAAAAGGGAACCGCTGTAATACTGTAATTTCATGAGACTGATTCAGACTATAAAAAATATCTTTAAGATAGAAGATCTTCGCGCAAGACTTATCTATACTTTTGGGATCATTTTATTATACAGACTGGGTAAATATATTACCCTTCCGGGCATTGACCCATCACAACTGGCATCTTTAAAAACCCAGACTTCTTCAGGTCTGATGGGCCTTCTCGATATGTTTTCGGGAGGCGCCTTTTCACAAGCATCAATTTTCGCCCTGGGAATAATGCCCTATATCTCGGCTTCAATTGTTGTTCAGCTGCTCGGTATAGTTTTCCCTTATTTCCAGAAACTACAGAAAGAGGGTGAAAGCGGAAGACGTAAAATGAATCAGTATACAAGGTATCTTACAATTTTAGTCCTTGTGCTTCAGGCTCCGACTTATCTGGTAAACCTGACTCACACACTGCCTGCATCAGCATTTATTCTTTCGGGTACATTCTTTACACTATCGTCGGTGATCATTCTTACAGCCGGTACAATGTTTGTTATGTGGCTGGGAGAAAAGATTACAGACAAGGGTATCGGAAACGGTATTTCACTTATAATAATGATCGGAATCGTAGCCCGTCTTCCTCAAAACTTTATTTTTGAAGTGGGAATTAGGATGAATGGTGCCGGTGGTGCTATCGGTCTTATTGTTGAGGTCCTGTTCTTATTCATAGTCGTTCTCGGAGTTATCCTTCTGGTTCAGGGCACCCGCCGTGTACCTGTACAGTATGCAAGAAGAATAGTTGGCAATAAGCAATATGGCGGCGTTCGTCAGTATATACCTTTAAAAGTAAATGCTGCCGGTGTTATGCCTATTATCTTTGCCCAGGCAATTATGATGTTGCCAATGATCATAGCAGGATATACAAATTCAGGATCAGGCTTTGTTGTTGCTTTTTCGAATATGTACGGTTTCTGGTATAATCTAGTTACAGCGATTCTGATTATTGTATTCACGTACTTTTATACTGCAATTACTATTAATCCCGTGCAGATGGCAGAAGACATGAAGAAAAACAGCGGCTTTATCCCGGGTATTAAACCAGGAAGAAAAACTGTTGAGTTTCTTGATACAATCATGTCGAGGATAACCTTCCCTGGATCAATATTTCTGGCAATAGTGGCAATAATGCCTTCTATTGCAGTGAAAGCTACTGTATCACCTCAGTTTGCTCAATTCTACGGAGGCACTTCACTCCTTATTCTTGTTGGTGTTATCCTTGATACACTACAACAGATAGAGAGTCATCTGCTTATGCGTCACTACGATGGTCTTATGAAATCAGGCCGTATTAAGGGAAGAGCTGGGTCAACTACATCTATATAATTAGTTTAGCGTTCTTTGATGTTATATTTAAAGACTGATGAAGAGGTCGGGTTGTTAAAAGAGAGCAATATGCTGGTGTCAAGAACTCTTGCGGAACTTGCATCTTTAATAAAACCGGGGGTAACCACTATATATCTCGATCGGATTGCTGAAACATTTATCCGCGATAACGGAGCAACGCCGGCATTCAAAGGATATGGTGGTTTTCCAAATACACTCTGTACATCTGTCAACGACGAAGTGGTTCATGGTATTCCATCCGGTTATGTTCTGAAAGAGGGTGATATTATATCTGTTGATTGCGGAGTGATATTGAAAGGGTGGTATGGCGACAGTGCTTATACATTTCCCGTAGGAGAAATATCAGATGAAGTGAGACGTCTGCTCGAGTATACCAGGGCTTCTCTTGAAGAAGGAGTAAAAGAAGCAATAGCAGGTAACAGGGTTGGTGATATCTCAAATGCAGTTCAGACTAAAGCAGAAAGTGGCGGATACACAGTTGTTAGAGAACTGGTGGGTCACGGTCTGGGAAGAAAACTTCATGAACAACCGGAAGTTGCTAACTGGGGCAAAAAGGGAACTGGTCCGAAAATGGAAAAAGGACTGGTCATATGCATTGAACCAATGATTAATCTGGGGAAAAAAGAAACTCTTCAGATGCGCGATGGATGGACGATAAAGACGGCTGACGGAAAACCTTCAGCACACTTTGAATATGCCGTTGCAGTTGAAAAAGGAGAGGCAGAGGTATTAACGACTTTTGAATTTATTGAAACAGTTTTAAATAATATGTAATCGTATGGCTAAACAAGCGTCAATTGAGCAAGACGGCACTATCATCGAAGCCCTTTCAAATGCAATGTTCAGGGTCGAGCTCGAAAATGGACATGTGATAACAGCACATATTTCGGGGAAAATGAGAATGCACTATATCAAGATCTTGCCGGGCGATAAAGTAAAGGTGGAAATGTCACCATATGATTTAACAAAAGGAAGAATAACATTCAGGTATAAATAAGAAATATTAAGGTAATGAAAGTAAGAGCATCTGTAAAAAAGCGCAGCGCTGATTGTAAAATAGTCAGGAGAAAAGGACGCATTTACGTTATTAACAAGAAAAATCCCAAGTTCAAACAGAGACAGGGATAATTTTAACTAATTTTGCAACTCATTTAAGAAAAGTATTATATGGCACGTATTGTTGGTGTGGATTTACCAAGAAATAAAAGAGGCGAAGTTGGCCTGACTTACATCTATGGTGTAGGAAGGAGCATTGCACAGAGAGTTCTCGACGAAGCTGGTGTTGACAGGAATGCAAAAGTTCAGGAATGGACTGATGATCAGATCAACACTATCCGTAGGATTCTGAATGAAAACTATAAGCTTGAAGGTGAGCTTCGTTCGGAGACTCAAATGAATATAAAAAGGCTTATGGATATTGGCTGCTATCGCGGTGTTCGTCACAGAATCGGTCTTCCTGTCAGAGGACAAAGCACCAAGAATAACGCCAGAACCCGTAAAGGGAGAAAGAAAACTGTTGCAAACAAGAAAAAAGCTACTAAATAAATAGATTATGGCAAAGAAGACTGGAGCATTAAAAAAGAGGGTCGTTAAAGTAGAACCTTCAGGCCATGCACATGTTCATTCATCATTTAATAATATTATTGTTACTCTGACAAATAATTCGGGTCAGGTTATTTCATGGGCATCTGCAGGTAAGATGGGATTCAAGGGTTCCAAGAAAAATACACCTTATGCCGCTCAGATGGCATCAGAAGAGTGTGGTAAAGTGGCATATGATCTGGGTTTAAGAAAAGTGAAAGTATTCGTTAAAGGGCCGGGTTCAGGCCGCGAATCTGCTATCAGATCCATAAGCAATGTAGGTATAGAAGTTACTGAGATAGTCGACGTAACACCAATGCCTCATAATGGTTGCCGTGCTCCCGGAAGAAGAAGGGTTTAAATAGTAATTAAGTTTCAAATTTTTATATAAAATGGCAAGATATATTGGCCCAAGAACAAGAATAGCAAGGAAATTCGGTGAACCTATATTCGGTCCCGACAAGCATATGGAGAGGAAAAATTTTCCTCCCGGACAGCATGGAATGAACAAGAAGAGAAAAAAGACTTCAGAATATGGTGTTCAGCTCAGGGAAAAACAGAAAGCAAAATATACATATGGTATGCTTGAACGTCAGTTTCGGAACACTTTTGAGAAAGCATTAAGAAGCAAAGGCGTTACAGGCGCTGTACTTCTTCAGCTCCTCGAATCACGTCTCGACAATGTAGTTTACCGTCTTGGTGTTGCCCCAACAAGAGCAGCTGCTCGTCAGCTCGTTTCTCACAGGCATATGACCGTTAACGGAACTGTTGTCAATATTCCATCATTCCAGCTGAAACCAGGTGATATTATCGGTGTTCGTGAGAAATCGAAATCTCTTGAATCAATTGTTGATTCACTCACCACCAAAAAATATTCAAAACTTTCATGGCTTGAATGGGACGATACTCAAATGGCAGGTAAATTTATGAACGTACCTGAACGTACCGATATTCCTGAAAACATTAAGGAACAACTTATAGTTGAATTGTATTCTAAATAATAAAATTAAGAAAAATCCTATGGCCATTTTATCATTCCAGAAGCCTGATAAAGTAATAATGCTGGAAGCGGACGACAAACACGGAAAATTTGAATTCCGTCCGCTTGAACCTGGCTATGGTATTACTGTCGGCAATGCACTTAGAAGAATCCTGCTCTCTTCATTAGAGGGTTTTGCCATAACAACAGTTAAGATCGAGGGTATTGACCACGAATTCTCTACCATAACCGGTGTAATGGAAGACGTTACCGAGATAATCCTGAACCTCAAGCAGGTTCGTTTTAAAAGAATTGTCGAAGATGTTGATCATGAAAAAGTAACTATCAAGGTAAGCGGACAGGATGTATTTAAAGCCGGAAACCTTAATAGTTCATTATCAGGATTCGAAGTTCTGAACCCTGACCTGGTTATTTTCAGAATGGAGCCAGATGTTAAATTACAGATAGAACTAACTGTCAATAAGGGACGTGGGTACGTTCCTGCTGAAGAAAATGAGCCTGTCGACAGTGAATTCGGACTGATAGCTATCGATGCTATCTTTACTCCCACGAGAAATGTGAAATACACTGTAGAAAACTACCGTGTGGAGCAAAAAACCGACTATGAAAAACTCCTTTTTGAGATTGAGACAGATGGTTCAATTCATCCGAAAGATGCTCTTAAAGAAGCTGCAAAAATTCTTATTTATCACTTCATGCTCTTTTCTGATGAGAAGATTACACTCGACTCAGATGATAAGATGGCAAATGAGGAATTCGATGAGGAAGTATTGCATATGAGACAACTGCTTAAGACAAAACTGGTCGACCTTGATCTTTCTGTCAGAGCTCTTAATTGTCTTAAAGCTGCAGAGGTTGAAACACTTGGTGATCTTGTTAAGTTTAATAAAAACGACTTGTTAAAATTCAGAAATTTTGGCAAGAAATCACTCACCGAGCTTGATGAATTGCTCGAATCCATGAGCCTCTCATTTGGAATGGATGTAAGCAAATATAAATTAGAGAAAGATTAATATAAACTGGTTAAGGAAATAGAGAAATGCGACATAACAGAGTTATTAACCACTTGGGAAGAACAAGCTCACACAGGAAGTCGATGCTTTCAAATATGGCTACATCACTTATAATTCATAAAAGGATTACTACAACTACAGCCAAAGCAAAAGCATTACGTATGTTTGTTGAACCGATTATCACCAAATCAAAGGAAGATTCCACACATTCTAGAAGAATGGTCTTCAGTTATCTGAAAGATAAAAACGCTGTAGCTGAATTATTCAGAGAAGTATCTCCTAAAATAGCTGAGCGTAAGGGCGGATATACACGTATACTGAAAATCGGAAACAGAATCGGTGATAATGCAGATATGTGCATTATGGAGCTTGTTGATTACAATGAAGCTATGCTCGGTGGAGAAGCTGCAAAAACAAAGACAACAAGGAGAAGAAGAACATCTAAGAAAAAGGATGAGCCAGTTGCTGAAGTAAAAGCTCCGAAAGCAGCAAAAGCAAAATCTGAGAAGGTTGAAAAACCTGCAGAAAAAGCTGAAGAAACCTCAGGAGAATCAACTCCAGAATGAAAATAAGACGTTAAAAGAAATTTTATGACTAAAAGGGATGAATTTATTAATCCCTTTTTTTGTATATTGCATTATTGTTTAATAATTAATTAAAAATTTATGGGTCAGATAGTTAGCGTTCATGCTCGTGAGATTCTTGATTCCCGCGGCAATCCAACAATTGAAGTTGATGTAATGACAACAAGTGGTTATTTTGGAAGGGCAGCAGTACCTTCCGGTGCATCAACCGGAGAAAACGAAGCGCTTGAGCTTAGAGACGGCGATAAGGGTCGTTATCTTGGTAAAGGTGTGCTTAAAGCTGTTCATAACGTGAATAACGTTATAGCCGAAGAGGTAATCGGAATGGATGTTACAGATCAGTCGGGTATCGATAAAAAAATGATCGACCTCGATGGAACAAAAACAAAAAGTAGTCTTGGCGCGAATGCCATACTCGGTGTTTCACTTGCAGTTGCCAAAGCAGCAGCTTCATATCATGGCCTTCCTTTGTTTCGTTATATAGGTGGAACAAACGCAGTTACATTGCCAATTCCAATGATGAACATCATAAACGGTGGCTCTCATTCAGATGCACCTATCGCATTCCAGGAATTTATGATCAGACCTATAGGAGCTACATCATTCAGTGAAGGTCTTCGTATGGGAACAGAAGTATTTCATTCATTGAAAAAAGTTCTTCATCAGCGCGGACTAAGTACAGCAGTTGGCGATGAGGGCGGATTTGCTCCAAAGCTCGAAGGAACAGAAGATGCTCTTGAAACGATTATCAAGGCAATTACAGCAGCTGGCTATAAAGCTGGCACCGATCTTACAATTGGTCTCGATTGTGCAGCTTCTGAGTTTTATCAGGACGGTTTGTACAATTACTCAAAATTTGAAGGACCAAAAGGTGCAAGAAAGACATCAAAAGAACAGGTGGACTTTATTGAGCAGCTTGTTTCAAAATATCCTATCGATTCAGTGGAAGATGGTATGGCTGAAGGTGACTGGGACGGTTGGAAGATGCTGACCGACAGAATAGGCAAGAAATGTCAGATCGTAGGTGATGACGTATTTGTAACAAATGTTGATTACCTGAAAAAAGGCATAGAAATGGGTTGTGCAAATTCAATTCTCATAAAGGTTAACCAGATTGGTACACTCACCGAGACTCTGAATGCCATTGAGATGGCTCACAGAGCCGGCTATACAACTGTTACTTCACACCGCTCAGGCGAAACCGAAGATACCACAATCGCTGATATTGCTGTTGCAACCAACTCTGGCCAGATCAAAACCGGATCAGCCAGCAGAACAGACAGGATCGCTAAATATAACCAGCTGCTCAGAATAGAGGAAACTCTTGGAAATCTGGCAGTGTATGGGTATAAGAAATAGTCAGCTAAGCTAAGTGAGATGTCACTTCCCGACGTTATGAACAATTTATTAACCCAATTGTTTATATTACGTGAATAAGATAGAAGAATACACCGATTGTTATATCGTTCAAATAGTGTAATTTTGATTTTATCAGATGAGCGATAAAAGATTGCTCGAAAGATGTGGAAACGGAAATGGTTACTTAATTGAAACACGATCCATTTCAGTCAGACCTTCGGGTTTGCACAGCTGGAGAGCCGGAGTCTGAACAATGGGAACCAGGCGTTTCAGGATGTTCAGAAAATCGCCGGAAAAATGGAAACGTTCTTTTAAAGATTGAGTCACAGGGTATCAGAATACGACGAGCTTCGGCTCCGGGTTATCTGAAACTGATGCAATATCCTTCGGGAAATATGTAACAGGGCCTGAATGACACTTCGTCCGGGTACCGTGCTTCGGCATGGGAATGGACAGCCGTAGGGATTTGCTGTAACAGGCTTAACCCAAAAGCCAGGGGCTGATGAAACGGGTCTAGTATCCGATGAAACAGCCGGTCAAAATAACAGTAGTCTGACGCTGAAAGCAACCTCGGTTGCTGACGGTGAATGGGAACTAATCCTAGAGATGAGTTCCCATTATTGTTTTTATAACCTACCATCTTTACAACGTCACCATATCGATAATAAACACCCCGTCCCGGAGATAAATATTGCAGCATGAAATCGAAAAAAGGAGGGGAAAGAGAAATAGTACCCTCCTTTTGAAAGGGCTACCCTTTATACACATTTATTTTTGGCTCTGAAAGAGCCATATTTTAATAACCCCCGGTGCAACCGGGGGTAAAGCTGACTATATGATTATAAACCCTGCAAGGGTTTAATATAGTTTCTAGTAATGTAAAAAGTTCGTAAATTGGTACTCTCGCTGTATTAATCTAATAATTAAATACTATATCAAGTTACCGCCAACATCTGTATCATTTGGTGATAAGAATCAAGGATAGTGCTCCTACGATTAGTCAGGATGATGTAGGGCAGCTATATTCTTATATCTTAGGGATTGGAAAAAACAAAAAAAACATTCGAAGAGGAATACAGCGAACTTATTATTGAGTCGGGTCTACAAATTGATGAGAGGTTTTTCCTTTGATTCTTTCAGCTCCTGCAGAGCTGAAAGAATGTATTGGTCTCAACCCCCGGTTTCGCCGGGGGTTATTAAAATCAGGCTCTTTCAGAGCCAGTC
>JBBRSO010000042.1:0-22659 GCA_038245405.1 Bacteroidales bacterium
ATATGACAGGGACCTTGATGAACCGCTGGCTGATGGATTTTATTTTACAATTTCTTATCCCGGGCTAACAGGTGAGAAGCTGATAAGTGAATTATTAGCATATGGAGTAAGTGCAATATCCCTTGCTACAACAGGGAGTGAAAAAAGAGATGGCCTGAGAGCTTGCGTGTCACTTGTAAGACGTAACCAGTTTCCCGATCTGGAAATACGGCTGAAGCAATTTAGTGGTGATCATCCAATTAGTTAGATTAAAAAATCAATAGTATGGCAAAAATAAGAGGAAGTATTGTTGTAAATGCGGAAAAATGCAAAGGCTGCGAAGTATGCATGGTAACTTGTCCTACAGGTACTATCGCTATGGCAAAAGAGGTGAATGGAAAAGGTTATCACTATGCATTTCCTGCAAATCCTGATCTTTGTATAGGATGCGCGAATTGTGCTATGGTTTGTCCGGATGGAGTGATAACTGTTTACAAAACAAAAATATAACCATGGAAATGGAAAGAGAACTAAGATTGATGAAGGGTAATGAGGCGGTGGCTGAGGCAGCCATTCGTGCAGGCGTAGATGGCTATTTTGGTTATCCGATAACTCCTCAGACTGAAATCATAGAATATCTTATGGAAGCGAACCCTGCTGAAACAACCGGTATGGTAGTTCTTCAGGCAGAAAGCGAAATAGCTGCAATCAATATGGTATACGGAGGTGCCGGTTGCGGGAAAAAAGTAATGACATCATCTTCATCACCGGGCATCAGTCTGAAACAAGAGGGTATATCATATATAGCAGGCGCAGAACTTCCCTGCCTCATAGTAAATGTGGTGAGAGGCGGCCCGGGCCTGGGAACAATTCAGCCAGCCCAGTCTGACTATTTTCAATCTACAAAAGGCGGCGGGCATGGCGACTACCATATGATAGTGCTGGCTCCGGCATCAGTTCAGGAAATGGCTGATTTTGTCGAGCTTAGTTTTGAACTGGCATTTAAGTACAGAAATCCTGTGATGATGCTGTCTGATGGAGCCATAGGCCAGATGATGGAAAAGGTATATCTCAATCCGCAGAAGGAAAGATCAAAGACTGTCCCGGAATGGGCTACCACAGGAAAAACTTCAGAAAGAAAAAGAAATATCATCACATCTCTTGATCTTGATCCAAACAAACAGGAGTTATTTAATATTAAGCTCCTTGCCAAGTATGATGAGATACGGGAAAAAGAAGTCAGATATGAGGAATTTCAATGTGAAGATGCTGATTATATATTAGTTGCATATGGCACAAGTGCAAGGGTATGTCAGAAAGCCGTACAGCTTGCCAGGGAACAGGGAATAAAAGCCGGTTTACTCAGGCCTATTACACTTTTTCCATTCCCCGTGAAAAGAATACATGAATTAGCCGGTAACGTAAAAGGCATGTTATCGGTTGAGATGAGTGCAGGACAGATGGTTGAAGATGTTCTTCTGTCGGTAAACGGGAAAGTCCCGGTCTTTCATTTTGGTAGAATGGGAGGCATTGTTACAACACCTGAAGAGGTTGTTGAGAATCTGAAATCAAAATTCATAGGAGGTTAAGAAATGGTTCAAGTTAGTGGAATCCAAGAAATTATAAAACCAGAGAATCTGGTCTATAAGAAAAGCAGCATTATGACAAAGAATACCTTGTCGTATTGCCCTGGTTGCGGACATGGGACGGCCCATAGGATTCTGGCAGAATTAATTGAAGAATTAGGTCTTCAGTCAGAAACTGTAGGTGTCTCTCCCGTTGGATGTTCTGTTTTTTTATATTATTATCTTGATATAGACTGGCAGGAAGCTGCACATGGCAGAGCACCTGCTGTTGCAACTGCCATCAAGAGGCTAATGCCTGAAAAATTTGTTTTCACATATCAGGGCGATGGCGATCTCGCAGCAATTGGTACTGCTGAGACTATACACGCATGCAACAGAGGCGAAAATATCCTGATTATCTTTATCAATAACGGAATATACGGGATGACTGGAGGTCAGATGGCCCCAACAACACTTCCGGGAATGAAATCGTCAACATCACCTTACGGACGAGATGTAAAAACAATGGGAAACCCGCTAAAGATGACTGAGCTGGTTGCTTCACTGGCCGGATCATATTTTGTTACCCGGCAGAGCGTACATACTGCTGCCAATGTCAAAAAAACAAAGAAAGCAATAAAAAAAGCTATAGGATATCAAAAGCTAAATAAGGGCACCTGTCTGGTAGAGATCGTTTCAAACTGTCCTTCAGGCTGGAAAATGACCCCCGTTCAGTCAAATAAATGGATGGAGGAAAACATGTTTCCTTTTTATCCGCTGGGCGATATTAAAGTACCGGAGGAATAGCCAATTATAATATATTAAGAAACTCATAAACAATGACTGAGGAAATAATTATCGCCGGATTTGGTGGACAAGGCGTCCTTTCAATGGGGAAGATAATAGCATACTCCGGAGTAATCCAGGATATGGAAGTAAGCTGGATGCCTTCATACGGACCTGAGATGCGTGGTGGTACAGCAAACGTGATCGTGATAATCAGCAGTGAGAGAATAAGCTCGCCAATTATTAAGCGGTTTGATACTGCTATTATCCTCAACCAGCAATCACTCGATAAATTTGAAAGTTCCGTGAAACCGGGAGGTGTACTGATTTATGATGGTAATGGAATTACCCGGCACCCCGAAAGAAAGGATATAAGTGTGTATCGTGTTGATGCTACAGCTGAGGCATCAAAAATGGATAGTCCAAAAATCTTTAACACAATAGTACTGGGAGGATATCTTAAAATCAAACCAATAATTAAGATTGAAAATGTTATTAAAGGCTTGAAGAAATCGCTTCCCGAAAGATATCATAATTTGATTCCTATCAATGAGAAAGCTCTCATCAGAGGGGAGGAGATCATTACGGAGGTGCAAAAGGCAATATAGGGGGAGGGATTTTAGGGAGAGGTCTTCATTTCTCGTAGAAATGCATCTCTTTTATGTATTTCCACACAAGAGGTGGCAGGAAATACGACATATCTTTGCCTTTCTTAATGCCATTCCTTATAAAAGTTCCCGAAATTTCCATCAGTGGTGCATCTACCTGGCGGATATCTGCCATTGACAAAATCTGTTCAAGAAGGAGGGAAGCCGGTTTTTTGGAATAGGGTCGCGGATATACGTATATAGGATAATTCTTAACAAGCTCGTTTACATTTTTCCACTTGTGAAGCGTTAGGAGATTATCCTCACCCATAACCAGGTTAAAATCATGAGTGCTATACTTTTCACTCAGATAGGTAAGAGTATCAATTGTATAGGATGGAACCGGTAGTTTGAATTCAATATCAGTGCTTTTAATTTTGTCGTTGTCGCCGATAGCAAGCTGAGTCATATACAGACGCTGATGATCAGCCAGCAATGATTCTTTTTTCTTAAGTGGATTATGAGGACTTACGACAAACCAAATCTGGTCGAGACCTGCAAATTCGGTCATATAACCTGCTATTGCCATATGACCTATATGGACTGGGTTAAATGATCCGAAATATAAACCGATTCTGGCCATCAGATTTCCTGAATTATCTTGAAAGAAATGAAGATACAATTTTAATGGCCTCTTCTTTTGCCTTATCCAGCTGATGATTCACAATTATCTTATCAAACTGATCTGCAAGCTTCAATTCGTCATTTGCTTTCTCAATTCTGATTTTTATTTTCGCGGGGGTATCAGTTCCTCTTTTCGTGAGACGGTTCTCTAATTCCTGAACAGATGGCGGCATTACAAAAATTGCTATAGCCCTTGTTCCGAATTTGATCTTGATATTGATAGCACCTTTTACATCAACATCAAATAAAACATGGTTTCCCATGGCCCAAATCCTTTCCAGTTCACTTTTCAGTGTTCCATAAAAATGGTCTTTATATACTTCTTCCCACTCAATAAATTCGTTATTTTCAATCTTCTTTTTGAAATTTTCGACTGTGAGAAAAAAATAGTCTTCCCCGTCTGTTTCGCTGCCCCTCATCTTTCTGGATGTGGCGGATACAGAAAATGACAGGTTCAATCCGCTATTAAGCAGATGCTTAACAATTGTTGTTTTTCCTGCACCAGAAGGGGCTGATATTATTACCAATTTACCTTTCATATCTTTGATACTTAATCTTTCTCCTATGTGACAGGTGCAAAGGCTCAACGGCTCAACGGCTCAATGGCTCAACGGTTCAATGGCTCAATGGCTCAATCGGTTTAAAAGTTCTTTGGCAACCTCACCTTTGCCTTTGCGCCCTTGTACTTTTGTGCCTTTGCGCCATATTACCCTTATAATACATTCAGCGTTTGCTCTTTAATTTTTTCCAGCTCATCCTTCATCATCACAACAAGCTTCTGTATTGAAGCATCATTTGCTTTTGAACCAATAGTATTGATCTCTCTGCCAATCTCCTGGGCTATGAAATTCAGAATCTTGCCATTTGGTGATGGTGTATTTATTGTTTCAGTGAAATAGTCGCAATGTGTTTTTAACCTTACCTTCTCCTCATTAATATCGTATTTTTCAAGATAAAAGATAATTTCCTGCTCGAATCTGTTCTTATCAACTTTATCACCAAGATTCTCATCGAGTATCGTTGTTAGTTTTTCTCTTATTTTAGTGATTCTCCCTGCTTCAAATGTTTCGATTGTCTCGAGGAATGATAAGATTTTTCCGATACATTTGTTCAGATCCGACTTTATTGATGAGCCTTCTTCAATACGGTACAGATCGAGCATTATTACTGACTCAATTATTTGATTCTTCACTATTGACCATTCTTCATCAGACATTTCAGGTTTTTCTGTCTTCATGGTATCCGGAAGCTTCATAATTGCTGTAAATATCTGATCATCAAGATCAATTTTCAGATCCTCAGCAATTTCTTTAAACTGGTTATAATAATTCCTGACAGCCGATTTATTTATTACAGTAACAACTTCATCATCGAGCATATCACAAAAGATTGAAAAGTCTATTTTCCCTCTGTCGAGTCGCTGACTAATAAGATTTCTTATTTCTGGTTCCTTTTCTTTATATAGCCATGGTAGTTTTGTGTTAATATCGAGTTGCTTGGAATTAAGGGATTTTATTTCAATTGTTATTTTCTTCTGAGGTGTTTCAGCAATTGCTTTTCCGTAACCAGTCATCGATTTTATCATCTTTCTGAATCTTTTTTATTTTTTATATGAAGCGAGTGTAAGTTACGAATTTTCAACGAAATATTGATTATAACTTTTCAAGCTGAATAGTAAAGTGCCTCATTATAGGTGCTTCCCATGAAATTTTAACACCGCTTTTTATTGTATTTCTTCTGTCATATACATTCTTAACAACTGCCGCAACATAGTCGATATGGTTATTTGTATAGACTCTTCTTGGGATTGCCAGTCTTACCATTTCTAGATCGGGATATCTGTTAGCCCTGGTTATCGGATCTCTGTCTGCCATCAGCGCACCTATCTCCACACTTCTCACACCACCTTCAATATATAGTTCGATTGCAAGTGTCTGGGCAGGAAATTCTTCCCTTGTGATCTGTGGCAGAAACTTTTTTGCATCCAGAAAAATTGCATGTCCTCCGAATGGTTCCAGAACCGGAATTCCATATTCCTTAAGTATCTTCCCAAGGTAGGAAACCTGGTTGATTCGCGATTCAAGGTATGAGAATTCAGTTCCTTCACGCAAACCCTGGGCAAGGGCATTCATATCTCTTCCCGACATCCCTCCATATGTTATAAATCCTTCATAGATGATGTTGAAAGTTGAAGCCTGACGAAAAAGTTCCTGGTCTCTTAAGGCAATAAACCCGCCCATATTAACAATGGCATCCTTTTTTGAACTCATGGTCATACCGTCTGCATATGAAAACATTTCCAAAGAAATTTCCCTGATATCCTTATCAGCATACCCTTTCTCCCTTAGCTTTATGAAATATGCATTTTCAGCAAACCTTGCTGAATCAATTATGAACTTAACACCATACTTCTTGGAAAGTTTCCCTGTTTCCCTAAGGTTTGACATGCTAACCGGCTGGCCTCCGGCAGTATTATTTGTGATTGTAACAATTATGAATGAGATTTTTTCCTTAGGATTATTCTTCAATACATTTTCGAGTTTTTCGAGGTCGACATTACCTTTAAAGGGATGATCAGTAACCGGATCGCTGGCGGCATCGATTGTACAATCCACTGCTGTTGCCTTTCTGAATTCAATGTGCCCTTTTGTTGTATCAAAATGTGAATTACCCGGAACCAGATCACCTTCCTTAACAAGAACCGAGAATAAGACATTTTCTGCAGCTCTTCCCTGATGAGTAGGCAGGAAGTAATCAAATCCGGTTATTTCATTGATTACAGCTTTTAATTTATAATAAGATGTTGCACCAGCGTAGCTTTCATCTCCAAGCATTATTTCTGACCATTGCCTGTCACTCATAGCTCCGGTACCGGAATCAGTGAGCAGATCAATGAACACCTGTTCAGATCTCAGATTAAATAGGTTGAAGGAAGCATCTTTGATCCAGAATTCCCTTTGCTTCCTGGTGCTTCTGTATATATTTTCAACCATTTTAATTTTAAATGGTTCGGTAAGTGGTAATTCCATTAAGGTTAGTATTTGATGTGAAAAAACTACAATAAATAGTATCAGCTTGCGTTCTTTAAGAGGGGATTCAAAACCAAAATCTGGCTGAGATCTTAATCTTATGCTAAATAAATCTACTGTAAAAAGTTGAATTGTAAATGATTAAGGTGAGCCCCGCTCAGGTCATAAAATGCCTGAATTAATCAGGCAGAATAGTGAAAAAAATCCCTGTTTTTAATATTCTTGAATATATTAACATGGATTTTACCTGTTATTAATATATGGGGCATTATTTTTGAAAAATTAGTTCTGTAAAATTATAAGTATTTTGTGATATTCAATCTGAAAGTTTCATCTGAAATTTAATAAGCATGCGTATTTCACTTTTAAAAATATTCCTGGCATTATTATTTATAAACATCTATATTTCAGGATTTTCTCAGGATAAATTCAAAAAGGCTTCTTCTGTTGAGAGCGTGCTGGACTCTCTGAAAAAAAGTGGATATGTTTTCGGCAACAGACAAATGAAACCTGATATAAAGCTTTCCACGGATGCTGCAATAAGGTATCTTCAGAACAGGCTTCGTCCTCAATTCTGGAATAATGTACATGATCCATTGCGACAAGCGTTTGATCAGCTTGTTTTTGAGGCCGGTCATCCACCGCTTGATTCGCTGAGAAATGCTCTCCGGACATATCCATACGATTCATTGAGTGTTTCATGGGATAAATTTTATATTTGGGAACCTCTGAAAATCAAAATCCCTGCAGTTTCAAATCCGGTTGCCGATACACTTGTCGGAAAGATCAAAGAGAGAAGTGATTCGGCGATTATCAGCCATCCTGTTGCTCTTCTTAAAGACACAACTATTTTGGTAATTACCGATACACTCAGTAAGGTATCTCCATCGCGTGCCGGGTTTCCATTTAAATATTCAGATAATTCATTGCAGGCAGACTCAATACAAGCTGCAGTAAATACATTGCTAAGTTTCATTGATAAACGCGATTCATCGGAATTCAGGTTTACAGGTATTGGAAAAACGTTGACACCTTTTATAATTAATTCCAGATCGGAGAGAGTGGTGCGTTACTGGCTGAAAAATGAGTTTGCCGATTCGGTCGCCGTATGGATAGGTAACCCTTCAAGAAATACTATTGGCCTTTATCTCGAGCAGGGTATAAGCTTTAAAAGACCGGCAAGACAGGGAAACTATGGGAAACCTAAAATAAATATTCAGGAGATCGACAATAAAACATTGCTCGAATTACAAAACCTGGTCATAAAACCAAATCCATGGAAGTTCCGTACAGAATCTTCCTTTGTGCTGAATCAGACATCCATGAGCAACTGGGTAAGAGGAGGTGAGAGAAGTATAGCTATGGCACTCGACATTACTGGCTATGCAGAATATAATAATAAGGAACGCAAAGTCTCCTCTGCCAGCTTTGCCCGGCTAAAATATGGATATATTAAAATGGGCTCTGATAAAATTCAGAAAAACCTCGATCTTCTTGAGACTAACTCAAAGCTTAATCACCTTGCCTTCGGAAAGGTGGATTTCAGTGCTATCTTGCTTTTCAAGACACAGATAGCAAATGGAAAAAAATATTTTAAAACAGCTGATGGGGATGACACGTCTGCTGTAGTTTCAAAATTCATGAATCCTGCTACAATTACTGTGGGATTGGGTTTCGATTATAAACCTAATAAAAAGACATCAATTAACTTTTCACCGCTTTCGTATAAAGGAACATTTGTTACAGATACTGCACATATTGATCAGACACTATATGGTATAGCAAAAAACAGGAAATCGCGCAATGAGCCGGGAGTAAGTTTTATGATCTCACATGAGTTCAATCCATATAAGTCAGTGACGGTACTAAACAGACTTCAGTTGTTTACCAATTATATTCACAACCCGCAGAATGTTGATATTGACTGGGAAATGATTCTCACCGCTCATCTTAACTGGTTTACAGACGTCAGAATCAATACGCATCTTATTTTTGATGACGACACGAAAACAAGCAAGGCTGTAGAAGGGATTGAGAAGAAGACGGCCAGAATTCAGTTCAAGGAAATGGTTGGCTTCGCAGTATCTTTCAGGTTCTAAGCGAAATCCATTAAAGTTCTTTTTGATATATCCTGAACCTCTTAACGACTTTGCAACCAACTCTTTCATATTCAGCTCTCATTTTTGTATTATCTTCCAAAACGAGATGACTATCAAGAGTATCCATCTTATGTTTGATACCCGATTGCAGGATCTTCACGCCCATGAGCACCTCAAGCCCTTTCCCGCGGTATTCTTTTTTTACTCCGCCAAGCATCATCAACAGTTTCTTCGATCTCTTCGATTCAGCAAGGATTTTAAAAATCCCAAAGGGGAGTATCTTCCCTTTTGCTCTCATGATTCCTTTGCTTATATCCGGCAGTCCAACCGCAAAAGCAACAAGTTTTCCATCGGAAACAATAACCTTAACAAATTTCGGATCGAGAATAGGCAGATAACGGGCGGCAAAATCTGATTTTTCTTTGTCACTTAATGGTACGAACCCATATATTTCCTCAAATGTTTCATTCATTAACCCCAGTACACCTAAAATGTAAGGTTTGAGTTCTTTTTTGGAAGCGAATTCAACGATTTTATATTCGTTGTTAAGTTCGAGACGTGCCAGTATCTTTTAATAAATAAGAGGAAATGTTACGGGTATTTTTCCCAAATAATTGACAAGATCCACCTTTTTCACATAACCTTCCTGCCCGATAAGCTCCGGCATATACTTTGAATTGTTCGGGGCTGTCATAAACATCGGGTATTCAAATCCTTCAATCTGAAAGCCCTGTGGATCTTTATCAGAAAACCCAAGCGGCCCGATCATCATTGTCATGCCGTTTTCACGTGCCCATTCTTCAACTTTATTTATTAACGCGTGAAATACTTCCCTTTCATTATAACATTCCATAAAACAAAACCGACCATGCTGTTCATTGTTGATGGAATTATATCTTTTATTAATGATCCCCATTATCCTTCCGACAGGCTTGCCATCCCTGTGTGCCAGTAAAAGCAGAGCATCGGCATATAGGTAAGATTTATTCTTTTTCTTGTTATATAACCCCCACTCATCCATATATATCGGGGGAAGCCAGTCAGGTTCATTTTTATGGACTTTTTTTGGCAGATAAATAAATTCCCGGAGGTCTCTTTTTGTAAGTACCTCTTTAATAACTAATTCCCCCATATAACAATTTTTAGATTGTGGAAAGAAACAAAAATAAATTTAATTAGTACAATCCAATATAAAAAAAATCACATTATCGCGATTTTACAAACATGTCAATAATCACAAAAAATGCAAATAAAAGACTCGCAACGCCATTTGTCGTTCCAAAAGCCAGGGTGACCCTGCTCAGGTCGTCTGGCTTTACAATACTGTGTTGGTAAATAAGCAGGAATGAGAAAGTAATAGCTCCTGCCCAGAATAACCAACCCCCCTGACCACATATCCCAGCGGATATCACCAGCACAAAAGTTAAAACATGAACCAGAATTGAAATTCCCAGCGCCATTTTTCTGCCTGCAGCAGATGGCAGGGAGTGAAGTTGATTCGATTTGTCAAACTCATCATCCTGCAAGGCATAAATAATATCGAATCCGCTTACCCATGTGAGTACAATGATTGAATAAATCAAAGGAAGAACACTGAAGCTTCCGGTAACAGAAATATATGCTCCGATTGGAGCGAGACTGAGTCCTAATCCGAGCACAAAATGACATAATGAGGTGAATCTCTTTGTAAGACTATATCCTATAATAACCAGGAGGGCAACAGGTGCAAGATATAAGGTTAGCCGGTTAATAAATCCGGTGGTTATAATAAAAAGTGAAGCATTTATAATCACAAATATTTTTGCTGCAGCCGGACTTATCATACCTGCCGGGATTTCTCTTTTGTTGGTTCTTGGATTAAGAACATCAAACTTTCTGTCAATGAGTCTGTTAAAGCCCATGGCAGTATTTCTTGCGAATATCATACACAGAATTACAAGAAGAAGAATCCGAATTCTAAAATCAAATTCAGGCTTTGCTACAGCTAGTGAGAAACCGATCAACGCGAAAGGCATTGCAAATACAGTATGGCTGAATTTAACCAGCGAGAAATAGTCTTTTATCGATCTTAGGGCTGTCATTTATCGAGGAGCTTCCTGTAAGTTTCATAATTATCGTCACTGAAAGTGACAAAGATTACCTTTTCAGGGTAAATGTTTTTTTTCAGAAATCTTTGTGTTTCTTTAACTGCAATAAGTGCCGCCAGATCTTTCGGGAAGCCATAGATACCTGTAGATATTCCCGGGAATGCTATCGATTTTAATTTATATTCATTTGCAATTGTGAGACTTGCCCGATAGCAGGAAGCCATTAGAAAATCTTCGTCATTGGAACCTCCATGCCATACCGGGCCGACTGTATGAATAACATATCTTGCCTTAAGCTTGTACCCGCCGGTAATTTTAGCCTTGCCGGTTTCGCATCCGTTGAGGTTCAGGCATTCGTCGAGTAGTTCCGGTCCTGCTGCATGATGAATGGCGCCGTCCACGCCTCCTCCCCCCAGAAGTGAGTTATTGGCTGCATTTACAATAGCATCCACATCGAGTTGTGTAATATCACCCTTTACTAACTCTATCCTCTTCTTATCCATCTTCTATCTGATCTGGGCATCTAATTCTTCCTTAAAAGCTTTGATAAGCCTGTTCATTAACTTTTCAATATTCTTATCTTCCATTGTCCTGAGATCATCGCGTAGTAAGAAACTGACTGCATAAGATTTCTTATTTGTCCCAAGACTATCACTTTCGTAAACGTCAAAGAGATTTATATCACGCAATATATTCTTTTCAATTCGGTTTGCGATATCCCTTATCTGACTGAATTTTATGCTTCTGTCGAGAAGCAATGCCAGGTCACGTTTAACTGCCGGATATTTCGGAAGTTCACGGAATGAAATAGCATGACTTTTAATCAGTTTGAAAAGCAGGTCCCATTCAATATGACCCCAATAAACTTCCTGACCAATATCGAATTTTGAAAGATAATTTTTCGAAACTTTTCCAGTTTCTGCAACAAGCTTATTATTAAAAATATAAGTTACAGATTCTGAAAAATACTTTTTATCGGATTCGCCTTTCGTCAGGTCAGTTTGCTTTATCCCAAGGCGTGACAGGATCATCTCAACTGAAGATTTAATATTGAAAAAATCAGTTGGATTGGTTTTGCTGTTCCAGCCGGCTTTTCCTGTGTTCCCTGAGATGAACAGATCGAGCGAAGTTTTCTCGGTATAATTTTTAACCCTTGGATATTGATCAGACGATTTGTGATAAAAGTAACAATGTCCGAATTCGTATAATTTAAGATCAAAATTCTGCCTGTTTATGTTCCATATTACAGAGTTCAGACCTCCAAAGAGAAGTGTTTGACGCATCGCGTTCAGATCAGAGCTGAGCGGATTAGCCAGGATCACCAGCTCGTCTTTGCTAAAGTCCTCATTATTGTCGTACCACGCCGAAGGACAAAGCGAATTACACATTATCTCGGCGAAACCATTAGCCGAGAGATGATCAGAAATAATATTTACAATCTTTTCCTTATTTGGCTTTTCGGGATAGGAAAGTGTGGAGTTGACATGATTGCTTATCTCAACATTATTATACCCGTAAATCCTGAGGATTTCCTCTACAACATCAGCTTCCTGTTTCACGTCAACTCGATAAGCCGGAATCTCAACAGTCAGATCCGAACCACTTTCACTGATAACTATAATGTCCAGTAAGGTGAGAATTTTCTTTATAGTATCGGGGTTAATTTTCTTGCCTATCAGCCTGTTTATATTGTTATAGTTGATATCAATCCTTGCGTTTTGTATGGGTTTAGGATATACATCTACAATATCTGAGGAAATTTCACCACCTGCAAGTTCCTTTATGAGCATTATAGCTCTCTTGAGGGCCCATATCGTAATGTTCGGATCCGCGCCTCTTTCAAACCGGAAGGAAGCATCTGTCTTCAGTCCATGACGCTTGGATGTTTTGCGAATAGCTACCGGACTGAAATAAGCGCTTTCGAGAAAGATATTTTTTGTTGAAGTACTTATCCCTGATTTTATCCCTCCAAATACACCGGCAATACACATGCCCTCAATAGTGTTGCAAATCATAAGATCACGTGAAGAGAGATTTCTTTCAACGGAATCGAGGGTAATAAATTTACTTTTTTCAGGGAGGTTCCTGATTATTACTTTTTTGCCATCAATCTTGTCGGCATCAAATGAATGTAGTGGCTGTCCAATCTCGTGCTGTACAAAATTTGTGATATCTACAACATTATTTATAGGATTCAGACCAACTGCCCTGAGTTTATTCTTAAGCCAGTCAGGCGATTCACTTATAGTTACACCGCTTATTGTTATACCGGTATATCGCGGACAATCATTTACGTTTTCAATAATGACCTGGTATTGATTCTTGTTATTATCGGGCTTGAAATTTTTTACTGAAGGAAGAATTGCTTTTTTGTCAGAACCTTCGTTGAGATTAAGATAAGCAGCCAGATCCCTTGCAACACCATAATGCGATCCGCTGTCGATCCTGTTGGGAGTGAGCCCTATTTCGAAAACATAATCTTTTTCGATATTAAAATAAGAAGAAGCCGGGCTTCCCGGTTTTGTATCTTTGTTTAACACCATTATGCCTTCATGAGAGTTTCCAAGGCCGAGCTCATCTTCAGCGCATATCATCCCTTCCGATAATTCACCTCTTATTTTGGACTTTTTGATTTCAAAGCTCTCGTTGGCTTTATATAATATTGTCCCGATAGTTGCAACAGGAACCTTCTGACCAACAGCAACATTAGGCGCTCCGCAAACGATTTGTAAAGGTACAGGACCTCCTGTATCCACAGTGGTTACGCTTAGTTTATCGGCATCAGGGTGCTTCTTGCATGTAAGCACTTCACCGATTAGAACGCCATCGAGGCCTCCTTTAACTGAAACCCATTCTTCCAGACCTTCAACCTCAAGACCTATATCTGTCAGTATCTTTGAAACACTTGAAGGGTCAAGATCAATATTTAAATAATCCTTAATCCAGTTATACGAAATCTTCATCCTGTGTAGAGCTTAATTACCTGTAAGATTGCAAAAGTAAAGAAAATCCGTTAACCGCAAAGTTCACAAAGTAAAGAATTCGAAATGCTGGATAACCTATTGATACAACTACCCGGATTGTTTCTAATTTATTTATATTTGTACCTCAAAACATACATTTTCTATGACAATTGAAGAAAAAGACAGGCTGATCCTGATAACAAATGACGATGGCTTAAATGCCGGAGGGCTAAGGACACTTCTGAGTGTTATGGAAGAGTTTGGGAAGATTGTCCTCATATCTACAACAGAAAGTATGTCGGGCATGTCGCAGGCTCTAACTGTTAAAACACCACTTCGTGTCAAATTACTTGAAGAAAATGATAAACACCGGATCTATGCTTGTAACGGAACACCAACTGATAGTGTTAAACTTGCCATTAATCAGCTGGTTGAAAGAAAACCCGACTGGGTTGTTTCGGGGATTAATCATGGTTCAAACGCATCGGTAAGCGTCTTATATTCAGGCACCATGGCTGCTGCACTAGAAGGATGTTTGTACGGGATAAGCTCAGTAGGTTTTTCTTTGAATAATTTCTCTTCCAGTGCAGATTTTTCAGTATGCAAAAAATATATCCGTCAGGTAATGAAGAAGGTAGCAATAGAGCCTCTTCCCGTCGGTGTGTGCCTGAATGTGAATATTCCGGCAGTTAAAAAGGATGAAATAAGAGGATTAAAAATATGCCGCCAATCGAAAGGTAACTGGAGAGAGGAGTTTGAAAAAAGAAAAGATCCTATGGGTAAAACCTATTACTGGCTTACCGGAGTGTTTCAGAATCATGAACCCGATGCAAAAGACACTGATGAGTGGGCAATTGCACAGAATTACGTCTCGGTAGTTCCTGTCTCTGTCGATATGACTGCACACTGGTATATCAATCAACTTAAATCCCGCTTTAAGAAATGAAGTTCTCTGAAAAATTTGACAAGCTGATTGTTGGTTTAATTTCAGGTCTTGTATTACCTTTTATTGTAGGTTTGATTATTTTTGCTTTCTCATCAGGCCATCAATCGATATCATCATATCTGACACGGATAGCAGATAAGGATATTATTACCCATGCAATTTCATTATGTGTGTTTCCAAATCTCGTAATATTCTTTATATATAACCAGGCAGATATGCTAAAGGCAACGAGGGGGGTGCTTGCAATAACGATAGTCTGGGCTGCGATTGTATTTGGCGTAAAGATATTATAATGAGATACTTTATTATTGCCGGTGAACAATCAGGCGATCTTCATGGATCAAATCTGGTAATTGAATTGTTTAATGCTGATAAAAAAGCAGAAATCTTCTGCTGGGGAGGAGATCTTATGGAATCGGCAGGAGCAAAGCTACTCGTTCATTATAAAAAGCTGGCCTTTATGGGTTTTGTAGCTGTGATAAAAAACCTTGGAGCAATATCAAAAAATCTAAATCTCTGCAAAGAACAGATTTTAAATTATAAGCCTGATGTCGTAATCCTTATCGACTATCCGGGGTTTAATCTCCGTATTGCTGAGTATGCAAAAAAAGCAGGATATAAAACCTTCTATTACATCTCACCAAAACTTTGGGCCTGGAATGAAGGAAGGGTAAAGAAAATTAAAAAATTTGTCGACAAGATGTTTATAATCTTTCCATTTGAAGTGGAATTTTATAAGAAGCATGGCATTGAAGTCGGGTATAATGGGAATCCTCTAATCGATGAAACAGATAAACGCATTTCATCTTTTCCTCCCAGAAGCGAAATGAAAAATTTTCTTGGCATTGAAGATAAACCGGTAATTGCTATTCTGGCCGGAAGCCGTAAACATGAAATAGAACTAATTCTTCCGCTGATGCTGAAAGTAGTTCCCTACTTACCCGATTACCAGTTTATACTGGCAGGAGTGAAGAATATACCCGACTATTTGTACAAAAGCATTATAGCTGATCATCCGGTTAAGCTGCTGAAGGAAAAAACTTACGAAATACTGTATTCAGCTGATGCCGCTCTTGTAACATCAGGAACAGCTACTCTTGAAGCAGCATTGCATGGCACACCGCAGGTTGTCTGTTATAAAGGTGATTTCCTTTCGATGGTAATTGCATGGATGGTAATTAAAGTAAAATACATATCGCTTGTAAACCTTATTATGGGTACCGAAATAGTAAAAGAATTAGTTCAGTACGACCTCACGGAAAATTCGATATTAACAGAGCTTAAGGCAATTCTACCAGGTGGTAATAAACGTGATTCTCTTTTAAAAGGTTATAAAGAACTGAAAGAAAAACTGGGATCAGCCGGAGCTTCAGAGAGAATAGCAAGGGAGATGGTGAGTGAATTGAGGAGTGAGGCGTGAATATTGAGTTGAGGGGCGATAAACGATAAACGATAAACGACAAACGTGAGATTTAAGATATTCATCATTTTTTTATTAACCGTTGTTTGCACATCTGTTACAGCTCATGTTAAAATCAGGCTATTTGCAAACCAGTTTCCCGAATCAGCCATTTTTACAGTTATTAACGGCAGCTACGAGATAAGCCTGTATAATGGGACATTTTTCACCGCGTTTAAAGATGATCCGGTTATGATCATCAAATTTGAAGGCAGACTGGTTATTAAAAGGCGAGGTGCAGAATCAGTTATCTGCGATTCAATGATATTTTCAGGGAAATCAGAAAATGATTCATTCTCGATCAGATTAAACGGGAGCTCACAGCTAAAACAATTCTATAACGGTGACCTTCAATGCTTCCCCGATTTCGGAACACTGCTTTTTATAAATATATCTGATATTGAAAAATATATAACCGGTGTAGTTCTGGCTGAAGGTGGACCAGGTCATGCTATTGAGTTTTACAAGGCACAGGCAATTATTGCACGCACATATATGTACAAATATTTAGACAAACACCTGACAGATAAATATAATGTATGCGATAATACTCACTGCCAGGTATTTAACGGATTGTCATCTGATTCACTCCTTAATAAAGCGGTTTTCGAAACCAGAGACCTTGTAATACTTGACAGGGATAGTTCACTGATTATATCGGCCTTCCATTCAAATTGCGGAGGTGAAACGAGTACTTCTGACGATGTATGGCTATCGCGGAATAATTACCTTAAGTCAGTTAAAGACCCGTATTGCACATCATCGAGAAACGCAACCTGGCGAAAAAGTATCTCCCTAGAAGAATGGAGAGGATTTTTATCAAAATCAGGTTACAATGAAAACACAATGGATCCTTCTGTATTCAATTTTGAACAGAAATCGCGACTGACTTACTACCGGTCAGGTTCATTTAGTGTTCCGTTAACAACTCTCAGGGAGATGATGAATTTAAGGTCAACATTCTTTTCTGTAAAAGTGGATGGTGATTCTGTGATACTTAACGGAAAAGGTTACGGACATGGTGTCGGTCTTTGTCAGGAAGGCGCAATGAATATGGCTTTGAAAGGATTCAGATATAAAGACATCATAAACTTTTATTATTCGGGTGTGATTATTTCAGATGTAAAAAATGCTGTAGCTTTACGTTGACATCAGCCTCAATATCATCAATTAAATTAAATTACATGTTTTCGATTCTCAGAAAGGAAATAACAGGATTTTTCAGCAGTCTTACAGGTTATGTTGTCATCATCGTCTTTCTGCTCATAAACAGTCTTTTTATGTGGGTTCTGCCGGGTGAATGGAACATCCTCGATAGCGGATATGCCGGACTCGATTCTTTATTTTTTCTTTCGCCATGGATTTTTTTGTTCCTGGTGCCGGCTGTTACCATGAGAATGATTGCCGAGGAAAAAAGATTAGGGACAATAGAACTGATTTATTCAAGGCCAATAACTGAAAGAGGAATAATTTACGGGAAATATTTTGCTGCTTTAATCCTGGTTTTGCTCGCCTTGTTACCCGGACTGATTTATTATTTTTCTGTATATCATCTTGGCGAGATTCCCGGAAATCTTGATAAAGGCGGAATAATTGGCTCATACATTGGGCTGTTTTTTCTTGCAGCCGTTTATAGCTCTGTAGGCATATTCGCATCATCCCTAACAGATAATCAGGTCATCGCATTTATACTGGCTATAGTAATCTGCTTCATTCTTTTCATGGGGTTTGATGCATTTGCTTATCTGCCCGGACTTAAAAAGCTTGATGAATTTATTATCAGACTAGGCATTAATGAGCATTACAAATCGATAAGCAGAGGAGTAATAGATATTAAAGATGTGGTCTATTTTTTAGCTGTGACGGTTTTGTTTAATGAGTTAACACGATTTCAACTGGTATCGCGTAAATGGAAAAAGAAAAATTAAAAATGGGAAACAGGAAACAACTGGTTGGCAGTTTGCTGCAGTTGATTATTGTGGTTGCCGGAATTATCCTTGCGGTTTTGGCAAGCTCTTTTTTAAGATTGAGATACGACCTCACTGAAGATAAAAGATTCACCTTATCGCAACCAACCAGAAAAGTGTTAAGTCATCTGAAAAATGATATATTTATCCAGGTCTACCTCGATGGTGAGATCCCGATACCTTTAAAAAGGCTAAAAAGGTCAGTTTCGGAAATGCTCGATGAATTCAGGATTGCTTCAGGAAGAAAGATTGATTATGAATTCATAAATCCTTCAGGAGGAAAAGATGCAAAACAAAGGGAAGCTCTTTATAAGACGCTCGCCGATAAAGGATTGAGCCCGATACGACTGCAAGCCGGAGATGCAGAAGGCGGATCAACGAATAAGATAATCTTTCCGGGTATGATAGTAAATTATAATGGTGTTGAAGTACCGGTTAATTTTCTGAATAATTCAACAGCATCGTACGAGCAAAACATATTACGTTCGGTTGAGGGCCTTGAGTATGAGATGATTCAGACTATTTCTACTTTGACATCAGATAGCATAAATAAAGTTGCTTTTATTGAAGGACAGAACGAGATACGCGAACTGGAAACCGCTGATATAACAATGAATCTGGCAAGATTTTTTACCATAGACAGGGGAACCATGTCGGGGAAGCCAGGCATTCTGAATAAGTATTCCGCAATCGTGATTGCTGGTCCTGAAAGCACTTTCTCTGAGGTTGATAAGTTAGTCCTCGATCAGTATATAATGCAGGGAGGAAGGGTATTGTGGTTAATTGATGAGGTAAAGGTCAGTACCGACAGCCTGGCGATGGGAGGAACAGCAGGGATTTACCGTCCTTTGAATATTGAAGATCAGTTATTCAGATATGGGGTCAGAATTAATCCTGTAATAATCCAGGACCTTGAATGCGCATCAATACGACTTATGGTAATGAGCGGAGGGACACGCAAGGAAGTTGTTTCTCTTCCATGGGTATATAATCCCTTGCTCACGCCATCCTCCACGCATCCGATAACTCGCCATCTTAACAGGGTTGAGGGACAATTTGTGAATTATATCGATACGGTAGGACTTGATCCTGCGATCCATAAAAAGATACTTTTGTCATCCTCAGCACACAGTCGTGTAATTACCCCGCCGGTATTTATTACATTGAAGGAGGCTGAGAATACGCCGGTGGAGAAAGATTTTAACAAACAAAATCTTCCGGTTGCTGTCTTGCTGGAGGGCTATTTTACTTCAACATTTAAAAACAGGATGGTTGGTAATCTTACTGAGGATAAGAATCTTAAGATTAAAACAAAAAGTATCGAAACCCGAATGATAGTGGTAGCAGATGCTGACATAATAAGGAACGAAGTAAAAAGATCAGGAATAAATGAAACTCCGCTGCCACTTGGACGCGATAAATATACCGGGCAATTATTCGGAAACAGCGATTTCCTGATCAATAGTCTCAATTGGCTCGTTGATAAAAACGGGTTGATGGAACTCAGATCCAGAGAGCTCAGACTAAGGCTTCTCAATAAACAGATGATCAAGACCGGGAGGGTCAAATGGCAGATCATTAATGTGGCCGGTCCTTTGTCAATTGTAATACTGGCCGGCCTGCTTTTTACCTATCGGAGAAGAAAAAAATACACAACCTACCGATAATGAATAAAATTCTTATCAGGATAATTTTACTTGCAGTAATAATTGGATTGGTTATCCTGTTAATGCTGAAAGTAAGATCACCATTCGGAAGAAATAATAGTTCCTTCGCCCCGGAGCCCGAAAAGGAGATTACAGGAATTGAATTTTCACAGGACGGTAAAAAGCTTACTCTGTCAAAAAAAGGTGACTATTGGTTTGTGAACGGGAAGTCAGAAGTGAGAAAATCAGGAATAAATTTTATTCTGAGGGTACTGAATGAGATTAAAATAAAATCCCCTGTTTCACCAGAATTGTTCTCCACAGAAATATCGGGTAAAAAAATTAGCCCGGTAAAGGTGAAAGTTTATTCGGCAGGGAAAGTTATAAAATCCTTTTTTGTTTATAAAACCAGTTCAAATATCTATGGGAATGTCATGAAGATAAGGGAATCTTCAAAACCATTTATTGTGTATGTGCCGGGATATGAGGGTGATATTGGATCAGCTTTTATATTGAATGAGCTATTCTGGCAACCATATACTGTTTTTAATTATTTGCCATCTGAGATATCATCAGTAAAATTTGAAAACATAGCTGATAGTTCGGCATCTTTTTCAATTATAAACAGGAACCATCACTATTTCATATCTGGAGATGCATTGGATAAAACAGGATGGGACTCAGCGTTGGTATACCGGTACATTTCATACTTTGCCCGTGTGCCATTCGAATCGTGGGCGTTTGACATCAGTGAAACGGAACAGAAGACTATTGAGAATCAGAATCCTCTTTACAGAATAAGTGTCACTGGCACTCTCAACAGAAAAACTGTACTGACACTCTGGGGAATAAACACAGGTAAAGAGACAGACAGCGACAGATTATATGGCAAGACTGATGAAAGAGATAACCTGTTTTTAATAAGATATTTTGATATTGATCCACTGATTAAAAAGAGGGAGTATTTCTTTCAGCATTAGACCCCTCAGGACAAACCCATAAATTCTCCTTCTCCCTGACAACCCCCTAAATCCCGTCAACCTTAGGAAAATAAAAATCATATTAAATTGATATATAGACACATAAATTTCCCCTCCTTTGAAAGCTAATCTTTATACACATCTCTTTTTGGCTCTGAAAGAGCCATATTTTAATAACCCCCGGTGAAACCGGGGGTAAAGCTGACTATATGATTACAAACCCTGCAAGGGTTTAATATAGTTTCTGGTAATGTAAAAAGTTCATAAATTGGTACTATCGCTGTATTAATTTAATAATAAAACCATGTCAGGCTATCGCCAGCATCTTTATCATCTTGTGATAAGAACTAAGGATAGCTTTCCTACTATTAATCAGGATAATGTAGGACAGCTATATTCTTATATTTCAGGAATTGTGAAAAATAAAAACAGTCATTTGTACTGGATAAACGGTGTTGAAACCCATATTCATATTCTCACCGATATACATGCTTCATTAGCATCAGCTGATTTTATGAAGGATCTAAAAGTTTCAACTTCTGTTTGGGTGAAAAATTAAAATTGTTTCCTCTTTTCAAAGGATGGTCAGATGGTTATGCTTCATTCACTTGTTCATTTAGGGATTTGGAAATACTTGTTGAATACATAAAGAATCAGCAGGAACATCATAAAAAACACACATTCGAAGATGAATACAGAAGACTTATTTTAGAGTCTGGACTCGAAATTGATGAAAAGTTCTTCACGTGACAAATTCAGCTCCTTCAGAGCTGTAATATGTTGTTTATCTGAACCCCCGGTTTCACCGGGGGTTATTAAAATCAGGCTCTTTCAGAGCCAGTCGACTCTTTCCTATTGCAGATTAAGCTCGTTCCAAACACAGGTATTTAAGCCAGATATAATTAAGATGTGTATAAAGGGTAGTCCTTTGAAAGGAGGGGAAATGTATATGTTTGAATATCAATTTAATATGATTTTTATTTTCCTTAGGTTTACGGCTATGGGGAAGGGGTTGAGTTTGTGGAGCATTAAGATAAATCCCACTTCAAATGAGATGTGTATAAAGATTAGTTTGCGCTAGCAGAGAGGGGATGGGGGTGAGTTAGTAAGGCTAAAGAAAATTCCCGCTCAATAAGGTATGTATAAAAGGTAGTTGAAAAAAGGAGTGGAAATTTATCCTTACTCATATATTGATTATCTGATAGATACCGCTCTTAGCTTGATGGCTATGCCCCTGGCCCCCTGAAGTAAGGGGCTCACTCAAACCTTACATAAGGTCCTATCCTCTTAGCCTTTTCACTTGTAATTAATTTATTATCAACAAGATCATCTATGCTTCCAATCCTACCTTTTAACTGCCTGTACTTCAATATTGAAGTAATCTCATACTTCTCAAGATAACGGACACGTGTTAATTCCTTATAATCAACGGTATTAATATTTAACCTTTTTATAAATGAAGAATCAGCCTTAACATGGCTCTTTATCATCTCAAATGTTTCCTCAGATAATCCATAAACTTCCTTTAACTGCTCAACCCTTGCATATCCTCCCAGGTAATTCCGGTATTTTATGATCCTTACTGACAAAACCGGACCAATGCCTGGAAGTGTTATGAGAGCCGAGGTGTCGCTCAGGTTTATATCAACGATCTTAGATCCAATTTTCCGATCTTCCTGCTTGATTACATAGCTGACTTTTGAGGGTGAAAAATCAGTACCACTCTTCCTAAATGTCTTTGTTGTATAAGTACTTTTGAATTTTACCTTAGAGCTTTTTGAACTACTATCATTTTCCAGATCCACCCTGGAATTCTCAGTTTCAATAACCTCAGCACTGATGTTTTTTACAGGTAGCCTGCTATCAGGAACAGTATAGCGGA
>JBBRSO010000043.1:0-21726 GCA_038245405.1 Bacteroidales bacterium
TGCGAACCAATTGTCTCTAATGGCAGACCGTTATGAGCTGCGCGCATAATTATGGTTTTGCCGGCTCTCTCAAGCTGTATTACATTGAATGATGAATCCTGTGAAAATATTTCATCCTGTGGATCTCTCATGGCGGCTCCTTCAGATACCCGCCATTGAAGAACTGTTAAACCGCTGCCAGGGAGTGTTGCAGAAATATGAGCTGATTTTGCATCGGTTGTTGAGCGGACCATCCAGCCTGTTTTTCTGTGTTCATTCGTTCCTTTTCCGATAAATTCGAAGTTAGCTGTTAGTATAAAGTCTCCCTGGATCTTATCGTATAAATAGTGAAATTCGTCTCTTTCAAACCAGATATTATATCCGGCTCCTTTTAAGGTATAGCTTTGATCAGCAGGGTTATATACTGCTGAACCTGCATTTTTGGGATTTCCGATATCCGTATTATTCTGGAAAATGCCAACAGAATTATTCTGTGCCTGAACTAAATTAATACAAGCCCACATTGCTAATACAGTAAAAAAGTATTTCATATTAAGAGAAAAGGTTTATTATTCAATAATTATCGGAATAAAGATATACTATAAAACGTTATAATATAAAGACCTGACGATTCAAAAAAGTAATTTGTCCTGTTCAAGGGTAATAAATATATGTAAATTATCGCGATCTTGTGCAGATTGAGTTAACATTTATGAAATTAAAATTAATTTTTATCCTGTTTCTTTTGTTCTCTTTTTTCCATATTTACGGACAGGAGTATCATTTCAGGCAGTTTGGTTCTGCAGAGGGACTTAATAATTCATTCATTTATTCATTAAATCAGGATACGGATGGCTTACTCTGGATTGGAACGGCAGAAGGCCTGTATTCTTTCAATGGATTCGAATTCAAGTTGTACGCTGATAAAGATAGTCTTTCTGATAGTTTTATACCTGTAATATATAAAGATTTTTCAGGTAGTTTATGGTTAGGTCATGTTAAAGGAGGAATAACTCAGATATCAGAAAATAAAATCAGCAACTCTGTAAGGCAAGTTTCAATAAAATCGCCCGTAACATCAATCACTGAGGCCGATACCGGGACGATCTGGTTTTCAACACAGAATGAGGGTCTCAATATTCTTCTTCCTGACCAGCGAATTCTACCTTTCATAAATACCATAACTAATGAGATAGTATTTTCTTTAAGCCACATTTCCGGAAATTATTTTCTTGTTGGCACCCAGGATAGCCTCTTTATTATGGAATATAAGTCAGAGGCAGGAGTGATGGTCAGGAAAACGGCAATAAATAATTATCCCAATTCAAGGGTGGCAGATATTATAAAAGAAAAAGCCGGAGAATACTTTATCATATCACAGGATGAAGGAATTTACAGCTTATCTGTTAAACCTGAAACTTTGTCATATGACCTGAAAGAGATCTCAGATAATACTGATGGAGTTCTCGACAATGCACAGGGGGCTATTCTTGTACGGAAGAATGAACTTATGGTATATACTAATGGTAACGGCATTATAAAGTTTAACAGAGAGGACAATTCGGATAATTTTAAAAAATCGGGATATATCAACAGCAGTAACGGACTGATATCAAACAATGTAAAAAACATGTTTGAGGACAGGGAAGGAAATATCTGGCTTGCAATGTATGGAGAAGGACTCCTGAGACTCGTTGATGATAATCTTAAGTTTTATTCTTTTTCAAATGCAATCGGATCTGATCATATCTATTCAATATCTGCCGACACAGGCTTTTTTTGGATTGCAAGTGATAATTGTATCGCTAAGATGTCTCCGTATAATAGTCAGATGATTAAGACATTCCTTTTTCCTGAGAATCTAAAGGGAGCAAAGCTTAACTCACTTTATAATTCCGATGGAGCATTATTATACCTTGGTTTTGAAAAAAAAGGAGTATACTCTTTTAACAAGGAAAGTAATATTTATAAACCGGTAAATATATCAAATGATAATCTTGAAAACTCAGTTAACCATTTGACAGGCAAAGGAAACACTCTGTGGATAAGTACAAAAAAAGGAGTGTGCAAACTCAATACACAGACAGGATTAAGGAAATGGTTTCATACTGCCGAGGGATTACCACATAATAATATTCAGGATATCTTTATAGATTCAAAAGACCGGGCACTGATCGGTACCATTTGCAGGAATATCTTTTATATTGATACCAACGATAAAGTAGACAAACTTGATAACACAGGTTTTTCCACTATATCTACAGTGACTTCATTTGCTGAAGACAGATCTGGTACAATTTGGGCCGCAACTCAGGGGAATGGTGTTTTCAGATTCAGGGAACAGGATAATCTCAACTTTACACGAGTTTCAGGTCTTCTGTCTGACTATTGTTACAGTCTGGCATATGACGACAATCAATATGTGCTGATCGGCCACCGGGGTGGATTTTCACAAATTGATATATTAAATAATCATGTTAAATACTTTACGCAGCATAATGGAATTAAAAGCTCGTCTGATTTCTATTCAAATTCGATATGTGTTGACAATCATAACAATATCTGGTTCGGGACCTCGGAAGGGGTAATTAATTTTTCCCCACGCGATCAATCTGGTATCCAGACCCTTCCTATCCTGAATATAGATGCTGTTTATGTAAATAAAGGAAAGGTGAACTTTAATGAAAATCTGAGATTAAAACCAGGCTATTATGAGATTGAAGTCCACTATACCGGTATTAATTTAAGGAATCCGGAACTGATTAAGTACCAGACAATTTTACAGGGTTACAACACCTACTGGTCAGAACCGTCCGTTAACCGGAGTGTTATATTTGAGAAGGTCGGACAAGGAGAATATACATTCAATCTCAGGGCATTGGATGAAAATAATATTCAAACTGATAAGCCATTGACTTTCAGAATCAGTATCAAGAAACAATTTTACCTCACATTATGGTTCTATTTGATAATGCTGGTTATTCTTGCAGGTTCACTTTATATTTTTGTAAGAAGAAGAGAAGAGCAATACAGAACGAAGCAGGAAAGACTAATTAAAAATCTTGATGAAAAAACACGTGAAATAATTGTTAAGGAAGAGATCATTAAAGAGAGAAAAAAAGCAGAAATAGAATTAATTGCAGCAAAAGAGAGAGCTGAACTTTCAGATAAGCTTAAAACTTCATTTCTGAATAATATGTCTCATGAAATCAGAACCCCCATGAATGCCATCGTAGGATTTTCCGAACTGCTTAGAAGCTCCGTATGCAGCGAAGAAGAGAAGATAGAGTTTATTAATAATATACTGTCCAATTCAAATAGTCTGCTAAATCTGATTGATGATATAATCGATATTTCAATGGTCGAATCGAATCAATTAAAAATCCGGATAGGTACTGTTTCGGTTTCGAAATTAATGCAGGGATTATACAGAAAATTCACAGGTGAATTAAAAGAAAAGGGAAAGCTACATATGAAGCTTATAATTGCTCCTGAGATTCAGGATAGTGAATTATCGATTGAAGCTGATGCTATTCGTCTGGGACAGGTAATTGGTAAACTGCTAGACAATGCTGTAAAGTTTACAGACTCAGGACAAATTACATTCGGCTATGAATTGAAGGGAAATGGGATCACTTTTTTTGTTGAAGATACAGGAATCGGACTCTCTCCTGACAAAAAGGAGATAGTATTTGAACTGTTCAGGAAGGTTGAGGAAAATAAGCTGAGGTTATACAGAGGTACCGGATTGGGGCTGGCTCTCTCGCAGCAGGTCGTAAATTTAATGGGAGGGGAGATAAAAGTTGAATCAACCGAAGGCCAAGGGTCCAGGTTTTATTTCTCACTGCCATTTAATAAGAACATGTGATTTTAATAAAATATATTAAAGGAGTTATAGATTTAAAAATACTTAAATTTAATCAGGTTGACCGAATTTCTTTTGTTTGATTCTGATTGGAGAAAACCAAAAAAAATAATTATCCTTGTATATTGACTTATATTTTAATTCTGATTCCTAATGGATAATATTCTGGAAGAGCTTGCCTACTGTGTTGAAAACGGCAAGATAAATAAGACATCTCCTTATCCTCAAAATATGAAAGATCAGGATGGTGCTGATGAATTGGCAAGAAGAGCTTTGGACGAAGGTGTTAAACCTGATGAAATACTGGAGCATGCTCTTATTCCGGCCATGGCCAGAATAGGTGACAGGTTTAGCAAAAAAGAAATATATGTTCCCCAGATGCTCATGGCGGCAAAAGCCATGAATAGCGCAATGGTTCACTTGAAACCATTCTTTCAGTCTGGTGAAACCAAGCGAAAAGGGAAAGTAATAATTGGCACTGTATCAGGAGATCTGCACGACATTGGTAAAAATCTTGTCGCTATGATGATAGAAGGCGGAGGTTGGGAGGTAATTGATCTCGGAGTCGATGTTGGTGCAGAAAAATTCATGAAAGCTCTCGATGAAAATCCAGGTGCAATAGTCGGATTATCTGCTCTTCTTACTACTACCATGGAAAATATGAAGAAAATCGTATCAGCGATTAAAGAAAAACATTCAGCTTCAAAAATACTCATAGGTGGAGCTCCGGTAACAATGGATTATTGTATTAAAATAGGGGCCGATTTTTATGCTCCTGATCCACAGGGAGCTGTTAATTATCTGAAGAAATTAGCTTCTTAGTTTGCGGGCGCCATTATCAAAAATCTAACCGATGGAAAACAGGACATATAAGTTTGACTTTTGTGATCTGCATCTAAAGCGGTCAGAAATTGAAGCTGTTTTGGGTTACAAAGAAGGAGACGATAGGGAGATCGTATCTGATCTTATAGAAGAACTGTTACAGGAAGCTCAGAAGATATGCAATATAAAAGCTCAGTACTCGATATTTGATAAGCTTAAATTTAAACATGAAACCAGGTCAATTGGGATAAATGAAAAAAGCTTCACAGTAGAAAAAATAGTGTTTGGGCATCTCAGGAAATCTGAAGCTTTAGCTATTTTTCTATGTACCGCCGGATCAGAAATCGGAATCCGAAGTCGCAAAATGATGGAGGAAAGGGATTTCTTAAAAGGATATGTTTATGATATTATAGGCAGTGAAATAGTTGAAGCGGCAGCGGACCTGATGCAAGCAGATCTTGAAAAAAATATGTCACTTTCAGGATATAAAATAACAAATCGATACAGTCCGGGCTATTGTGGATGGGATGTAGCTGAACAGCATAGCTTATTTCAATTGATTCCTGAAAATTATTGTGAAATACAACTAACAGGTTCTGCACTCATGAATCCTATAAAATCAATTAGTGGATTTATAGGAATTGGGAAGGATCTAAAAAACAATCCATATACATGCAGAATGTGTAACCAGGATGACTGTGTCTACCGCCGGGTTAGGGAGGTAAAGGTGCAAATAACTGATTAAGAGTATTTAATCATAGAAATGGGTAAGATAAACACTTGATTGTAAATTGTCATAAAAATTTAATAAATGTTGTTACTCGGTATTGATTTAGGAAGCTCCTCTGTAAAAGCATCGGTAATTGACGGTAATTCCGGTAAATGTCTTGCAACTGCCAGTTCCCCGGCAGATGAAATGAAGATAATTGCTCTAAAGCCGGGATGGGCAGAGCAGAAGGCAGATGTTTGGTGGTCAAATCTTAAAGCTTCTGTAACAGGCTGTGCTCATACGCTGGGAAATACAAGTGAAAAGATCGGTGCAATCGGCATATCTTACCAGATGCACGGACTGGTAACTGTAGATAAAAACAATAAGATATTACGGAATCCTATTATATGGTGCGACAGCAGAGCTGTCGGTTATGGTAAAAGAGCCTTCGCATCTCTGGGTAATGAATTCTGTTTAACACACCTTCTGAATTCTCCCGGTAATTTTACTGCTTCAAAACTGGCCTGGGTAAAAGAAAATGAGCCAGAACTGTATTCCAGGATCAATAAGATAATGCTTCCCGGAGATTATATAGCATTAAAGCTGACAGGAGAAATCAGAACCTCATTCACCGGAATTTCAGAGGGTATCTTTTGGGATTTCAGCCAGAATAAAGTATGCAGTGAGCTTCTTGATTTTTATGGATTTAATCCCGCAATTCTTCCTGAAGCTGCTGATTCTTTTTCAATAGGAGGATATCTGTTGAAATCTGTTGCAGATGAGTTAGGATTACCCGAAGGCATTCCGGTTTCATACCGGGCAGGCGACCAGCCAAATAACGCTCTTTCCCTTAATGTTCTTAATCCTGGAGAAGTGGCTGCAACCGCCGGAACCTCAGGGGTAATATATGGTGTTACATCACTCAGGAAAGCTGACCCGCTATCAAGAGTTAATACATTCCTGCATGTAAATCATACTCTTTCAAGAAACAGCCTTGGTGTTTTGTTATGCATCAACGGCACTGGCATACTCAATTCATGGCTTAAACGAAATATGGCTGATGGCATGACGTATGACGATATGAATAAAATGGCTATAAAGGTTGCTCCGGGTTCTGAGGGTCTTAGCATACTGCCATTTGGAAATGGGTCGGAAAGAATGCTGGGCAATTCAGATACTGGAGCAAGAGTAGCCGGATTAAATTTTAATATTCACAGTAAGGCTCATTTTTTCAGAGCTGCACAGGAAGGAATTGCGTTTTCTTTGAGGTATGGTCTTGAGATTATGAAAGAAACCGGAATCGAGCCTGAATATTTAAAAGCTGGTGAAGCTAACATGTTTCTAAGCAGAGTATTCAGAGAGGCATTATCGTGTATCACAGGAGCGGTCATAAAACTCTATAATACTGACGGGTCAATAGGTGCGGCAAGGGGTGCAGGCATTGGTTGCAGATTTTATAAATCGGAAAAAGAAGCATTTAACGGTCTTGTTTCAGTTGGTACAACTGAACCCGATAAATCAAAGACCCCTGCCTATGAAGAAGCATATTTAAAATGGAAAGAATATCTTGAAGAATCCGCTCCAGCGAAGGATTTCTTTTAGATTACAGACGTAACAACCTCAAACACCGGAGGTGCTGCCATGCTCTTTTTTACCTTGCATAATTCAGCTACCGATATTAGTGCAGCTTTATATTTTTCCGGGAAATCTGCCGGCAGTTTTATATCAAGCTTAAGATTTACCGGTAAGCCAGTTTCGTTATCATACTCTGTCGTCTGAACAATTTTCATATCACTGGTCGGGATACTACGATTATCACAAAATGATTTTACATAGATACCTGCACAAGTTCCGATTGAGGCAAGAAACAACTCAAAAGGAGAAGGAGCTGTATTCTGACCGCCACCACTTATGGGCTGATCGGTTTTTATTATATGACCTTGTGAGTGAGCAGTTACTACTTTTCCTTCTTCAAATGTAATTTCCATCATAATTTTTAAAGTTTAATATTGTCATAAATCTTTCTTGTCGAAATAAGAAACACATCGAATTGTTTTGATTCCGTTTCTGAAATTTTACGGTCAATAGTGAATACTGTTTTAGAGGATATGTCAGAAAAATTGTTATGCCTGATAATTTCCTTTAACGAATCGATATTAAATCCTTTATGCCCTGTAAAATTTTCTCCATGAAATGAACCATCTTCCTCATAGAGATCGGCCACAACCAGGTAACCCCCGGGATTTAAAAGATTATTGAATCTCTTAATAATATTTCCAATGTTATTTACATGGTGAAGAACCATCTGAGTGAATATCAGATCAAACTTACCGTTTTTATATTCATCAGTTTCGAGATCAAATTCCAGTGTTTTAAGATTGACAGAGCCCGAAGATATGATTTTCTCATTGGTAACCCGAATCATTTCCTTCGAATTATCCATTAATGTTATCTCTTTCAGATGATCTTTTAGTAAAAAGCTGGTAATGCCAGTACCCGCTCCAAATTCAAGAGCTGCCATCGATTTTTTTAATGGTATTATCTCAATGATCTCCCTGGCTATTGCTTCAGATCTTCTCCAGTGCATAGGATTCTGATCCCATTCGTCAGCCTTTATATCAAATTCATTCATAAGACTTTATTCAGTATTTCAGATCATATAGACTTAAGGCGCAAAATTATCAAAAAAATGTTACTAATTTGTATAGCTACGTTGTGATTTTGCGCATTATTCAGAACACAGATGTTATTTTATTTTGTAATGATCTTCCAGAATCATTGCAAATAATTTTCCTGGCAGGAAATGTTTAAGCATCACGGCAAGTTTTTGCTCGAAAGAGGCAATTATATACCTGTTGCGAGGATTCTTACTTTCTACGATCTTAACCAGCTTTCTTGCAAGAACGACCGGCTCCCATCCGTTTGCTTCATCTTTTTCAATGATCGCCATCGTCTTAATATACTGCTCGTGATAAGCATCATTTGAATCAGTAGGAGCCAGGAAATTTCTGCGATTTGCCGAGTTACTTGTATGAAAGTCACCAGGATTAATAAGAACAACTTTTATATTAAACTGCCTGACCTCCATCCTGAGAGCTTCACTGAAACCTTCAATAGCAAATTTTCCGGCTGAATAGAATGCCTGGAATGGTAACCCCATTAATCCGCCTATAGAACTGAAATTGATGATAGTGCCACCTCCCTGTTTTCTCATTACAGGCAATACCTCCCTGGTAAGGTTAACCATGCCAAGAAAATTGGTGTCCATCTGTAATTTATTGTTTTCATTTGGTGATGTTTCTACCGGTCCCCCGGTGTGCATCCCTGCATTATTTATCAGGAAATCTATTCTCCCTTCTTTGACAAATATTGTTTGTACAGCATTTTTTATAGAATCAGCATCTGTGAGATCGAGGATTAAACCTGTAATTGTTGAATTGATCTCAACGTTTCTTCTGACTGTACCGTATACTATGTGGCCATCGGCAGCAAGGAGTTCTGCCGTTTGTTTACCAAAGCCTGATGAGATTCCTGTTATTAAAATTACTTTTTTCATTTTAACATTTTAAGATAAATCCATTATCTGTACCGGGCACAATCATTCCTTCGATGTCGCAAATTGATTTTCGAACGATGGGTATAGATTTGAAGAAAAACGTTAATGTCTTGTAGTGAAAAATTTAACTTAAAATTTGAAGAGCTCGCGCTGCCCTGGTTATTTTCTCAACAGAAATTTCAACCTGTTCTTTTGTGTGAGTTGCCATGAGCGAATATCTTATAAGACAATCTTCTTTTGGAACCGCTGGTGAAACAACAGGATTAACAAAAACTCCATCTGCAAGAAGCATCTGGGTTAGCTGTAATGATTTTATGTCGTCCCTAATGAAAAGGGGAATAATCGGAGTTTCTGATTTGCCTGTATTGAATCCGGCTGCTTTGAAACCTTCATGAGCGAGAGCAGTCATATCCCACAGATGTTTGATTCTTTCGGGCTCATTTTCCATTATTTCAATTGAAGCAAGCACTGCAGCTGCTGAAGATGGTGTCATGCTGGCGCTGAATATCAGTGACCTGGAATTGTGCTTTATATAATTTATTACCTCTTTATCAGCGGCGATAAAACCTCCCAGAGATGCAAATGATTTTGAGAAAGTTCCCATTATAAGATCGACTTTATCGGTCAGGCCGAAATGTGATGCAGTTCCGGAACCGTTTTTGCCGATAACCCCAAGTGAATGGGCATCATCAACCATTATTGACGCGCCGTAATGTTCAGCAAGCTTTACAACCTCCGGAAGATTGACGATATCACCTTCCATTGAAAATATACCATCAACCACAATCAGTTTTATCCGGTCCTTATGACATAGTTTCAATTTATTCTTTAAAGCTGCCATGTCGTTATGGGCAAATTTCAAGACTTTTGAAAAAGAAAGCCTGCTTCCTTCAATGATCGAAGCATGGTCAAGTTCATCCAGAAGAAGGTAATCATGACGACCTGCAAGTAATGAAACAACACCCAGATTAACCTGAAAGCCTGTGCTGTAGCATAACGCAGCATCTTTATTGACGAGCTTTGCCAGCTTGGTTTCAAGTTCTATGTGAATATCGAGTGTTCCGTTCAAAAATCTTGAGCCTGCACATCCTGTACCATACTTTCTAATCGCTGCAATTGCCGCTTCTTTTACTTTAGGATGGTTTGTGAGGCCCAGGTAGCTGTTTGAACCGAACATCAGGACCTTTTGGCCGTTTATGACTACTTCAGTATCCTGTTCGGATTCTATTGCTCTGAAATATGGGTAGATACCAGCCTGCATGATTTTCTGCGGGGCATCATAGCTTATAAGTTTATCTCGTAAAATTCCCACTATATAATTAGAATAATGTTACAATCGAGTCCAAATTTAGTAAAAAAAGTATAAAACAGAAGAAAAGCCATGCTTTTGAGTCAATATATTATGAAATTAAGCATTAATACTATGCAGGGATACCAAAATATGAATCTTATATCCTATTTAAAACCACCCTGCACCCTGCACCCTGCACCCGGCACCCGGCCCAAATGTGGCCACATTATAATTTATGTTATAACAATTGACAAAATACTCTAAGATTATTTGGAAAGTAAGGATATGAAATTTACTTTTGTTCGCGAAATCAATTTTTACAATTTAATGGACGACGGCCCGGCGAATATTACTAATCTCTGATCTGGAAGGATAACCGTTAACCGGTCTCTCCTTCTTTTTCGGAAAAAGCAAGGAGGTGACTATGACATCACTCACAACGTTTTATTTAAGCGGAATAATCGGAAAGGAAGCATTTGGTGCTGACGGCGACGCTATCGGAACAATAAAAGATTTACTTGTAAACACGATGCCTTCGGGAAATAGCGACCCGAATCAGCAACTTGTTACTGGTGTCAGACTTAAAATAAACAAGGAAATACGGTATTACTCCTTTAAAAGCTTTCTTGTCACAAAAGCAAGAGAAGTGCTTAATGTAACTTGTACCAGTCTTATTGAATTAAGTTCAGAGGAAGTTAATAATGGTCTTTTGCTTGTTGAAAATATCCTCGATAAGCAGATTGTCGACATGAATGGCCGGAAACTTGTAAGGGTAAATGATGTGAGACTTGCAACACTTCCCACCGGAACTTTTGCAATTGCAGTTGATATAGGAATTGAAGGAATCCTTCGTCGTATTGGACTGGCTTTGTTCATTAAGAAATTTCTGTCCTTACTTAATATTAATATTCCTGCAAATTTCATCCTATGGGACGATGTACAGGCAATTGATCATTCAAACCTGAATATCAGACTTTCAAAAAGCTATGCTAAGCTTCATACTCTTCATCCATCTGATATAGCTGATATACTTGAGGAACTTGGGAAAAAATCAAGCATGTCGATATTCGCGTCACTCGACGAAGAAAAAGCGGCAGATGTTCTTGAGGAACTGGAGACAAATGCGCAGATTCATATTCTTGAAAACCTGCCAGTGAACAAGGCGGCCGATGTACTTGAAAAAATGCCGGCAGATGAGGTTGCCGATATCCTCGATGAACTAGAAGATGAAAAGGCTGAAATGCTGCTGAAAGAAATGGATATGGAATCATCACAGGAAGTAAGGGAATTACTTGAGTATGATGACGACCTGGTTGGTAGTATAATGACCACGGATTATCTTTCATTTGGAGCTAAAATGACCGTTGCAGAAGTGCTTGTAGAGTTAAGATCAAAAAAACCGGAATCAGCTGAACTCTATAATATGTTTGTAATTGAAAAGAATGATGAGTGAATAGGATCATTTAATCTTCGTGATCTTGTTGTTGCCGAACCTGGTATCGAAATAAGTCAAATCATGAAATCAGAGCCGTTGCATCTGCTCGATGAGCAGAAAGTAGGTGCAATAGCTGAATTGGTTTCCAAATATAACTTGCTGGCAATACCTGTAGTAGATCAGAAGAATCAATTGCAGGGAATGGTAGTTATTGACGACGTCATAGAGGATCTGACACGTAAACGGAGGACAAACAAAAGATAAAAACAGGCCGCATGCAGGAATCAAAGGTCAGTGTTAATAAAATATATAAGCAGATTGCAATATTTTTTGCTATAATCGGACCAGGAATTATCACAGGAAGCGTTGATAATGATGCCGGAGGAATAACTGTTTATTCGGTTGCCGGAGCACAATACGGCTATGGTCTGATATGGACTCTCATTCCATCATTTATTGTTCTGCTGGTAATACAGGAAATGAATGCCAGGATGGGTATTGTAACCGGGAAAGGCCTGTCGGATCTCATACGCGAAAACGCCGGTATGAAGATCACCTTCTTTATTTTTATCGGACTCCTGTTTTCAAATATTGGTAATACAACAACTGAATTTGCCGGAGTAGCAGGGAGTATGGATATATTCGGTGTGAGCAAATACATCTCTGTCCCCGTTGTAGCTATAATGGTGTGGTTACTGGTGGTTAAAGGGACATATAAAATTGCTGAGCGTATTTTCCTGATATTCAGTGTTTCATTACTTACATATGTAGTTTCCGCTTTGATGAGCAAACCTCATTGGGGCGATATTGGTGCATCTATTTTTCACCCCAAACTTGAGATGAATACGCAGAGTCTGTCAATGGTTATAGCGCTTGTTGGAACTACAATTGCACCATGGATGCAGTTTTATATGCAGTCGAGTGTAATAGAGAAAGGCTTGAAAATGAAGCATTACAAAATGACTCTCATAGATATAACGGTAGGTTGTGTGGCAACCATCGTGGTCGCATTTTTTATTATGGTCGCCTGTGGTTCTACACTTTATCCTAACAGAATTGAGATTAAGGAAGCAACAGATGCCGCGATGTCGTTGAAGCCTTTAGCCGGTGCTCTGGCTTCACAAGTATTTGCATTTGGCCTCTTTGTAGCCTCAGTATTTTCCGCAACAATTTTACCTCTTGCCACTGCATTCTATGTATGCGAAGCTTTTGGATTTGAAGCCGGAATAGATAAAAAATGGAATGAGGCAAAAGAATTTTATGTGCTCTATACATTCATCCTTGTCATCTCTGCCATAATAATTCTTATTCCCAATGCTCCTCTGATACAGATATCAATCTGGTCGCAGGTACTTAACGGTGTTCTCTTACCTGTGGTTCTGGTCGCAATGATCCTGCTGATAAACAGCAAAAAGATTATGGGAACTTACGTGAATAATGCTGTTCAGAACATTATCGGCTGGGGGGCGGTTATTATCCTTACAGGCTTATCTCTCACACTTCTTATATTGCCCCTTTTCAAAAGATAATTGTTATTCATCAGACCACTTCCCGAAATGAGCATTAACTTTGTGCCTGAGAAATATATTTTAAAAAGGCCATATACCTGATTTATGAGCAAAGGATACTTTGAGTCAAATGATTATAACACACCTGTAAAACAGAATAAATCGTTTATTGAAACAATCCGAACTAATAGCCGGGTGTATTTTACATATAAATATGCCCGCGTGGTATTGAGGACCAGGAAAGACGCTATCAGGAAAATATACGATACAAAAGCTTGGACTGACTCGTCATTCGAAATACTCAGATTCATTGAGAAAGCGGGAGGTGTTTTTCATATTACCGGAATGGAAAAGATAACTGACACACCGGGGCCGGTGCTTTTTATCAGTAATCATATGAGCACTCTTGAAACTATGGTATTGCCCTGTATTATAGGTACACACAAAGAATTGACGTTTGTTGTAAAAGAAAGTCTGGTTAAACATCCTCTTTTCGGAGATGTCATGAGAACAAGAAACCCTGTCGTTGTTGGCCGGACTGATCCAAGAAAAGATCTCGAGGCTGTTATGAATGAAGGAACGGAAAAACTAAAAAGCGGAATTTCTATTGTAATTTTTCCGCAGAGCACCAGAAGCGTTGAATTCAAACCAGAAGAGTTTAATTCACTTGGCGTCAAACTGGCTAAGAAGGCGGATGTCGCAATCATACCAATAGCATTAAAAACCGATTTCTGGGGTAATGGCAAACTAATAAAGGAGCTTGGACCACTTGACCATAATAAACATATTTATTTTAAATTCGGCGAGCCCATGCATGTTCAGGGTAATGGTAAAGAAGAAAACCAGAAGATTATAAAATTTATAAAGGCCAGTATGGAAGACTGGAAATTAGCCTGAGAATTTAAGCTAACCATATCCTCAAACTTTATTTTTAGGTTGCAATAAATATTTTTTTAAGTGTAATACATACATTTAAATTATTTTGCATAAATTTGAACGGTACATTGCAATTTTATTGTAATTTTTTCCTGATAATTCCTTTTAATAAATTATTTCTTTGACCCTGAATATTAATATTTAATTCACGTAATCATTATGGGAACAATAGACTGGATCGTACTCGGTATATTCTGCCTCGGGCTTGTCGGCATAATATTCTGGGTGACACGACAAAAGGATGAGACATCAACTGACTACTTTCTAGCCGGACGCGATGCTACATGGCTTGCAATCGGCTCCTCTATTTTTGCATCAAATATCGGTTCTGAACACCTTGTTGGTCTTGCAGGAGCAGGAGCGTCAAGCGGGATGGCTATGGCTCACTGGGAAATGCATGGTTGGCTGATACTTATTCTGGGCTGGTTCTTTGTGCCATTCTACGCAAGAAGCGGTGTATTTACTATGCCAGAGTTCCTTGAGAAACGTTATAATAAAGAATCACGAAGTGTACTGTCAATAATCTCCCTGGTTAGTTATGTTTTTACCAAGGTCGCTGTCACAGTTTATGCCGGGGGAATTGTCTTTAAACAGGTATTTGGGATCGAAACTATGTTCGGGATAGATTTTTTCTGGATTAGTGCTATCGGGTTGGTAGTTCTTACAGGTATATATACAACACTGGGTGGCATGAAAGCAATATTGTGGACATCAGTTTTGCAGACCCCTGTACTTCTTATTGGTTCTCTTGCAGTAATGGTAATTGGTCTTATAAAGTTGGGTGGATGGAATGAGATGATGACAATATGCAGAGCTGTGCCTGTGAACCAGGCAGGAGATACGATGACACAGCTGATAAGATCGGCAAGCGATCCGGAATACCCATGGACAGGTGTTATACTCGGTTCGGCAATCATTGGCTTTTGGTACTGGTGTACCGACCAGTTTATAGTTCAAAGAGTTCTTTCGGGGCGAAATCAGACTGAATCACGCCGTGGTGCAATTCTCGGCGCAGCTTTCAAACTTACACCTGTATTTATTTTCCTGATCCCGGGTATGATTGCCTATTCACTTAATGCAAAGGGTATGATAAATCTGACAAGCTCAGATGCGGCATTTTCAATACTCGTAAAAGAACTTCTGCCACTTGGATTTAAAGGACTGGTAGTTGGCGGAATCCTTGCAGCGCTAATGAGCTCGCTGGCTTCATTATTTAATTCATCAGCAACTCTTTTTACAGTAGATTTTTATCTCAAGTACAAGCCTTCAGCTCCTGAAAAGGAACTGGTTAAAGTCGGACGAATTGCCACAGTTGTTGTAGTAATCTTAGGTATATTATGGATCCCTGTTATGAAAGGTCTTGGCAAGGTTTTGTACGCATATCTGCAGGATGTACAATCACTTCTCGCACCCGGTATAGCTGCAGTATTTCTACTGGGTATCGCTTCTAAAAAAACAACTCCTGTCGCCGGGCTGGTTGGACTCATTTCAGGATTTGTGCTTGGAATGACAAGGTTAGCTCTTAAGATATTCGCTGGTGGCTTAAGTCACGAGAGTCTGATATATAAAGTATTTCTTGCTCCTAACTGGCTTCATTATGAAGTTGCACTCTTTTTCCTCGTTATTGGCATTATAGTTTTTACCAGCTTTGTTACCCCTAAAGCCGACCAGGTAGCAATAAAGGGATTGTATTTCGGCTCAGCAACTGCAGAGCAAAAAGCTCTTACCAGGGCAAGCTGGAACAATTGGGACCTCTTTTTCTCAGGTATAATTATAGTAGTAATTATTGCATTCTATGCCTATTTCTGGTAGAACCTGTATAAGTGACAAGTTGAATTATTTTTAAAATTATGACTATGGAAAAATCAAAAATAAATGAAATATGGTTTGTAACCGGCAGTCAGCATTTGTACGGATCAGAGACCCTGAAACAGGTTGCCTCTGATTCTGCAAAGATTGCTGCTGAGCTTGATAACTCGCCAATGGTATTGCAGAAAATTATATTCAAGCCTGTCCTTACAACGCCTGAATCAATAACTGATCTTTGTGCCGAAGCAAATAACTCGAAGAACTGTATCGGTCTAATTACCTGGATGCATACATTCTCACCGGCTAAAATGTGGATCAGGGGTCTTTCTATTCTCAATAAGCCGTTTCTTCATTTTCATACACAGCTTAACAGAGACATTCCCTGGGAAACAATAGACATGAATTTCATGAACCTGAACCAATCGGCTCATGGTGATCGTGAATATGGGTTTATCAATACCAGGATGAGGCTTAACAGGAAAGTCGTGGTAGGTCATTATCAGGACTCTGATGCAATAGAAAGAATTGCTGTTTGGATAAGAGCTGCTTCAGCGTTTAACGACGCTCTTAACATGAAAGTGGCACGGTTCGGCGATAATATGCGCGACGTGGCTGTTACTGAAGGAAACAAGGTAAGCGCTCAGATCAGAATGGGTTATTCCGTTTATGGCTACGGTATTGGTGATCTGGTTAATGCTGTGAACAAAGTTTCTCCTTCTTCAATTAAAAAATTACTAACTGAATATGGTGATGAATATAAACTCGCCAAAGATGTAGCTTCTTCAGAAACACTCAAAGAGGCTGCGAGGATTGAGCTTGGGATGGAATCATTTTTGGATGCGGGCAATTTCAAAGCATTCACAACAACATTTGAGGATCTGCACGGCCTGAGGCAATTACCAGGTCTGGCAGTTCAGCGTCTGATGGCAAAAGGATTTGGATTCGGAGCCGAGGGTGACTGGAAAACAGCTGCGCTTGTCCGTTCAATGAAAGTAATGTCTGAAGGTCTGAAAGGCGGCACTTCATTCATGGAGGATTATACATATCATTTCGATCCCAAAGGTATGCGCGTACTGGGAGCCCATATGCTGGAAGTATGTCCTTCGATAGCTCTTACCAGGCCTACAGTCGAAATTCATCCCCTCTCAATTGGAGGAAAAGATGATCCGGCACGTCTTGTTTTCAAGACAGCTCCCGGTGAGGCCATAAACGTCTCGGTTATTGATCTGGGCAACAGATTCAGAATAATAGTGAATGAAGTAGAAGTAGTTAAATGCCCTGATATGCCAAATTTGCCTGTTGCAAGTGTGCTCTGGAAACCAAAACCCGATCTGAAAACGGGAGCTGCAGCGTGGATATTGGCTGGCGGCGCGCATCACACGGGGTTCAGTACTTCAATAAATTCAGAATATATTGAAGATTTTGCCGGAATTATGGGTGTTGAGTATGTGCGGATCGGTGAAAAGTGTGACATTACTTCCTTCAAAAATGAATTACGATGGAATGAAGTATTCTATCATATTTCAGATGGCTTCAGTGGTTAACTCTTATTTTTCAGATACTGTCAGACTAATTATTTAAAGATGTCAGATTATTACAGATATTCCAGACACCTGATAGCAGTTGATTGTATAATATTCGGGTACGACATACTTGAAAAAGAGATTAAGCTACTTCTTTTTAAACGAATGTTCGAACCTGCAAAAGGGAAATGGTCACTGGCAGGGGGATTCGTTGAAGCAGATGAAAGTCTTGATGATGCTGCAAGCCGCATCCTGAGGAAACTTACGGGTCTCGATTCGGTTTATTTAAAACAGTCATATACCTATGGTGGAACAAACCGGGATCCGGGCGACAGAGTGGTATCAGTAGCTTACTTTGCGCTTATCACTCTCAGAGATATTAAAAAAGAACTTGCGAAACAGAATGGGGTGAGCTGGCGCTCATTATCAAAATTGCCGGAGCTTATCTTTGATCATTCCACAATGATTACACGGGCGCTTAATGATTTGCAATATCAGATTAAATTTAAGCCTGTCGGTTTCGAACTTCTTCCAGAGAAATTTACACTTGTTCAGCTTCAGGATCTCTACGAAGCTATATATCAGCGAAAAGTAGACAAACGGAATTTCCGGAAAAAGATATTGTCAATGGGAATTATTGAAAAGCTTGAAGATAAAGAAAGACAGACTTCAAAAAAAGGGGCTTTTTACTATAAATTTAATGAAGATACTTATAAAAGATTGAAACAGAGCGGTTTCTATTTTAATCTTGATGTAAACTGACCTCATCAATGATAGTGAAGGAGAAAGTAAATGACTTATTTATTAAGTAATTAAATTCTAAAAAGATGCTGGAGAAATTAAAAAACGTGGTCTTCAAAGCAAATATTGAGCTGGTTAATAAGGGTCTTGTTATTCATACCTGGGGCAATGTAAGCGGCAGGGATAAGGAGAGCGGTCTCATTGTTATAAAACCATCGGGGGTAAGCTATGATACAATGATACCAGGCGATCTGGTTGTTATCGATCAGAATGGCAATACCGTGGAAGGACATTACCAACCTTCTACAGATGCTCCAACGCATATTCTTCTTTACAACACATATAAGGCACTGGGAGGTATAGTTCATACTCATTCCGCATATGCAACGTCATGGGCACAGGCAGGCAAGCCAATTCCTCCTTTTGGAACAACCCACGCAGATCATTTTTATGGGGAGATTCCCTGTACAAGAACATTGGATAAAGAGGAAACGGAGTATAATTATGAAATAAACACAGGGAAACTGATCATTGAAAAACTTGGTGCGATGAGTCCTATGGATGTTCCGGCAATTCTTGTTAATGGTCATGGTCCATTTTGTTGGGGAACAACTGCGGAAAACGCGGTTTATAATGCAATAACACTTGAAGAAGTGGCGAAAATGGCATTTTATACTGTGTTATTGGGAAAAACTGAACCAATCGATCAATACCTGCTTGATAAGCATTACAAAAGGAAACATGGTGATAAAGCGTATTATGGACAAATAAAGGACCCCCCAAACCCCTTGAAGGGGAGCTAATTCACCGCACAAAAGTATTCCCCCACCAGGTATATGGACGCCAAGTGGCCAGGGGATACAGTGGTACACAGAGAAAACAAAATATAATTATCAGAGTATGTCAAAAAAATATGTAATTGGAATTGATTATGGAACTGATTCAGTTCGTTCTGTAGTTGTCGATACTGAAAACGGTAAAACAGCCGGGTCTTCTGTATTTGAATATCCACGGTGGAAAAAGGGTCTCTTCTGTGATCCTTCAATAAACAGGTTTCGCCAACACCCTCTCGATTATATTGAAGGTCTTGAATCTTCAGTAAAAGGAGCAATTGCCGGATTACCTTCGGAAATAATTAAAAGTATTGTAGGGATAACAGTTGATACAACAGGTTCTACTCCGGTAGCTGTTGATAAAAACGGTACGCCACTTTCGTTAATAAAAGGATTTGAGAGTAACCCTGATGCTATGTTCGTACTATGGAAAGATCACACAGCTGTAAAAGAAGCCGCTGAAATAAATAATCTATCAAGAACATGGGGCGGGGTAGATTTTACAAAATTCGAAGGAGGAATATATTCATCAGAGTGGTTCTGGGCCAAAGTCCTTCATGTGTTGCGTAACAGCGAATCAATAAGGAAGAACGTATGGTCGTGGGTAGAACATTGCGACTGGATACCCGGATTATTAACCGGGAATACAGATCCATCGAATTTAAAACGAAGCCGTTGCGCCGCTGGACATAAGGCTATGTGGCATAATGATTTCGAAGGTTTACCGGATGAACAATTTCTTACGAAGCTTGATCCTTTGCTCTCGTGTGTAAGAGAAAAACTTTATACTGAAACTCATACATGTAATACATCTATTGGGAATCTTTCACCGGAATGGGCTGAAAGACTGGGTTTAACAACTGGAGTGAAGGTAGGTGCCGGGTCATTTGATGCTCATACCGGGGCAGTGGGAGGTGAGATCAGGCCATATCAGCTTGTTAAGGTTATGGGCACTTCAACATGTGATATGATTGTTGTTCCTCATTCAGAGGTTGGAGATAAACTGGTTGCAGGTATATGTGGACAGGTTGATGGATCGATTATTCCGGGCATGCTTGGGCTGGAGGCTGGTCAGTCAGCTTTTGGCGATATTTATGCGTGGTTCAGTAATGTACTGATGTGGTCCGTAAAAAATATCATTTCAGAAATGTCATGGCTCGATGAAAATACCAGAAACAGAATAATTGAAGAAACTTCTGATAAATTGATTGCACGGTTAAGTTATGAGGCGGAATCTATACCGGTGGAAGAGAGCTCAATAATTGCTCTCGACTGGATGAATGGCAGGCGCACTCCTGATGCTAACCAGTCGCTTAAAGGTGCAATAACGGGGTTGTCGCTGGGATCAGATGCCCCGCGGATTTTCAGAGCGCTCGTGGAAGCAACAGCATTTGGATCGAGAATGATCAACGAACGTTTTATTTCCGAAGGCATCAGGATAGATGGAGTAATAGCAATCGGCGGAGTTGCTAAAAAGAATCCTTTTGTAATGCAGATAGTTGCTGACATACTTAATATGCCAATTAAAGTTGCAACTTCTGATCAGACATGTGCATTAGGCTCTGCAATGGCTGCAGCAGTTGTTGCTGGTGTTTATAAAGATCTTCCTGCTGCCCAGAAAGCTATGGGAAATGGATTTGAAAAAGAATACCATCCCGATCCGGTCAGAGCAGAGAAATATAATATGCTTTTCAAAAAATATAAAGAACTTGGTTCATTTATAGAGAAAAATCTAACCTCATGAGATCTCTTTGTTAACCAGGTAAAAAAGGTTTTATATTTGTAGTTTTAGAACTTTCAAAATAAATTTAGCGATGTATCCGAAACCACCGTCCCGCTATTCGGGATAAGAAAGGGGGAATCTTATAGAGTTATTAATCTTGAAGTTCCTATATTTGATAGACGAGTGACTTTGTGGTAGTTTAATAGTATCTATGAAAAATCTAATCAGTTCTGTTTTTATTGCTCTTGGTTTGTTACTTATTGCTTCTTCTTGCAGCAAAAAAACAATTTCTGAAGCTGATTATCCTATTCAACCTGTGCCTTTTACATCTGTAAGAGTCTCGGATAATTTCTGGGCACCGAGGATTAAAAATAACGCCGGGATAACAATTCCTATTGCTTTTGAGTATTGTGAATCAACCGGCAGGGTTAAGAATTTCGACATCGCAGCGGGTACAGATACCGGTAAGTTTCAGACTATCTTTCCATTCGATGATTCTGATGTTTATAAAATAAAGGTTAAATTAAACAAAGAATTTTCGGCGGGAATTTATGAGTGGATTGTGGATTAGCATTATTGCGTGAAGTTGCCAGTCAGTCTGTTTAATATTTGAAATAATTTGAATCAGGCAATGAAAAAATCATTCTTATTTTTTCTGATATTTATTGTTGTCGGAGATATAAGTTGTAAATCGCCCAGGAGCGGTAAAAAAGTAATAGATACTGAAAATGGTTATTATCTTAATTCGGTCTCGGGTGCCGATGATAATCCCGGAACGATGGAGAAGCCACTTAAATCGATTGCAGGGCTTAACCTCCGGCTGATTCAGAGGGCAGCTGATATCAATTTTGCTTCAGGACAGATTTTCACAGGAACACTGGAGCTGAAAAATATAGAGGGGCCGGAGACACATCCTATAAAGATTTATTCATGGGGCGACGGAAGGGCAATAATTAATGGCAACGACTCAGAAGCAATCAAAGTTACAGACTGTAA
>JBBRSO010000044.1:0-21699 GCA_038245405.1 Bacteroidales bacterium
AACAGATAAAGACTGGACAAAATTTAAAGTAACGGCAGCAGGATTCTACGCATCTGATCAATTACTAATGGATATGGCGCCAGCCGTTAAAATTCCTAACCTGGCTTTTGAAAATAAGAATGGTAAGGGCTTTGTTAAGAGAGCAGACTGGATGCCGGATGTTCCATCATTTTCATATGGTGCTGCATTCGTAGATCTTGATAATGACGGGGATCTCGATTATGTAGTCAATAATTTAGATGATGCGGCCTTTATTTACAAAAACTCGACTGTTGAGAAATCAAAAAAACAATCAGGATACCTTCGAATTAAGTTGACAGGCAAAAATGGCAATTTAATGGCAATTGGTGCTAAAACAGAACTATGGTCGGCAGGGAAATACCAGTTCATGGAAAACTTCCTCACCCGCGGATACGCATCATCCGTTGATCCGGTTGTTCATTTCGGAATCTCAACTGACGAAATTATCGATTCGATAAGAGTGAGCTGGCCAACAGGCGGTAAAACTGTTATAAAAGGAATTAAACCAAATCAGACTATTGAAGTGAATGAGCGTAATTCAGTACCTGCCCCAATATCATCTGTGCCAGTGAGCCCCGGGAATCTTTTATTCACTAAAGAAGAAAATTCACTTAATTATACACATACGCAAAACGATTATGTTGATTTTGAGCTCAAACAAACCATTATACCGCATAAATTTTCACAGATCGGACCTCGTATAGTAAGTGGCGATTTCAATAATGATGGTATAAGTGATCTGATTACCGGATCGTCAAACAACCAGCCAACGAAAGTTTTTCTGCGTAACGGCACTGCATTCAAAGAGGCAACATTTGCAGGATTAACAACACAAAAGGAGTTCACTGAATCCGACATGGTTGTACTCGATGTTGATAACGATGGTGATAATGATGTTGTTGCAATAGCAGGGGGATATGAAAATAAGGAGGAAGGTTATAAGCATTATTATTACGAAAATCAGAATAATACTTTTGTACGTCATGAGCTTCCGATACCAGCTTTTTCTGCATCGGTTATTCGTGCATGCGATTATAATCATGACGGTTTCCAGGATCTTTTTATCGGTTCCCGCGTGAAAAGAGAAATGTTTCCTTATGCAACCCATTCCTGGCTTGTAAATAATGAAAAAGGCAAGTTCGTTGTAAATGATATTTCAAAATTAGACCTGGGAATGGTAACAGATGCAATCTGGACAGACTATGACAATGATGGATGGGAAGATCTGCTGATTGTGAGAGATTTTAACTCCGTGCTTTTGCTAAGAAATATAGAGGGGAAAAAATTTATACCTGCAAAGATCCCGGAGCTTGAATCTAAGCATGGTATATGGTATTCGGTTGCTGCCGGGGATTTCAATATGGATGGATATACTGACTATGTTTTAGGTAATCTTGGAGAAAACAACAGATATAAAGTAAGCGAGAAATATCCGTTAAGCCTTTATGCAATTGATCTTGATGGCAATGGTACAATTGATCCCATAATAAGTGCATACTGGCCTGACCGTTTTAACAGGTTAAAGGAGATGCCCCTCAATTATCTCGATGAGCTGCAATCGCAATCTGTATATCTTCAAAAGATTAAGGACTATGCCTCTTTCAGTTACTTATATATGGATGACATCATTGATAAGGCAGCTATGACAAATCTGGAATTTAAACTTGACGTGAATACTACATCAAGCTATATACTATGGAATGATAAGGGGCATTTCTCATGGGAGAAGCTTCCGGATGCTGTACAGACAGCTCCTGTCAAAAAGATGATAGTTGAAGATCTTAATGGTGATTCATATCCTGATGTAATTGTAGGGGGAAATGATTACACCTATGATGTATCGACAGGGTACTACGATTCCAACAAAGGGATAATCCTTATAAACAGGGGTAAGAAACAGGAGAAAGGAACCAGAACATTTGATGTATTAAAGCCAGCTCAAAGTGGCATGTTGCTTCAGGGCATGGTAGAATCGCTTCTTTATTTAAAAGGAGATACTAATCTGGTAGTCGCCGGATTTAACAGGGCGAAGACAGACGTGTTCAGGTTAAATAAATAATTATTCTTTTCTTACCAGATCTCCGCCTTTAAATACAAAATCGACTACTTCTTTGCAGGCATTGCAATCGCGTAAAGGTGTGTTTCGTGAGTGTGATCTTACTTCTGCTGTGATAACCTGATCTTTTATCCCCAGCACGGTCATCTCTTCTTCCATTACCCGGTTTATCATGAGTTTGCCATCAGAACTGATCATTATAAGATGTTCGGGCACTTCTTCACGATCCCCCCTGAAAGAGTTAATTGTAATGATTGCATCTTCAGCCCGATCGTCATTTATTAAACCGATAGTTATGTAACCCGGAGTTATAACATACTTTAGCGGCCTTCTGTCAGCTGATATAAAGTCGATTTGGTTATCAATGATGTTAATTGTACCATCTGTTTCCCGCGTGATTTTTGGTTCTTTAAATTTTTCACTTGCATAATTAGAGGCAAGATCAAGAACTTCTTTAACTACCAGCTTTCTGGACTCAGCACTGTTATCCTTGTGAGCGCATGAAATAATTAACGGGATAAGGGCAATAGCAAGAAAAAGTTTTTTCATTTTTTCGTTGTTGAAGAGAGTCAAAAATAGAAAAAAAGTTCTAAAATGAATGAAATTTATAAGGTCTTTTAAATGTATTATTTCGATGAATTGCGCCTTCATTTTTCTCACGGCAACCCCCCAACCCCCCAAATGGGGGGCTCATCAATCTCTGATATTTGTATTATCCCCGAATAAAATTTCGGCTTGGGAGAACCTTCCATTTGGGTGGCAGGGGTGTTGTTATGGGTAGTAACAGCCCCCCATATGGGGGGTTGGGGGGTTGTAAGGGAAGAATGAAAGGTTTTGCCGTAAGATTTGATAGTGAGGTAAGTTTCCGGAATTTAGATGGAAACGAAGGTGAGTTTATTTTGTATATTTTATTCTCAGGTCTACAGTTTTATCGTATACATAGAAACACGGATCATCACACTGATCTTTCTCATATTTTACCCGCGGAGTAGCTGAATCAACAGCAATATATACAGTACCGTCACTTGAAGTGTAACTAGCTGTAGCAGTATACTTTTTATTTAATGTAACAGTTACATTTATTACGGCGCCTGAAATATTGAATGTTTTGTATAGAATACTGTCTTCGAGGTTTCCTTCATAAATATTTAGCAGTACATTATTTCCAGAGAATCCAGATTCAAGTTTAAATTTCAGATCCGTTACTACTGGTTCTTCCTGAGTACAATCGGGACACTTTACAATAAGCCCCTGATCCTCGCAGGAGAAGCAGAAAATGAAACCAATAAGAAGAAATATTTTTACGGGCGTTCTCATATGTTTTACTAATACCACTTTAAATTTTTGCCATTTGTTCTTATATTGTTGAAGTAGAGATTATATGAAGCTCCGAGTCTGAACCATACTGAGCCATTTTGATAAAAAGAGGTTTTCATATAGTCTGTACCGAAAGAAAATGATAGTTCCTTCTTTGACCACACCAGTGAAACAGAAGGTACAACTTTAAATTTATCGGAAGGAGCAAAGTGGGTTCCTTTTAATTCAGTACCAAACAGGTATCCGGCAGAGAGTGAAGTTGAAATTTTGAAATTACCTCTGAAAGGATGATCTGTAAGGGCAAAGTTTTTAAAAATTCCTGCATAAGCGAAAGAGCCTTTTGTTCTGTATTGATAGAATATGTTTTCCGTTTGTTTAAGAAGTACACGGGTGTACCATAATTTAGTGTCGAATCCAAAAAGAAACCCGGCATCAATATATGGTTCTCTGAATGAAAAGCTTATGCCTTCATAAATATCATGTGAAGAGAATCTGGAAGATACAGAAACATCAACTTCATCAATTTCGTACCTGACATGTCCGGGAATGTTATTGTCCTGTAGTATTTGTATCATGTCCTTCCTTCGGTATTTCGCAGCAACTTCATAAGGATTAATCGCCTTATATTTCTGGTCAGTCCATTTTTTTCCTGTTTTCAGGAGAAATTTTGTGGCAGCGGGTTGTTCTGCTATAATTGTCAATGCCAGAGCATTGTGGAAGGATTTATTTGTAGCATAAATATTTGCTCCATTTCTGATAAGAAGTTTCATTATTAAAGTATCACCATTCATTGCTGCCATGAGAAAAGGTGTAAATCCTTCATTGTCGGGAATCTCAATATTTGCCCTGTTCTGAATAAGGAGATCCGCTATATCAGCATTTCCGGCCCATACGGCTGCTAAAAGTGGTGTAGACCCTTCGATAGTCCTTTTGTTAACAGAGGCATTATAATAAAGTAGCATGTCTGTTAATTGTAAATAATCATAAACAGCTGCATAATGAAGAGGAGTTGCTTTAAACTTGTCGGTACTATCGATTTCCGCTCCGCCTCTTATAAGCGCTTCTGTAATTTCTGCATTCTGTTGTTTGACTGCAATAAGGATTGGTGTTTCGCCGTGGGATGTCATCTGGTTCGGATCTGAACCGTAATTGATGAGCATTTTTGCAACTTCAGTCCGGTTATTTGACACAGCAAATATGAGTGAAGTAACTCCTTCAGCTGTTGTCGCAAGAACATCTGCACCCTTTGATATCAGGCGGGTAACTTCACCGGTGTAACCATGAGATGCGGCTATCATCAGGTTATAATCCAGCGCTCCTTTGTAAATAGCCGGAATGTAATCAGTAGTATCATAATCAAATGAATCTGAATCCTGGGAGTAAATGCTCCCTGAAATCAGGATCAGTGCAAATGCAAAAAGTATACTTATATTCCGTGGTCTTCTCGACAGCATATACAAAGTTAGTTTTTTTGATTCTTTTTAAAGATAAAACATTATCAGATATTCGATTGTTTTCTTAAAGATTTCAATTAATAATTATTTACAGAATTATTACTGCATACTTAATCTTGTTTTATGAAGTTATATAATAGATATCATATTTTCGGAAAAAATATTGCATTTTGTGTAACAAATAGTAATTTTTACAGTAAACTTAAACCGTAAACGGGAATTGTTTATATTTTTGTCAAATGATGAATGAAAAAATACTGGGTCGCCTTAGTAAAGTATTATTAGTTACTCTCTTGTTCCTGTTCGTGAGCTTTAGTCCGGTAGCTCATGAAAGTACTTTAAAAATGGTGGATAAGCTGGTACCGAACAATGTAAGACTTACGAATAATACGTCTTCTGGTAATGAGTATTCAAATATTGAGAAAACCGTAAATTCTTTTTTAAGAAACTGGACAATTGCAGGAGCCTCTGTTGCGATTGCAAAGGACGGTAAGCTTGTTTATGCTCATGGCTTTGGATTAGCCGATACAGCATTAAAAATTGAAACCCAGCCATATAGCCAATTCCGTATTGCCAGCATCTCTAAGATGGTTACTGCAGTAAGCATAATGAAACTTCAGGAAGAAGGTAAATTATCTGTTCACGATAAAGTTTTTGGTGCGACAGGAATTCTTAATGATGAATTCTACGGGGAAGCCAAAGATAAAAGAGTTTATGATATTACTGTTGGTGAACTGCTTAGTCATGAAGGTGGCTGGAGTCAACGTTATGGTGATCAGATGTTTATGCCTCTGGTGGTTGCTGAAAAAATGAACGAGAAGCCTCCGGTCGACACAAAGACAATTTTAAAATTTGCGCTTACAAAACGCCTTCAGTATACTCCCGGGACTGCAAAAGCATATTCAAATCTGGGTTACAGCGTTCTCGGACTGATAATCGAAAAAGTAACCGGTATGCCATATGAAGACTATTGCAGGAAAAGCATACTGGAACCACTGGGAATATATGATATGACAATTGCCGGAAATCTTCCGTCAGACAAGGCTCCTTTTGAGGTGACTTACTACGAGCCACGTGAATTTGGACGCAAACCTTCTATTTATGGTACCGGTGAAATGGTGTTGCCTTGCTATGGAGGGAATGATATCAAAGCTCTTGGAGGAGCAGGAGCCTGGATAGCTACAGCACCCGATCTGATGCGCTTACTCCTTGCTGTAGATGGATTTGATACCCGTCCCGATATACTTAACAGTGAAAGTATTCGTTATATGACCGACAATGAGAATGGTTTTGCTCCTGTTGGATGGAAAGCGACAGTATTAGGAGGAACATGGTGGAGAACAGGTTCTTTTCCTGGTACAGCCGGAATGATGAAAAGACAATCTGATGGTATTTCATGGGTTGTACTTGTCAATTCCAGCGCGTGGAATGGTCCTGAGATTTATTCATATATAAGCAACACGATGAATAAAGTAATCAATAATATGGAACCTTGGCCTGAAACAGATCTCTTTAATTTTTCAGTGCCGGTACCCCTTAAGCTGACTTTAAACGAACTCGCCAGAAAGGAATAATGTGTTTTACAGTTAATGTAAACATTATTAAAGAGGAACTTGAAAACCGTTATGGTGCCACTTTAATTGATCCTGACAAATACAGACCAAGCTATTATTATCATGCCTTTGGTCTTCCATCTCTTCCAGCCATCTGTTCGGAAAGCCCCGACATTATTCAACTCCTTAAATGGGGTTTAATTCCTTCGTGGACCAATGGCATTGACCAGGCGAATGATATTCGATATAAAACATTTAATGCCCGGTCGGAGACTCTGGAAACAAAAGCTTCGTTTTCATCTTCTCTTAAATCAAAGAGATGCATAATACCTGTAAAAGGGTTTTTTGAATGGCAACATGTAGGTAATAAAAAGATTCCATGGTATATCTATCATTTCGAAAATGATATTTTTTCAATGGCTGGAATCTATGATGAATGGACCGAAACGACATCCGGTGAAATTCTGACTACATTTTCAATCGTTACTACTGATGCTAATGAACTGATGGCAGAAATTCATAACTCAGCCAGGAGAATGCCGGTTATCCTTGATAAGTCATCGGAAAAGAGATGGATTGACATTTCTACTACGCATACTGAGGCATTGAATCTTCTCACCCCATGTCCGTCTTATATTCTGAGAGCCCATACTATAAGCCCGTTGGTAAACAACAGATCGGTTGACCGAAATACACCGGAGGTCATTAAGCCATTTGGGTACCAGCAGGAAAATCTGTTGTTCTAGAAAAGGGCACAACGGCGCAACGGCACAACGGCCGTTGCGCCTTATTGCGCCACAAACTGATATGTAAGCATACCAATCTGAATTCTTGGAGAGTTTACATCGGGATTAAAACGCGAAGCAAGGGCAGTATTTATTGCTGTTTCGACCAGACATGGATCTGTAGCTGTACTTTCCCTTTCAGCTATCTGTGCTTTCTGAACAACACCATTCTGGTCAACTTCAATTGAGAGAACCACCTTACCCGAACCCTGGCATTTGTATATGGGAATAGGCAAATACAGATGGTTACGTCCGATGAGATCATAGTATATTCTTGTTGCTCCTTTGAAATTTGCAGCCATCTGCTGCGCCTTATCGGGCTTACTTGTCTTCCGACCTGTGGTGTCTTTTGAGGATATTATATTTTCATCACCGGTTGATTCACTTATCTGTTTCTGATCGTCTATATAATTACTCGTACCCAATTTGCCGCTCTTAATCAGTTCTTCCTTAACCTGATTGATATAATCTGCCTTATCAATTTTCTCCGAAGGCTTGCTGGAAAGGTTTTTGGCAATATTCAGCATTTCCTCATCTCCCTTTAGTACCTTTTCTACCGATGTAGCAGCTTCCTGTTTGACTTCTTCTTTCTTTGTGGTTGGCTCTGCAGGGGCAAGTTCTACTTCGTACTGCCGCGAAATTTTCTTATCAAGGGAACTTAGTTGAAGAGAAACAAAAATAATTCCGGCAATCAAATGGATGATGATTGTACCAAGGATGCCGGTTTGCTTGCCATTTGTTATTCTCATATACCGCGAAATTAGAAATTATTAATTTTGTATTGATATAATCTGGGTATTTAATTAAACTGAGAAATTCCCCCTGCCCCCTAAAGGGCATAGCCGTCAAGCTAAGACTAGTTATATGTCTGGTAATAAGTATGCTAAGTAAATAGAATTTCCCCTCCTTTTTTCAAGGAGGGGTGGCCCGGTTACGAATTTTTAGGTGGACACCAAAAACTTTCTCCCGGGCCGGGGTGGTTTATTATGAGCAATCCAAAAAAATGCGGATCTATATCTAATCGGAATCTTAAATCTCATCGAAAACTGCTGAGAAATAACTCAACATCTGCTGAAACTGATTTGTGGGAGCTATTAAACAGTAAACACTTTTGAATTTCAGGACAATGATTATGTATTAGATGAAATAAAAAAGTTCTTCCGTGATCAAACCACCCCGGCCCGGTATAAGCTAGTTATTTCTTCCGAAGGTTTGTGGTCCGTGCCACCCCTCCTTGAAAAAAGGAGGGGAAATTTATCCTCGCTTACATATTTATTATCTGAAAGATACAGTTCTTAGCTTGACGGCTATGCCCTGAAGGGGGTTCAAGAACGACCCGATCTGAACAAATCTTCGACAGGGATCAAGCCCCCTTTAGGGGGTTTGGGGGTAAAAAAGGCGAGTTATTAATATTGAAGTTCCTATATTTGAAGGCGAAGTACCTTTGCTGAAATAAATTTTAATGTTCATTTATTATGAAAAAAGAGTTGATTCTTGAAATCATTCAGGAGAGATGGAGTCCTTATTCATTTTCTTCCGCCCCTGTTGAAGAATTTAAATTAAAGGCGATGTTTGAAGCGGCAGGTTTTGCACCCTCATGTAATAATGAACAACCATGGATGTTTGTGATGGCAACACGTGAAAACAAACAGGTATTCGATGATTTTACCGGATTCATGTCTGAAGGGAATAAGATATGGGCGAGTCAGGCTTATGCTCTCATCATTAGTATGGCACGTATGAAGTTCACATTTAGTGGCAAACCGAACAGGTTCGCATTTCATGATACTGGTATGGCTGTTTCCAATCTGTTGTTGCAGGGTGTCGCTCTCGATGTTTGTGTTCACCAGATGGGTGGTTATTCTGTTGAGAAGGTGAAAGAATATTTTAAGCTTGATGATGCTTCTGTTCAGCCTGTTGCAATGATGGCAGTAGGGTATCTCGGTGATGGAACCTCTCTGCCGCCTGAATTGCTTAAACGCGATGAGAAAAGAAGGCCGAGGAAAACAATCAGTGAGTATGTATTCAGGGACTCACTTAACGACAAGGCGTTTTAGAAGCAGTAATTTATTTGGAACCGGAATTTTTGATCTTCTTTCTGACTTTGGCATTGGTCGGTTTATTAAACTTCTGACTCTTAAACATACCACTCTTTATACCTTTTATGAATTTCGACCAGGCAAACGGATTAAGCAGATTATTTATCGGGTATTGTCCCCTTGTTGCCATGGCATTGAAGTTTTGTGACATAGCATATTTATAGCCAGCTTCAGGTGACGACTTTAGGCCATTCTGATTTGAAATCGCAACATATATGGATGCCAGATTATCGTTCATGTTCTCAATAATTGGATCTACAGCTGAAGGTTTTGTCATATCCTTTATAAACTCGCTGTAGTTTTTCCATGGCATTATATTCACTTCTTTTATATTGATGGTATCGGCTTCCAGAACTATATCAACTTCGCAATGTCTTTCTGTAAATGTAACTGGGATTATTGTATGATACCTTTTGTAACCTAAAGCCCGGAAGAAAATAGTGTCGCCCGGAGTACTTGTAATCGAATAGATCCCGGTTCTTTCACTGAGCGTTCCCCTTTTTAACTTTTTTGATACCACAGCAACCCCCTGGACTGGTCTGAAGCCTTCATCAGTTATTATGCCATTTACCTGGACGTACCTTTCATTTTCTACCTGACCAAATGCAGCAGTAAGTGATAATAAGAAAAAAACCGATGTGAGTATAACCCTGTTCAATTGTCAGTTTGGATTTTTACGTTAATCATTTAGCTATGCAAAATAAACATTATATAATTTAACAATATAACTTTTAACTATAATTTAACTAGTTGTAATTAACAGATATCAATAAATATCCGATTGTAGATATCCATCATATTAAAGTCTAGAAAATATTCCAATATTTGTGACAATATATCTTTGAGCTATGAAAAATCTTTTACTACTGGGTGATGAAGCGATTGCCCAGGCTGCATTGGACGCAGGTTTAAGCGGAATGTATGCCTACCCTGGAACTCCTTCAACAGAAATAATGGAGTATATTCAATCATCTGCTGCATCTGTAGAACGAAATGTTCACCGTGAATGGTCTTCGAACGAGAAAACTGCTATTGAAGCTGCACTCGGGATGTCATATGCAGGTAAAAGAGCCATGGTTGCCATGAAGCATGTCGGACTAAATGTTGCTGCTGATGGATTCATAAATTCTGCACTCACTGGTGTTAATGGAGGTCTGGTAGTTGTTTCCGCTGATGATCCTTCAATGCACTCGTCACAAAATGAACAGGATTCAAGGTTTTACGGGAAGTTCGCACTTGTACCTTGTTTTGAGCCATCAAACCAGCAGGAAGCTTATGATATGATTTTTGATGCATTTGATGTTTCGGAGAAATACAAACTTCCCGTTCTTTTCAGAATAACAACACGTCTGGCTCATTCAAGAGCTAGCATTACCGTGAAAAACTCAATCCCCGAAAATAAACTTTCACTTCCTTCTGACCCATTGCAATTTGTCCTTCTTCCTGCAAATGCCCGGAAAAAATACAAGGCCTTATTATCGTCTTATGAATCATTGAGGTACGAGAGAAGAATTTCTAAGTATAATAAGTTTCATGATGGATCCAGAAGAGATCTGGGCATCATTACATGCGGGATAGCTTATAATTATCTTGCGGAAAATATCGGCGATTCACTAAATGACTTTCCGGTTCTTAAAATATCAGCATATCCATTTCCGCCGGATCTCATTAAAGATATTACAGGGAGATGTAAAGAGATACTGGTATTGGAAGAGGGAGGGCCGGTTATTGAGGAGTCACTAAGAGGAATCCTTGATGATGGCATAAAAATATTCGGCAGACTCGATGGAACAGTACCACGCGACGGAGAACTAAATCCTGCACTTGTGGCAAAAGCGATTGGTTTGCCTGTGAGTTATGGCTTTGATGTTCCGGCAGTTGTAAAGATGAGACCTCCTTCGTTCTGTAACGGATGTGGCCATGGCGATATGTTTAACGCTTTAAATGAAGCTATTGAGCCATATGGAAAAGGTCATGTTTTTTCGGATATTGGTTGTTATACTCTTGCTGCATTACCTCCTTATAATGCAATAAATTCATGTGTTGATATGGGCGCTTCTGTGACGATGGCTATAGGAGCCGCCGATGCCGGTTTGTTTCCGGTTGTAGCCGTAATTGGCGATTCAACTTTTACACATTCAGGAATGACAGGCTTGCTCGATGCTGTAGTCAAAAATTCGGCGGTAACGATAATAATCTCAGATAATTCCACTACCGGAATGACAGGCGGACAGAAGTCACAGGCAAATGGCAGACTGGAACAGATCTGCACAGGACTAGGAGTGCAAGCCAACCATCTCCTGGTAATTAATCCACTCCGTAAGAACCACGACGAAAATGTGATGAAAATGAAAGAAGAATTTGAGTTTAGGGGAGTTTCTGTAATTATAGCATCAAGAGAATGCATCCAGACAGCCTCTAAAAGGAAAAGATCAGAAAATTCAAATGAATAATAATTTCCAGTGATGAAGAACGACATAATATTATCGGGAGTAGGAGGGCAGGGGATACTGTCTATTGCTGCTGCCATTGGATCTGCGGCAGTTGCCAACGATCTTTTCCTTAAGCAATCAGAAGTCCATGGCATGAGTCAGCGTGGCGGTGATGTACAGTCACATCTGAGAATTTCCGATAAACCTGTTTCATCTGATCTGATTCCATACGGGCAGGCTGACCTGATCATTTCTGTCGAACCAATGGAATCACTAAGATATCTTCCCTGGCTTTCGCAAAACGGGTGGCTTGTCACCAATTCAAATGCTTTTATTAATATTCCTGATTATCCATCATTGGAAGAGATCCTTTCAGAAATCAGGAAGATTGAAAATCATATTATTATTGATGCTGATAGTATCGCAAAAGCAAGTGGTTCTTCCAGGTCCGGAAATATGGTAATCCTCGGTGCCGCATCACCCTTTATGGATATGTCGTTCGGGAGCCTTGAAGATGCGATAAGGAATCTTTTTAAACGAAAGGGCGAACAGATTATTGAAACCAATCTTAAAGCCCTGAGAGCCGGCAGGAAGGCTTCACTCGCGCTTAATATTTAATGAGGTATTCAATAACGTATTATAATTACCTCAGAATTTAAACATCGCATTGAGGTAAACCGAATTCAATGATTTTTTTGAAGGATCACAAGGATTGGACCTCCTGTAATTCAGAGCAGCCTTCAGATTGTTACTGAATATATGCTGTAATCCGCCAATGAAATATGTATTGTCCTTTTCATAGGCCCATTGTATGTTGGTATCTGCCAGCGACAATGATGATGCATAGTCATATCGTGCAAAAAGTTCTGAGTTTTCCCCAATAAAGATAGCGCCGTTTGCAGACAAACCCCATACGTCATGTTTATGTACGAGATCGAGGTTGGTTTTGTAACTTGCTTCACCCCCAAAGATGAAAATGTCATTTTTAATTCCGGCAAATGCAATCATTGTTGTTTGCCAAACGCCCAACGGTTTCATTATATCTCCATATAGTCTGACATACAGCTTTCCCGGAGTTATAATTGTAACCCCGGCTGCTGTTTTAAGACTATTGTCATACTGAATATTTGTATATCCTTTCCCATTTAAAAGAGAGAAGTCGACTTTCAAAAGATCGCTGATTTTGTAGTCAATTACTATTCCCAGATCAGCTACAGATCCGTATCCATACAAAGCCTGAAATTCAGGACCCAGATACCTTTTTCCCCAGAATCCCTGCTGGAGATCGAAGGTTCTTGTGCTTACTATACCGAAATTAAATGTGAGGTTATCTTTAGAGTAAATGATTGCGGCTTCTCTGAAATAGGCGTATCTCTTTGAAACCGATCCGGGAGCAAGATCTTCAGGTATACCTATATTTACGATTATTTCTGATGAAAAATTTCCTTCAGGTGTATATTTATATCCAAGGTGAGCCCTTGTTATTCCAAAACCGGTGTATTTGGTAGTATCACCCGGAGTATAATGGAAGTCTGTGAAAATTTCTGCAATAGGTTTGCCTGGGATTTGTGTAAGCTGAGCATTAATATATGGGAATATAGAGAATAGAAAAAGTAAAACAATAAAGATTTTTTTCATTAATTAAGATATATCACTCAGGGTGAATCAGGATGATTTCTCTGATGCCAAAGATATTAATTAATGCTATTTTACCAAAAATGATATTTGAATTATGCTGCTGTCAATTTTTTTTATCACAAGGAACTAAAATATGGTAATCAGAGCAATTAACAACCATTGGCAGGGGCACGTTAAACGGGTCCCCTGCCTGGTTGAAAATGCAGCGATTGCATTCATCTTCCGATAAATAAGATTCATTACTGGCCTTCTTCATCTTTGCCATTGCCCTTTGGCTTTCCATTTCCATTCCGAAGAAGTTCCAGATCGCTTAATACAATCTCAGTAATGTTCTTTGTGACACCTTTTTTGTCTTCATAAGTCTTGTAGACAATTCTGCCTTCCACAGCTACTTCATAGCCCTTTTTGAGAAATTTTTCGGCAACATCAGCCAGACCATTCCATGCTACGATGTTATGCCATGTGGTCTCTTTTATCTTCTGGCCATCGGCATTTTTAAAATTTTCATTGGTAGCGAGTGTAAAATGTGTAACTTTTTTCCCGCTTTCAATTGTTTTAATTTCAGGATCCTGTCCCAGGTTTCCGATGAGTGTTACTCTGTTTGCTAATGAACTCATGACTTTAAAATTTTAATTGGTTAATAAATTAATTCTCAGCAAACTTAAGTCATCCCTTAAACCTGTTCCGGTTAGTAATCATTTATACACGCTTTTAAATCGTTTATAGTCGTTTCCATCCATTTGAAAACGTTTTTATATAACTGTATCAAACAGATACATAGAATTTGTATTTTTTATATCTTTATGAAAATATTAGTGCTGTGGAAAAGAAATGTCTCGATTGCAGCGATATTATAAAAGGCCGTACTGATAAGAAATTCTGTTCTGATCAGTGTCGCAATAATTATAACAACAAGCTGAACCGTGATTCAAATAACTTTGTCAGGAATGTTCACGGTTTGCTTAGAAAGAACAGAAGAATCCTCTCCGATCTTTATTCAGAAGGAAGAGTAAGAGTTCACAAAGACGCTCTTTTTGCTCTCGGGTATAACTTTAATTTCTTCACACATGTGATAGAAACAACCGCCGGAGCTAAATTCCATTATTGTTTTGAATATGGATATTGCGATACAGGAAATGATTTCCTTGAATTGAGGCAAAACAGTCAGTATCTGGAGTGAGCTAGAGTGACTAAAGTGAGCTAAAGTGACCTGAATCTGCATATATCATGTTTAGATACCCTAACTTTATTACGAAGTGCCATATATGTTAATACAACGATATGAATCGTCTCAAGAGATTTATGAATATCCTAACACTTAGTTTGAAATAATAATAAATTTGCGTTTTGGAAATTATGTCTAAAACAGGATATTTAATTTTTACCCTGGTCTGCTGCAGTATTATGTGCAAGGGTCAGAAAGATTCAATAGCTGAATTGCAGAATCATAGCTATGGTTTTAAACTATGTTACAACTCATCATTGATTTATCCGGGAGTAAGCATGGGAGCAGAGTATTCGGTTACAAAGATTAATATTCAGAAAAAGAGAAAAAATGCAAGAGTCCCGTTTTTTACCAGGGCTCATCTTATTTCAGCAAATCTGAACTTTTATCACCAACCTGATTTTCATGATAATTTATATCTGACGGTAGAGTGGGTGATGAGGCGAACGAATAAAAACGGTTTCATTTCTGAATTTTCATGCGGACCCGGTTACAGCAGAACATTTCTTGGAGGGACAACATACTCAGTTAATGATAACGGTGCAGTTTCCATAGTTAAAAATGCCGGTTATAGTTATGCTCTGATAACTGCAGGGGGAGGATTTGGTTACGATTTTTCTGTCCGAAAAAAGAGACCTGTCTCAGCGTATTCAAAAATGAATATGATCTTTATGATTCCATATAACAGTACTGTCTATTTCAGACCTGTACTGGAACTAGGGATACGATTTACTCTACAACAGTAATAATTATACGGAAACCGTTGGAATTTAGAATAAAAAAACGACATGTTGAAGGTAGTATTTCTCGGGTTTTTAATGTTTTTATTATCAGGTTGTCAGAAAGAGGTTATTACTCTTTCAGGCAATACGTCTGAAACATTTTATGTAAAAAATGCAGGAGCTTCTATGCGGGTCCTGGTAAGAGGTAATACTGCAAGCAAAACATTTATACTATTTATCCATGGAGGTCCTGGTGTCAGTTCATATTTTTACGACACCAGATATCTCAACAACCACATTGGGGATAAATATGCTATAGTATACTGGGATCAAAGAAATGCAGGTGCGTCACAGGGTAATAATAATGGTAACAATCTTAATCTCGCACAAATGGTTGAGGATCTGAAAAAAGTTATTCAGGTACTGAAATACAGGTATGGGAATGATATGAGTTTATTTTTGCTTGGTCATAGCTTTGGTGGTCTTCTTGCTTCTGATTTTATCACAAGGCCGGGTTATCAGGAAATGGTTACCGGACTAATTGATGTAGATGGGAGCCATAATTATCCTCTTAACGACACTCTTACACGGCAAATGCTACTATCATTTGGCCAGAATCAGGTATCAAAAGGGATTAATATACTGAAATGGAAGCCAATAATAAAATATTGCCTTGCACATACAGGAAATTTTAATCTTGAGGAATCTCAGCAGCTTGAAACTTATGCTGCTGACGCAGAAACCTACGTTGATAGCGTAAAGTATGTAAATATTGTTTCACTGATATTCAGATATGCAATTCCTGACGAATTTCCTCTCACTGCAATTTTTAGCAATCTACTGTACTCTGAAGATTCAAACTTTAATGAGGAGCTGGCAGTAGCTCAGTTTTCCTCATTGCTCAACAGGGTTACTATTCCGGTACTGGTGCTATGGGGGAAGTACGATTTTGTATGTCCGCTTCCTCTCGGTGAAGATTTTTTTAAACGTATAAATTCAACTGAAAAAAATATGGTCATTTCACCTATAAGCGGTCATAACATGATATTACAGGATAAGAAGTTATTTTGTGACGAAGTAGACGCATTTGTTTCAAAATACAGATAAAGCTATGGGAACGACTAGAGTGACTAAAGTGAACTAAAGTGACTAAAGTGAGCTAAAGTGAGCTAAAGTGACTAGAGTGAGCTGGAGTGACTAAAGTTGGATGACTTTTAACTTTAGCTCACTTTAGTCACTTCAAACTCTAGCTCACTCTAAATCACCCGACCATCAGGTGACCGTTGATTTCTTTCCTTTATCGGTACAAGATAACCTGAGTATCTGACGTTATCAATTTTAATACTGGAAACAGAAGCGTTGCATGCACCACTTTTACTGATAGTTAGATAGAGATCAAAAGTGTTGGCTCCGTTGCTGACCTTTAAACTTACTTCATATTTTCCCTTGTTGAGATTAGAAGTTACCTCATAGTTTTCTGCCTGCCCCCTGGTATTGATGGCTGCAATAGGTCTGATATCAAATTGACGGCCGAGATATGCTGTGCTTATTACGGCTTTATCACCATCAATGATAATATAGTTTGCTGTTGGTATAAGATCGAAAGATGATCCTCGTACTGAATACAACCGTTGAAGCTTAATTATATACTTTCTCGATTCAACAGCGTTTTTAACAACCAGCTCTTTTGTGTCCTTTTTCTCTTTCCGTGCAGAAACAGCTTCTTTTGAAGTCGAACATGCCAACATCAATACCGGAATAATAATGAATATGAATAGTTTTTTCATGACATGATATTTTAATGTAATAACATCCAAATATCATGCCATGTACCAATATTCTCAGAAGATTACTTTTTAAGAAACGGGAAATAGTAAGTCATGTTTTCTTTTGTCAGTTTTGCTCCATAACCGGAATCTTCATATGCTTCGCAGTATTTTATTTTTGAGCCTCTTTCCTGTCCGTAGAGTTCGATCAGTTTTGCACGATAAGGAGTGGCATCAGAACTGCTTTTTCTGGTTTCACCGAGCCATTTTCTGCGGTCTGATTCAGAAGCTGGGACCTTATCGAGAACACCCTGGTTGAAAGGCAGCCACTCATACATCTGCGAAGTATGCTGATGATACATGTCCATTTTTTTCTCAATAACATCATCGATATCGATAGCTATGTCAGCTTTAAATGGTTCGGGATGAAGAAATCCGTCGCTGGTAAACAGGAACATAGGGTTCTTTTTCAGAAATGGAACTTCGGGTAGTATAGTCGGTACAGTTACCATATATGCGGCATCGAGGACCAACACTCCTGTGTATCTGTGATCGGGATGATAATCGTATGGTCGTGGGAAGATTACTATATCTGCTTTTTGTTCTCTGATGAGCTTAATTACCTGTAACCTGTTTTCATAAGTTGGCATCAGCTGCCCGTCGTGATTATCAAGTGTTATATACCTTACTCCAATCACTTCCCCGGCTTTCCTTGCCTCTTCACGGCGTATTATGGCTAATTTTTCAGCAGGTATTGACTGGTGTCCTGCATCACCGTTAGTGAGTGACACCATTAAGACATCATATCCGAGTTGAGCCCATTTATATGCCGTACCAGCTGATTCATCCGGATCGTCGGGATGTGCCCCGATTATGATCACATGAAGTTTTTGTGGCTTTTTTTCCTGGCCATATACTCCTGGCATTATTATTAACAGAATAGCGATCTGTATAAAAGAAATTATTGTCTTCATATCATTTGGTTTAAAATAATTTGGTAATTTCCATGAATAGTTATGATTTTGCTAAGGTAATTATTTATTACATTCTGTTTTACTCAAATATCTTTGAAAAAAATATTTATTTGAGGATTAAAATTTTTTATGATCATACTGATTTTTTCTTGTCCCGATCTCTCTGGTCAGGATAAAAAGGTTAATGGTGACGGTGATCCTGTGGATAAAGAAATAACACTTTGGAAAACTTTTCACAGTTAAATTCGTTATATAAATAGTCTGACTCGAATCCAGACAACGATAAATAAGAAATTAATACTCATCACCATGAAAAAATTATTTACATTACTATTTGTAATCTTTTTAGCAGTTCCGGCTTTCTCCCAGTTTAACTTTGGTTTGAAAGCTGGCGTGAGTACTACATCTTTATCTATGCCAACTGTAAAAACAATTACTTCCGGTACAACCTCTTTTACTGTAGATGCACTTACAAATGCAAAATATGGTTTCCATGGTGGCGCATTTGTCCGTCTTACATTTTTTGGCATTTTTATTCAGCCAGAGTTTCTGTTTACTACTCGAACCAATGAATATACTGTACAGAATGTTCAGACATCAACTTCTACAATTGTAAAACAGAATTTTAATAAATTTGATATTCCTTTAATGTTGGGATTTAAGCTCGGACCACTCAGACTTAATGCCGGGCCCACTGGCTCACTCCTGATAAACTCACCAAAAGAACTGATAACTAATCCGGATTTTAAAAACAGGTGTAGCAAAATGACAATAGGATATCAGGCAGGTCTTGGTTTTGATTTATTGAAGATGGTTACATTCGATTTACGATATGAAGGCAGCCTGAAAAAATATCAAAACCAGATTCAGAATGTGGCCGGAACAAAATTCAATCTTGATGACAGACCTAGCGCGTTCTTATTCAGTCTGGGTATTATGTTTTAAGAACGAGTCTGCGGATCTTTACTTTGAGAGAAGCATCTTTGCTGCTACGAGCAGTAGCAATATTCCGAATATCTTTTTTAGGACGGCTTGTGGAATATTCAATGCCAGTTTTGATCCGAAATATGATCCTACAACAAAGAAGAGAGCCAGTATTAATGCAATCCGGATATTTGCATGTCCGGCTTTATAATAATTGTAAGCTGCAATTACACCTACAGGAGGAAGCATCACAGCCAGACTGGTTCCCTGTGCAGTCTGCTGACTGATTCCCAATAAATACACGAGAGCCGGTACCATTATAATTGCTCCGCCTATGCCCAGCATTCCTGCCATTACTCCGGTTATAATCCCTATTACAATAAGGATCAGTATCATTGATGTTGACATCTTCATTGAATATTAGTTTATTAATCAATTTATACAAAATTATTAAAAACGAAACTACCAGCTTCTTTCAATGTTTATTTATTTTGTAAATAAGTGTCGTGAATCAAACATAAATATTAATTTCTTAATTAGGGGATACCTCCTCCCTTACTGATGACTAGTGTGATTTCTCCCAGTCGCAAATCATATTTTGACACCTGCAACATTATCCTTAATTTTGCGTTCAAGTGCAATAGTATGAAGAACAAAAAAATTCTATATCTTTTATCAGTAGTTGGATTATTAATCATAATCGTTGCTGTTATAATATATAATAATGCATTTGGATTAAATATAATTCCGGTAAATAAACACACGGTTCTTTACATCCCAACCGGCTCAAAATATGGGCAGGTTATGGATACCATTGGTTCAAAGCTCCATATTAAAAATCAAAAAATATTCCAGTGGCTTGCCGAAAAAAAGAGATTACCGGAGAAGATAAGACCCGGAAGGTACGTAATTGACAAAAGTCTTACTTATAATAATCTGATAAACATATTAAGATCGGGTAAACAATCGCCAGTAAATGTGACCTTCAGTAATGTCAGGACTCTTAATGATATTGCAGGGCGTATCGGGAATCAGATCGAAGCCGATTCTGTACACATAATTGAGTTCTTTTCGGACGAATCAAATTACAAGACTGATGGATTCAAAAAGGAAAATATTATTTCGGTATTTATCCCTAATACATACGAAATTTATTGGAATACAGATGCTAATGAGCTCTATGCCAGGATGCTCAGGGAGTATCGGTTGTTTTGGACTGATATCCGTATCAGTAAAGCAAAATCAGAAGAGCTTGACCCGCACCAAGTCTCAATCCTCGCCTCCATTATTGATGATGAAGTCGTAAAACGTGATGAAAAACCCAGAATAGCAGGCGTTTATATAAACCGTTTGAAAAGAGGGATGCCACTTCAGGCTTGTCCGACGATAAAATTTGCTATGAATGATTTCACTATTACACGTGTGCTTAATAAATATTTACTGATTGATTCTCCATATAATACCTACAGACACACTGGTTTCCCCCCCGGGCCTATCGGCTGTGCTACAATTGAAGGGATCGATGCCGTATTGAATGCTGAAAAGCATGATTACCTGTTTTTTGCTGCCAAAGCCGATTTTTCAGGTTACCATAATTTTTCACGAACACTGACTGAACATAACAGGTATGCCGGGTTATATCAGAAGGAACTGAATAAAAGAAAAATTTTCAGATAGTACCGGCGATCTCTACTTCTCTTTCAAGTTCAATGCCAAATTTAGTTGATACTGAATTCCTGATCTCTTCCGAGAGATCAAAAATTTCCTTGCCGGTGGCGTTCCCGTAATTTACAAGTACGAGAGCCTGTTTTTCGTGGACCCCGGCATCTCCTCTTCTGATCCCTTTCCATTCACAATTGTCAATAAGCCAGCCTGATGCAAGTTTTACATAACCATCTCTGTCGGGGTAAACAGGTATATCCGGAAATCTATTCTTAAAATGGGAACCAAGAGAGCTCTTTATCACAGGATTTTTAAAGAAACTGCCGGCATTGCCTATAATTTCAGGATCAGGGAGTTTTCTTTTTCGGATATTAATTACAGCCTGTCTTACATTTTTCAGGTTAATGTCTCCAATATTGCTGACTTCATCTTTAAGCGACCCATAGCTGAGATTCAGTATGGAATCCGTGGATAGCTTATAAAAAACCCTGGTTACCAGATATTTACTTTTTAGAACATTCTTAAAAATGCTGTTCCTGTAAGCAAACTCACACTGGTTATTATCAAAAATACGGAATGTGCCATCCTCTGTGCTTATTGTTCTTACCTGAGTGATCAGATCCTTCACCTCCACTCCATATGCACCAATATTTTGTATTGGTGTGGCTCCAACCTTTCCCGGGATAAGGGAGAGATTTTCCAATCCGCCAAACCCTTTATTTACAGTCCATTCTACAAAAGCATCCCAATTAACGCCTGCGCCGGCCGATATTGTAACATAACCATTCTGAGTATCAGTATTTTCTATATTTATTCCATCAATCTCAGGATAGAGGATCGTGCCCTTAAAGTCACTCAGAAAGAGAATGTTACTACCTCCACCTAAAATCATAACAGGTTTCTCACATGGGATTGTCACTTTGAAGATTGAAACAGCTTCGGCCTCAGTTTCTATGTGGAACAAATAATCTGACTTATAATTTAGTCCGAAGGTATTATACTTTTTAAGAAGCGCATTTTCAAAAATCTTCATAGGATTATTTTATGTAAAAATAGGTCAATTTATCTTTC
>JBBRSO010000045.1:0-21320 GCA_038245405.1 Bacteroidales bacterium
CGGGGATAATTTTTTCCCAGTAATATTTGCCGGACAAACAGAAGTACATCTTCCGCACTGGGTACAAGCCAGTGAATCAAAATAGTTTTTCCACGATGCATCTTCACAGTCCTTTACTCCAAAACGCTCTGGAGGAGCATCGTTTGCGGGAGCTGCAGCAAATGCAGTATTGGGATCCATCATAAGTTTTACTTCTCTTGTTATGCTGTCCATGTTCGCAAGCTTACCCAACGGATCAAGCCTAGATAGAAAGACATTGGGAATTGACATGAAGACATGAAAATGCTTGGAGTATGGAAGCATATTGGCAAACAGGAAAATAAGAAGTATATGTGCCCACCACGATCCTTCGTACAGGATATTGAATTTGTCTGCATTTCCGTCTGTAATAAATCCTGTAATAAATGTGCTCACCGGGAACAATCCAACAATTTGTCCGCCAGCAAGTTTTTTGCTTTCAACATATCCCACATTCATTGCAAGAAGAGATAGCATTAAAAGCAGGATTATTGACAGGGCAATATTGGCATCGATGTGGGTCAGCTTCTTCATTTCAATGCCTTCAAATCTTTTTATATGAAAAAAAATTCTTCTGCTAAGAAAAATAATGATCATAAGAACAACAATAAGCGCAAAGATATCACCTGATGCTATTATAACATTGTATACTGGTCCAAGGAACTTTAATACTCTGTCGGTACCAGTCAGACCGTCGATAACCATTTCAATGCTGCCAAAAATTATTACGCAAAACCCCCAGAAGACAAGTGCATGAAAAAAGCCGATTACGGGCAGCCGGAATATTTTCGTCTGGCCGAATGCCACCTTCATCATAATGCCGAATCTCTTTCCAAAATCTCTGACGGGGAAGGCAGGCCGGGTAAGTTTAAAAAAACTGATAATCCTTAATGTAGTGTATGTAAATACTCCTAATGTTATCAGTAGTGTTATTGCGAATATTATCTGTTTCGTCATAGTTTATCTTGATGATTTTTTTGCCACAAAGGCGCAAAGTCGCAAAGTATTATTTTGTTTTAACATATCTCCGTGTTCCATCTTACTTCTTCATTTCCTTAACCGCCTCAACAAGTTTCGGCAGAACTTTCAAAGCATCGCCAACAATACCATATTGTGCCGCTTCGAAAATAGGAGCATCCTTATCGCTGTTAATTGCCACAATATATTTTGAGGAGCTTATACCTGCAAGATGTTGTGTTGCGCCTGATATACCGACTGCTATATAAAGGTTAGGTGCAATAATCTTACCTGTTTGTCCGGTATGCTCTTCGTGAGGTCTCCAGCCTTCATCAGAAACCGGACGAGAGCAGGCAGTAGCGCCACCAAGCAGACCTGCCAGCTCAACAAGCGGAGGCCAGTTATCAGCCGATTTCATCCCTCTTCCGCCTGATACCACTATATCTGCATCAGTCAGCAGTTTTTTACCGCTTTGCTTCTGAACATCTTTTACAACCGTTTTCAGCAGAGCTGAATCAATTGGAGGGTTCAGGTTTTCTATTACAGGAGTAACTTTTGTTTCTGTAAGGTCGAATGAGTTCTGAGCAAGGGTCAGGATTCTGATGTCTGATTTTATTACAACATGCGCAAATGCATTCCCGGAATATGTTCTCTTATAAACAGTAAATGGATCAAGGTTTAAAGGAAGTCTGCTTACGCCTGAGCCTACACCTGCCTTAAGACGTACTGATAATCTTGGAGCAATGGCTTTCCCGGTATTATTATTTGAGATTACGATGACAGTTGCATTTTCAGTTTTTGAGATATCAGCAAGAACACCTGTATATGTCTGGTTATCAAGTATATTAAGATTATCGCTATTAACATTAATAATCTTATTTGCGCCATAGTTGCCAAGTTTCGCCAATTCATCATTTTCAACCTTTCCTATGGATACAGCTGTAACTGAAGTATTAATCATTTTTGCAACAGCCGTTGCGTATGATACTAATTCAAAAGAAAGTTTCTTGAATTTTCCATCCCAATTCTCGGTATATACTAGTACTGACATAATGTTTCTTTTTACTGTTATTAACTGATTATCAGATTACTTTTGCTTCGTTCTGCAAAAGTTCAAGGAGCTGTGCCGGGTTTTCAGCATCTATAAATTTACATGCAGCACGAGGGAATGGTTTTTCAAATTCCACTATTGCAGTCAGAGGATTGGAACCTACAGGTTCAACAACTTTTACAGGTTTTGATCTGGCCATCATGATACCGCGCATAGCGGCTATACGCGGTTCTTTTGCTATTCCTTTCTGCACAATTGCTACAAATGGAACAGGAACAGTAACGATCTCTTTTCCACCATCAATTTCCCTAACCATTTCGGGTTGACCGTTTTCAAATTTCAAACCAGATACAGCTGACACTGAAGGTATTTCCAGAAATTCTGAAATCATGCCACCTACTACCGACCCGTTATAATCGCTCGATTCAATACCGCACATGATTATTTCAAACTGCTCTTTCTTTACAACTTCGGCAATCTGGCCGGCTACGAACCAGGCGTCAGATGAATCGGCATTGACCCTTATCGCATCGTCGGCTCCTATCGCCAGTGCCTTCCTGATTGTCGGTTCTGAGGCAGCAGGCCCCACATGAATAACAGTTACTGTTTTAACACCGCTGGCAGGATCATCCTTTAGTTCAAGAGCTCTTGTTAGAGACAATTCATCCCATGGATTAATAACCCACTGGATACCGGTAGTGTCAATCGACGTATTTCCCGCTCCAAATTTAATTTTTGTTGTTGTGTCGGGAACATTACTTATACAAACCAGGATTTTCATCTGAACTTATATATTAGTTAATTACCTTGTTATAAAATGTTTAATAGGATCAATATGAGATTTTCACCCTATGAGGCGGCAAATATAATAATTTATGATTCAGAATCAAATCTCACATTTATCATTTGATGTATCTATTCGAAATAAAACATAAGACTAACGGGCTAAGGAACAAATAATTGACCAATGTCAGATTGACTATAATATATTAAGGTCGAAAGAATATAAATAGAAGCGATTATTATTCCTGATTTTTAAAAATTTAAGTATAAATTCGCAGCCTGAAACTGATCATATTTAACCACTGGAAATTGAATACAAAACTAAAGACATACAGTGCTATAACACTAGCCATGGTTTTTTGGGCATTTTCATTTCTTTGGTTCAAAGATGCCAACAGATATTTCCGTCCTATTACAATTGTTTTTTTGAGACTTTCAATATCGGTAATCTTCATGACGATTTTTCTTCTTGTAACAAAGAATTACATGAAGATAAAAAAATCAGACAGGAAACTTTTTCTAATGCTTGCTCTGTTTGAACCATTCTTCTATTTTATTGGAGAGAGCTTTGGACTCACATATGTTTCAGCAACAGTATGTTCGGTAATGATCGCAACGATACCGGTTTTTGCAACGATAGGCACCTGGCTGATATTTAAAGAAAAACTGAAAGTGGTTAACTATGCAGGTATAATATTATCATTTATCGGAGTACTTGTTTTTATATTGAATAGCGATGGTAGTATTTCATTCAGTTTAAAAGGGTTAGGCTTTTTAATTCTTGCAGTAATATCGGCTGTTGGTTATAATCTTACTCTCAGCCGTCTGGTTGAGTCATATTCTCCGGTATATATTGTGAATGTTCAGAACATAATCGGTGCTCTGCTTTTTATGCCAATCTTTTTTATCTCCGATTTTAAACATTTTATCTCTGTACAGCTCTCTTTTGATATGTTCAAACCGATAATTGAGCTGGCAATTTTATGTTCATGCGGAGCATTCATTCTTTTTGCATATTCTGTCAGCAGGATTGGCATAACGATGGCAAATGTTTTCTCAAACACTATCCCTGTATTTACTGCAATTTTCTCATTCATGCTTATTGGAGAAAAACTTACTGTTCAGAATATCATTGGAATGGCAATCGTCCTCGCAGGGCTTCTGATGTCGCAGATCAACCATAAAAACAAGGAAATAGACGAAGCTATGGCTTTCACGGGCAAGACAGCCTGAAGTATTTCTGTTATTCCACTCATTAATACTAAATTAACTACACAAGCCGTTTAATAAAATCAAGCTATATTTGATGAGTTTGCATCAGAATGAAAAAGAAGACACCTATTTTTTTATTCATCATCTTGTTTGCTTTTCCTGTCAGCTCTCAGACAGGGGGTGATAATATTTATGAGTTTCTTAATCTTACTCATTCGGGACTGGTATCATCACTGGGAGGGACTAATGTATCACTGCAGTCAAATAATCTTAACCTCGCTTATCACAATCCGGGTCTTCTCAATGATAATATGTGCAAGAGTCTTGCATTAAACTATGTCAATTATTTTGCGGGAATTAACTATGGTCTGGCTATGTATTCACTGTCGTACCCCGGCGTCGGTAACTTCGCGGCCGGATTAACCTATCTTAATTATGGGACATTCACAGAAACTGACGCTTCAGGAATTATTACAGGAAGTTTTAAAGCTGCAGAATATTCTCTTTCCCTTATCTATTCGAAGCAGATCGATTCACTTATTACCTTTGGGGTAACTCTTAAACCTGTATTATCTCAGCTTGAGAAATATACTTCATTCGGATTTGCGTTTGATCTGGGAGCATCATGGCATAATGTCAGTAAACTTTTTTCAGCTGGTATAGTAGTTAAAAATATAGGGTATGAAGTCACAACATATGCGGGGGAGCCACATCAGAAACTGCCATTTGAAATCCAGGCTGGTATCACACAAAATCTGCCCCATGCTCCATTTCGTTTTTCATTAACTCTCAGACATCTCGAGAAATTTGATCTCACCTATAAATATCAAACCACAACGACAACAGAGAATACAAAGTTGTCGTCAGGTTTCTTTGAAAATTCGATACGTCACGTTATAGTGGGAGTTGAGCTTATTCCATCCAAAAATTTCTATCTGAGCGCGGGATATAATTATCAAAGAAGAAGGGAGCTCGAGATTGAAACAAAAACCTCAACTGTGGGATTATCATGGGGGTTTGGTATAAATACTTCAATACTGAACATAGAATTTGGAAGAGCGACCTACCATCTCGCCGGATCTTCAACAAACGTCTCTTTGGTAATGCGTCCCGATCTCTTCTATAAAAGAAACCGGAACTGACTTTCCTGTTAGAAGTTTATTTATCACCTTTGTAAAAAATTTGATTGGGGCAAAGCGTCCGGGGCATAGGATTTAAAATTTACTCAGCATGCAGGGGAAAGGACAAATGGCAAACAAGCATTGACATTTATTTTTGAATAGGTATTATGGACAAGAAACTAATTATAGCTATCGACGGTTATTCATCATGCGGTAAAAGCACTTTTGCAAAATTAATCGCAAAAGATTTAAACTATATCCATTGTGATAGCGGTGCCATGTATCGTGCTGTGACGTTATATTATATGAGAAAGCATTTTGTCACAGTAAGCGGAATAAATTCTGAGGGAATAATTGCTGAACTTAATGATATCAATATCGATTTTGTTTTTAACAGCGATATTAATGAATACGAAACGTTCCTGAATTCTGAGAATGTTGAAAATGAAATCAGGAGTATGGATGTGACATCCCATGTTAGCAGGATAAGCCAGATATATGAGGTCAGGGCACGCATGGTTGAGCTCCAGCGTCAAATAGGTATAACAAAGGGGATTGTGATGGATGGACGGGACATTGGAACTGTAGTCTTTCCGGATGCAGATATTAAGATTTTCATGACAGCTTCTGTTGATATCAGAGCCCGAAGAAGACACAATGAACTGAAGGACAAAGGACTGAATATCGATTTTGAACAAATAAAAAGAACGATAATAGCCCGCGATATCGCCGACGAGAACAGAGATATAAGTCCGCTCAGAAGAGCAGACGATGCTATAATACTGGATAACAGCAGAATGACCATTGATGACCAGATGGCCTGGTTTAAAGAAATTATCGACAAAATAAAAAATGGTAGTTGAAATAGATAAGCAATCAGGCTTTTGTTTTGGTGTGCAGAATGCGGTTAAAATTGCCGAGCAGGCTCTTCTGAATGACGAAAAAGTTTTTTCACTCGGACCCATTGTTCACAATGATAAAGAAGTTGAGCGTCTTTCATCCCTGGGTCTGGTATCAATCGATCACGAACAATACAAAACTCTGAAAGACTGTAAAGTACTTATTCGGGCACATGGCGAACCGCCTGAAACCTACATGTTTGCAGAAAAAAATAATTTAACTATTATAGAGGCAACATGTCCCATTGTTAAAAGGCTTCAATCGAAGATTAGAGAGACATGGATTATGACAAAAGAAGGCAATGGTCAGGTTGTAATCTTTGGAAAGCCCGGTCATGCAGAAGTAGTAGGGTTGCTGGGTCAGATAAACAATGAAGGTATACTGGTCTCAAGCCCTGACGATTTCAGCAAGATAGACATCAAAAAACCTGTATATCTCTTTTCACAAACCACAATGAATGTAAAGGAATACTGCGATATGGCAGATACTCTGAGGTTAAAGATGGCTGAAGCCGGCATTCCTGATCCGGCAATTAATCTCAAGGTTAATAAAACAATATGCGGACAGGTTTCAAACCGTGAACCACATCTTAAGGCTTTCGCAAAAGAACATGATATAATTATTTTTGTTAGCGGGCGTGAAAGCTCAAACGGAAAGATGCTTTATTCAGTTTGTAAAAATGTGAACCCCGATACGTATTTTGTTTCCAGCGAAAAAGAACTTGACCTTTTGTGGTTTACCGGGAAAAATTCTGTAGGTATCTGCGGAGCTACTTCAACACCAAAATGGCTGATTGAAAATATAAGAGATATCATATCAAACATTTGACCAAGAGGCAGGTTCCATCATTTGTAAGGCAATGAAAATTGTATTAACTTTGTTGGCTTATTTTACACACAATTATTTATGGCAAAAATTAGAAGAATCGGGGTACTCACATCCGGCGGAGATGCCCCTGGGATGAACGCAGCTATTCGCGGTGTGGTGAGAACAGCAGTTTATAATAAACTGGAAGTAATAGGAATAAAACAGGGTTTTCAGGGAATGATTGATGCAAACTTTTATCCCCTGATTTCTTCAAGTGTGAGTGATATCATTCAGAGAGGTGGCACAATATTAAAAACTGCCAGATGTGAAGAATTCAGGACTTCTGAGGGAAGACAGAAAGCGTATAATAATCTTAAGAATGCTCAGATTGATGGTGTTGTGGTGATTGGTGGTGATGGTTCTTTTACCGGAGCAAGGTTATTTAATGAGGAATTTGACATTCCGTTTGTTGGTATTCCTGGAACAATTGACAATGACATATATGGTACCGATTACACAATTGGATATGATACAGCTCTAAATACCGTTGTTGAGGCTGTTGATAAAATACGTGATACTGCCAGTGCACATAACAGGATGTTCTTTGTAGAGGTTATGGGAGCTGAAGCAGGCTTTATTGCTCTTTACAGCGGCATTGCAACAGGAGCTGAAGCAATTATCATCCCTGAAATAAAAGGTGCTGAGCAAGACCTCAAAGCGATGATTGAAGCAGGTAACACACGCAAAAAATCGAGCAATATTATTATTGTAGCTGAGGGTCACATGGAAGGTGGCGCCTTTGCAATGGCTGAAAAGGTAAAAAATGATTTTAAGGATTATGACGTAAGAGTTTCAGTACTAGGTCATCTCCAGCGGGGAGGTTCTCCATCGGCAATTGACAGGGTTAATGCAAGCCGGCTGGGGCATGCAGCTGTAGAAGCCCTTATTGACGACCAGAAAAGTGTTATGGTAGGAATTATGAACGGAGAAATAACACTCGTTCCATTCAGAAGAGCAGTTAAGCTTCATAAAGACGTAAATCATGACCTTGTTGAATTAGCCAAAATACTGACCGTTTAGAATTTACCTGTATGCCTTCATATTGCGGATTTAAGAAAGATTTATGAACGCTAAGGTAAGTATTGCCCGTTTGTCGATAGTATCCAATACTCTGCTTATTTTTATGAAGCTGACTGTCGGACTTATTAGCGGATCGGTAAGCATAATCTCGGAAGCCATTCATTCTTCAATGGATCTGCTTGCTTCAGTTATTGCTTTCCTGTCAGTCAGGATTTCAGATAATCCCCCCGACTCAAGGCATCCATATGGACATGGTAAAATTGAAAATATTTCCGGAGTAATTGAAGCGCTTCTGATTTTTGTGGCTGCAATCTGGATTATCATCGAAGCAGTAAAGAAACTTCTGGGTGAAAAAATAGAAATTGAGAAGATTGGACTGGCATCTCTGGTAATGCTTATATCTGCTATAATCAATTTTACTGTATCAAAAAAACTCTATAAAGTAGCCCGTGCTACAAATTCGGTGGCTCTCGAAGCGGATGCGCTTCACCTCAAAACAGATGTTTATACTTCACTCGGTGTATCGCTGGGACTTGGTCTGATTCTGATGACTCATATCAACTGGCTTGATCCGGTTATTGCAATTCTCGTTGCTTTGTTCATTGTGAAGGAATCATTCGGTCTGCTGAAGAAAGCCTTTACACCACTGCTCGATACGGCGTGGGGAGAATCAGAGATTATTGAACTTGAGAAAAGACTCAATGATCTTGAAGTTAATTATCACGATCTGAGAACCCGTGTTGCAGGAAATTACCGTTTTGTTGATATTCATATCCTGATACCTGAAAATGTTTCAGTTGGGAAAGCACATTCATATTGTGATAAAATAGAGAATATGCTGACCTCAGTATATGAGAATCTGACGGTAACAATTCACGTGGAACCCAGTTAAAGAACATTAGCCGATTTCTTCCTGTACTTTCCGGCGATATCATTTAGGGATTTTTGACGCGCCTTTATTATTTCGATAAGCTCTTTGCCTTCAACTTTGAATTTTTCAGGGTTTTCAGGATTAGTTAAATAAAGTTTTGTACCCTGTTCAAGACCTTTTTCAACCAGTATATTTTTCTCATTCGATTCTCCAAGCAGAACAATCTGCTTTACTCCTCTTTTTGTATATACGAATGGAATACTATCCAACCCGGCCTGAACACATTCAATTGGAATAAATAAAGCATCATTCATGGTCTTAATCATAATTTTATTCCCAGTGGTCATTGATGGTCTCAGCTCTGGATCAGAACCATCTACTTTCACCTGCACCTCGAAAACTTTATCATTACTATTTGTTAGTTTTTCCCCGATGTTGGCAATATATATTACTGTCCCATTAAATTTTTTCAGCGGAAAAGCGTCAATAGTAATATCAACTTTCTGACCAATTTTGAGTTTGCTCACGTCAATCTCATTTACATAAGTCTTGGATAACATCGATGTCAGATCGGGAAGTGTAGCCACTACCCGGTCAAACGGATTTATCATTGAACCGACTTTTCTTTTCGCACCTGACCACTCTCTCTTATAGATAACCATACCCGATGAGGGTGCCCTTACAGTGAACTGAGCTAATACCTCCTCAAGATCTGACACTCTTTTGCCGACTTTATTAGTCCAGTAATTCTGATTCATAATATCGGTTTTGTACTGTGCGCGTACCTGAGAATAGCTTCGTTGCAATTGTTCAAGTGTTCTTTTTGATTTATCGAGATTAATTTCAGCCGCCCTGATGGTTGGTGGTGGCTCAAATTTTGAGTTGCGAAAAGTCATTTCAGCTTCTTCGACCGTATAACGCTGATTTTTAATATCATCTCTCAGAGCCGTTAATGCTACTGCGCTGTCGAGCAATTTCATGCTAAGATTAGTTTGCCGCGTGAGAAGTTGTTCCTGAGCATCTTTGAGATTATTGTTTAGCTCTGTACGGTCGAGGGTACCAACATAATCACCTTCCTTTACAAGGGTTCCTTCCGGTATAAGGTCAGTTATCTTTATATTCATAAACCTGATATCGCGACCCATCGCAATCTCGGGCCCTTTTATGTCCATCGATTTCTCAGCAAGAAGTTCTCCGGCTGCTGTAATAGAAATTTCGAACTGACCTTTCTGAACTTCCGTATAATAATCAATTTTCTTCTTTTTTGAACTGATTTGGTTTATGGCAATCAGAAAAACAAAAGCCAGAACGACAACGATACCAGTGGTAATGATTATTTTCTTCATATAGTTTCAGGGAATCAATATTATGCAAAACTACGAAAATAACCTGTCAACGGAGTCTTTCTCAAAAGATTAACAATATTTAACATCAGTTCTGTCTCCAGACCTGAGTACAGCGTGGATTCAATTAACATACACAGTTATCAGCATTGCGACTACAAGTATTTTGTAACCTTTATAGCTGGTATTCGTATAATAATTTTAATTTTGGGGCGATGTGAAACTAACCGATCTGCCCTAAATACTTTCAAATCACTTATTTGTTTCATAAAACCTGTTATGGAAAAACTGCCGTTAATGCCCATTAAATCTTCCGATAAAGAGATTATTAATCATATTATACCCGGCAGATTTTTTCTTTTGAGTATTCTATTGCTGACCTTATTAGGATTCAACTCACTTGCGCAGAATTGTTCAGTTAACGCCGGAGTCGACTTTTCAATTTGTGCTAATGCCACATTGACTCTGGGAGGCGGCAAAGCTGGCCTTTTCCAGGGTGCAGGTAATGTAACCTGGTCACAGGTCTCAGGACCCTCAGCCGTAATTACAGATCCTTCAAATCTGGGGACAACTGTAACCAGTCTGGTTGGAGGCAATAATTACAAATTCAGGCTCTCTGCAACATGTTCGGACGGTTCTCTGGCATTTGATGAAGTAACTGTAACAGTCCGTCTGATAACTATAGCAAATGCGGGACCCGATCAGTCTGTTTGTCCTGGTAATGCTGTCACAAATTTATCCGCTCCTGCATTGAACCCGGGAGAAACAGGATTATGGACTACAGTAGGAACCAATAATGGAATTACTATTGTTACGCCAGCCTCTCCCACTTCGTCATTAAATGTAAATCAGGGTAATTCAGGTCTTACAACCCTCCGGTGGTCCATTACAAATGGCACCTGTACTTCGTTTGATGACGTGATTATTACTAACCGGGGCGGAAATAGTGTTGTTACAGCCGGTTCTGACCGTGTCATGAATAATTGTTATTCAACTACCCAATCAGTAAATCCGTCGGGAGCCTCATTGGGCGGAGGAGGAGTGGCACTGGGCCAGTCAGGTCTATGGACCGTAGTAGATGGCCCCAATGTGCCTGCTATAACTTCTCCAACTTCAAACAACGCAACTTTTTCAAACCTTATTCAGGGAGTATATACATTCCGCTGGACAGTTTCCGGGACATGCGTGAATGGTACCGATATTATGCAGGTAACAGTACCGGCTCCAAACGGAGGAATTACAACTGCTGCTATTTCTTCACCTGCAACAACCTCACCCAATACCTCAAATTATTGCGATGGCAGAACAGAATTAGTCCTTGTAGGATCTGTTCCGGGGAAGCCTAATGAAACTGTAAATTGGACGAAAAGCGGAAGTGCAGGAGGTACAATAGATTCTCCCGGATCTTCCACTATAAATGTTTCAGGCTTGGTTCCCGGTGCCAGTTATACAAATACAAACACATACACCTATACAATATCCAGCACTAATGGTTGTCCGTCGAGTTCAATAAACAGAGCAATCACATGGACTGCCCCGCCTTCATTATCTGTTACATCCACGAGTCCGATGCTGCTTGCCTGCGGTATATCTTCCGTAACAATAAACTACACCTCTTCCGGCGGATCGGGTAATGTTCAGTGGATGATCCTCTCGGGACCTGCAACCACAACATATCCGAGTATTCCAACTTCATGGTCAAATGGTGCCGGTAGCTCCGTTACACTAAGCGGTTTTACCAAACCCGGAACCTACCAGCTGCGCTTCCAAAAACTTGCTGGATCAGGATCGGGCTGCAGTGCAGTTTTCCAGGATTTTACCCTGGTAGTGGCACAGTCACCAACAGCATCTAATGCCGGTACCGATCAGACTCTGGCCTGTAATGTATTCAATACCAACCTTGTTGGAAATATTCCTTCGGTAGGAACAGGAATGTGGACTCAGGTAAGCGGACCAAATACAGCTAATTTGCCCTCTCCAAATCTTAATAACTCACCTATTTCAGGATTAATAAGCGGTAAATACACTTTCCGCTGGCTGATTTCAAGCGGTAACACATGCTCCAATAACCAGGATGATGTTTCCGTTATAGTTTCGGATCCAACTCCTACAGCATCTGCGGCAGGTTCAGATCTTACAATCTGTAACTCTACTCCTTTTATATTAACCGGTAATAATCCGAAATTAAATGAGAAAGGCACATGGACAGTCTCTCCCTCAGCAGGTGTCAGTTTTACTGACTCACACTCTCCAATTACAACAGTGAACGGAATGGCCTCTAACACCACTTATACTTTTACATGGACTATATCAAACGCGTGCGGAACCTCTGCCGATAATGTCGTCATCACTACCAATGCTACTGCTGGTCCGATACCTTCGGTTGCCGGACCGGATCAATGTCTGGCTTCAGGAACTACCAGTGCAACTCTGGCCGGGAATGTTACGGGAGCGGGTACCGGAAACTGGACGCAATTGAGCGGAGTGTCTGCAACTATAACCAATCCATTACAAAATAATTCTACTGTAACCGGACTCAGCAATGGAACTTCTACGTTTGAGTGGTCTATTACCAGAAATACCTGTACCGTTACAAGAGATACTGTTGCGATCACTATTTCCGGAGCTGCCACAACAGCCAATGCCGGAACTGACCAGAATGTATGCGGTACATCAACAACGCTTGATGGTAACATTCCGGGAACAGGAATAGGATTCTGGACTCAGACCGGTGGCCCGGGTGGTGTCACAATCACCAATGCTTCCCTCTACAATTCAACAATTACAGGATTAATCTCAGGTGCATATATTTTCCGGTGGAACATAAGTAATTATGCCTGCGCGAGTAGTTTTGACGATGTTCAGATTAATGTCAGTATCCCACCCTCAGCGGCAATAGCGGGTATTGATCAGTCAATCTGTTCAGGAACATCAGTTACAATGGCCGGAAATGTTATTGCTACCGGAACCGGCATCTGGACAATTGTCAGCGGACCAAGCTCACCGACAATTACATCCTCCGGCTCACCGACAACAACAATCACCGGTTTGACAAACGGCATCTATGTTATCAGATGGAGAAGTTACAACGGTCCTTATTGCCCGGCATCAGCTGATGATATGACTGTTGATGTCACACAAGCTGTCACGAATACCAGTCTGGGAGGCAATCAAACACTGTGCGGTGCAAATTCTGCAACACTTACGGGTAATCAATCTACCATTGGCACCTGGACACAAGATGCCGGTGGTCCTAATACTGCGACTATTTCTGCAATTTCCACTAGCGCCGCTTTAGCCACGAGCTTGATACAGGGGGTATACACATTCAGATATACTTATACCAATCCAACGAGTTGTGCCAATACAGCAACTATTACAGTTACAATATCTGCAATGCCTGCGTCTGCGGATGCAGGACCGGATATAAGCATTTGCGATGCAAACTCAGTTGTTATGGCAGGAAATATTGCATCAGCAGGAGCTGGCGCATGGTCAAGAGTCAGCGGACCAAATAACCCCAATATAGTTATTGCCTCCTTACCAACTACAGCCATAGGAACTACTACCAATCTTACAAACGGCACATATGTTTATCGATGGACAATAACCAATGGAAGCTGCGCTACCAGCGATGACATGATAATAAACAGAAGTACTTCTGCTACTGTCGCAAATGCCGGTTCTGACCAGCTATCTGTTTGTGGCTCAATCGCTACCATGTCTGCTAACGCTCCCTCACCCGGTGTTGGTACCTGGTCGCAGACAAGCGGGCCTAACACCGCTGTAATATCTTCTGTGATCCTTCCAAACACAACAATTACGGGAATGGTAACAGGAACCTATGTGTTCAGATGGTCAATAACCAATGGGTTCTGTTCTCCAAGCACTGATGACGTTACAATAACGACTTATGATACTCCTACAATTGCAAATGCAGGTACGGACCAAACGTTATGCGGGAATCCCTCAACAGCACTTTCAGGTAATCCTATTTTAGTGGGTACCGGCCAATGGTCGCAGGTAAGTGGAACAGCTGCAGTGATCACTGATATTAATGACCCTGCTACGACGGTGACCGGACTTATTGCAGGTACATATGTTTTTCAATGGAGGTCAGCTAACGGAACTTGTTCTTCAATCGATAATGTTTCCATATTTATAACTGCTGCACCCACTGTTTCACTGGCAGGACCAGATCAGGATATTTGTCTGTTCTCTCCAATTAATCTGACAGCAAATTCACCCGCCATCGGTACAGGAGTATGGACGCAGATCAGCGGTAATCTTGCCACTATTCAAACCCCTAATACGCCATCTACTTCAATTACCGGAGTCGTAGCAGGAGCTTACGGTTTCAGATGGACAATAACTAATGGTACCTGCCCGCCTTCATCGGATGATATAATAATCAATGTAAATGATCTGCCTTCTCTCGCACTCGCCGGAGCAGATCAGTCATTATGTAACCTGACGCTCGCAACAATGTCGGCTGTTCCTGCAACTACAGGAACCGGGGTATGGACATTCGTAAATGGCCCGAATACTCCGGTCATTACCGATCCTGCTGATCCAAATACTATAATCACAGGATTGATACCTGGCACTTATGTTTTTGACTGGACAATTTCAAATGGACCGTGCACTTCATCCGACCAGGCACAGGTTTTAATTGCATCAACACCAACAACTGCCAATGCCGGATCTGATCAGAGCTTATGCGGAACCTCAACTGTAACACTCGAGGGCAATAATGCTTTCGCAGGTACAGGTACCTGGACCAGGGTAAGCGGACCAAACACTCCGGCAATAACTAATATAAATGCGGAGGGAACAACGGTTACAGGTCTCGTTTCAGGAACTTATGTTTTCAGATGGACTATAAGTAATGGAGCATGTTTATCAACATTTGACAATGTTCAGATAATAGTTACAACAGGCACAGTGACCACAGCCGCTGCCGGTCCGGATCAGACTGGATCTGCACTTTGCGGATTAACAACTGCAACACTGGCAGGAAATATACCTGTAACCGGAACAGGATTATGGACTCTTCATACAGGTTCCGGAGCAACATTCGGAAATGCCTCCTCCAATTCATCAACAATTACAGGTACTGCAGGATCAACATATGTGGCAAGATGGACAATTACAAACGGTACGTGCTCTTCCTTTGATGATGTTACAATATTTTTCCCGAAAAATCCTACAAGCTCAAACGCAGGTGCAGATATGAACGGCCCGGCTATGTGCGGTGCAACTTCAATTTTACTATCTGCAAATACGCCCCTGGATGGTTCAGGATTATGGAGTGTTGTTTCAGGAACAGGCGGGTCATTCGACAATAATACAAGTGGTGCAGCAATTTTTTCAGGAAATCCGGGAACGGTCTATTCTCTTAAATGGACTATTTCCAATTCGCCTTGCAGCACTTCAGAAGATCTTGTTACCATTGAGTTTAAAATACCACCAGCTGCACCAACAGGATCCGCTATACAGTCATTCTGTACAGGAGACAATCCCGATATAGCCAACATTAATGCAACAGGAAATAATATTCAGTGGTATGATGCTTCCTCCGTAGGCAACCTGCTGGTTAATACTACCGCGCTTGTAAACGGAACTACATATTTTGCATCTCAGACTGTTAATGGTTGTGAGTCACCGGCACGATTGCCAATACAAGTTTCGGTATTGTCCTGTGTAGGCCCTGTTTTGAATAATACAATTGTAAGTATTGATGAAAACTCAATTGCCGGTACACTGATTTATGATGAAAATGATGTCAACACAGGTACTGACCATGACGGAGATAATGATAATATTCAGTACGCCATAATAAGTGGAAATAACCTTGGCAATTTTGCCATAAATAGTTCAACAGGAATCATCACAGTTTCCAATTCTGCCTTACTCAATTTTGAAGTTAACCCGGTATTTGTTCTCACCATTAAAGCTACAGACGGGGTAAATGAAACCCAGAGAACGGTAACAATCAATCTGAATAATCTGAATGACAATCTGCCTGTAGCCGTTGCAGACGCGTATATGGTAAATGAAGGTGGAATTCTGAATCTGAATTCCATGCTTGGAGTTCTGGTTAATGATACTGATGCAGATGGTAATTCAATTACTTCGATTCTGGTGTCGGGTACTTCGAGTGGAATAATAATCCTGAATCCTGATGGATCATTTACTTACACCCATAACGGTAGCGAAACGATAAACGACAGCTTTGCTTATAAGGTTAATGACGGTTTCGCCGATGGGAATACAGTAACAGTAACAATAACTGTCACTCCGGTAAATGATATTCCTCTTGCTATACCTGACAGTTATACAGTAAATGAAGGAAACGTACTTAATGTAAATTCTGCTACAGGAGTTCTCACTAATGATACAGACGCTGAAGGAGATGGAATTATTTCAATATTAGTCGGTTCGGTTTCACATGGCAACTTAACCCTTAATGCTGACGGTTCATTTACCTATACTCATGATGGAAGTGAAACGACAATTGACAGCTTTACATATAAAGTGAATGATGGTACTGCTGATGGTAATACCGTACTGGTAAACATCACAATTACGCCCGCAAATGATGTTCCCGTAATTAATGATATAGTAAAATCAGGCGATGAAGACAATACTATTCAATTTTCAGCTCTGGATTTTACTGAAAAATTTCTGGATAATGATGGAAATCCTTTAGTTAAAATACTTATCAGCACACTTCCGTCTAACGGTACAGTCAGAATCAACGGAACAGCTGTAAATATAAATGATGAGATATTGGTTGCGGATCTGGGTAATCTGACCTTCAGTCCTGATGCAAACTGGTCAGGAAACAACAGCTTCACGTGGAATGCCTGGGATGGTGCAAATTACGCTGCAACGAATGCAAACATAGTTATTACAATAAATCCGGTTAATGACAAACCAGTATTAAACGCTGCGAATCTTGCTGTTTTGCTTCACAAGAATGATCCTGCGACAGGTATCAGTATTGAGGGAAATGTATCAGATGTTGAGGGTAATACTCTGACAACAACAATTTCAAGTCATCCTTTACATGGAACTGCAACAGTTACACCCCAGGGCAATATTATTTATACACCTGACAGGGATTTTTCAGGCATTGATATTATTGAATACCAGGTTTGTGACAACGGTACTCCTTCAGAATGTACAAGAGGCATGATTAGCCTGACTATCATATCAGCTGCTGAAATTAATAATGCACCGGAGATAAACACATTTGAAAAAACAACTAATCAAAACAAGTCATTTATTTTTAACAGGAGTGATTTCATTTCGATGTTTTCCGATTCTGACAATGATACCCTGGCTAAAATCCAGATTACTTCTCTGCCACCATCAGGAATGTTAAAAATTAACGGTATTGAAGTAGAAGCCGGAGATGAGGTTGTATGGCTTGACATAAATAAACTCGAATTCATCCCCGACAAAGATTTTTCAGGTGAAACTTCATTCAGGTGGAAGGCTTTCGATGGAATAGAATTCTCAGCAGCAGCTGATGTTATAATTACAGTTATTCCCAATGATCTTTTTATTCCTGAAGGCTTCTCACCTAACGGCGACGGAATGAATGACTTCTTTATTATTAAAGGCGTGGATAGCTTTAATGTAACATTCCAGGTTTATAACAGGTGGGGAAATATGGTATACGAAAAGAAAAGCTATAAAAATGACTGGGATGGCATCTCAAACTCAGGTTTGCTTTTAGGATCAAAACTTCCGGATGGTACATATTTCTATTTGATAAATTTCAATAATGGAGAAAAAGCAAAAATTGGTTATATAACCATAAACAGGTAAGTACCATGAAAAAGATACTAATAACAATATTATTAACCCTGGGATTAACAGCGATCACTTTTGCACAGCAAAATCCCATGTATTCACATTATGTCTTTAACGGACTGATTATAAATCCGGCATATGCGGGAACGAGAGAAGTACTTTGCGCTTCAATTCTTTACCGCGATCAGTGGTCGAATATTCCGGGAGCTCCAAAAACAGGGCTCCTTTCAATTGATGCCCCGGTAAAAAATAAGAATATCGGTCTCGGTATGAATGCAGAATTTGATAAAATAGGGGTATCCTCACACACTGCAATTAATGGTATCTATTCTTACAGGCTGAGGTTTGCAAACAGCTCACTTAACTTCGGTTTGCAGGCAGGTGTAGGTTTCTCCAACACTGATTTCAACTCAGTTAATTATACAGACGGCACGCGGAATGACATAGCCTTCCAGAATAATTTTCATGATGTATTACCAAATTTCGGCTTTGGAGTTTATTATTCTGCTGATCGTTTTTATGCTGGTTTTTCAATTCCTCAAATAGCCGGGTATGCAATTCATAATGCTCTTTACCATAAAACTGAAGCAGCTTATCTCGATCTGGCTAACCATTACTTTCTGAATACAGGTTACCTTTTTGACCTTTCGTCCGACATTAAGATCAAGCCATCGGTGCTGGTGAAATATGTCAGGGGAGCCCCTGTTGAAATGGACATTAATGGCATTGCATATTTTTACGACCTTTTCGCAGCAGGTTTATCATACAGAAGTTCAGCATCACTCGACTTTATTGCCCAGTTTAAATTAACGGAACAGTTATCACTGGGTTATGCATATGAATACTCAACTACCAAACTGAATACATTTAGTAGTGGATCACATGAATTTATGCTACAGTACTTTTTTGATTTCTCTCATGCTAAAATTGTCACGCCAAGATTCTTTTAATCAAAACTTCTGAAATGAAACTCAAGATCCTGATAATATGCCTGTTAATCTGTCCTGTTCTCAAATCTCAGAATTTCTCATTGAAGGAAAAGCTGGCAGACAAATATTATAACCGTTACAGCTATTATAAAGCAATTCCGATGTATGAACAACTACTGAAAGTCGATCCACGAAGTTACAGGATCCATGAGAAGCTCGCAGATTCATACAGAAAAATTAACGATAGCGAAAATGCAGAAATGTGTTATTCTTTCCTGGTTGATACTACAGTTGTGAAGCCTGAGTACTATCTCTTCTATGCCCAGGCTCTGGCACGTAACGGGAAATACGAACAATCACAGGCGCTCTATCAGAAATACAGCGAGGTAAACTCTGGCGACAACAGAGGAGCGGGTTTCTCAGGATTATATAAAAATCTGGATTCAATAATGGCAGACTCAGCTGACTATTCAATCACCAGTGTACAATTTAATTCACCATCATCAGATTTCAGTCCTTCTTACTTTGGGAAAAATGTTGTTTTTGTGAGTGCCAGGAAGAAACCATCGATTATAAGATCGATCTATAACCGTACTTATTCTTCGTACCTTGATCTTTATATGACTGATTCAGAAAACGGCACTGTAAAACCTTTTTCACGGAGTTTGAATTCAATTTATCATGAAGGACCTGTCACCTTCACGAAAAACCAGGACACAATTATTTTTACCAGGAGTAATTATTATAAGAACCATTCCAGAAGAAGTGATGAAGGAATAAATAAGCTGAAGCTTTTCGAGGCAGAATGGGATAATACAAGCCATGATTGGACAAATATAAAACCTTTGCCATTTAATAATGATCAGTATTCAGTGGGACATCCTGCGTTCAGTGGTGATGGGAAAACCATCTATTTTGCTTCTGATAAACCGGGAAGTATTGGCGGAACAGATATTTATTGCTCTCATATCATTAAATCGCTATCTGGCCTTAAAACGTGGAGTGAACCTGAAAATCTCGGAAGTGAAATAAATACTAGGGGAAATGAAATGTTCCCGTTTGCAGATAATGATGGCAATCTCTGGTATGCATCAGACGGTCTGCCCGGGCTAGGTGGCCTTGACGTGTTTTTTGCTGCATCAAGCTCAGGTGGTTTTTCAAATCCTGTTAATGCAGGTGCAAACTTAAACAGCCGTTTTGACGACTTTGGCTACATAACGAATTCTTCCGGAAGGGAGGGTTATTTCAGTTCCGACAGGAATAATGAAATTGGTGATGATGATATCTTCAGTGTGATACGCTCAAGAACTCAGAAGACAGAAACTCCGGATCCTGTCATAATTCCTGTATCACATCCTTCGAGTTACAAGCTGACTGGCAAAGTATATTCAGCCGATAGTTTTAAACCAATCCCAAACTCAACAGCATTTCTCCTGAATAAGGCGGATTCATCAACCATCAAAACTGTTTCTGATGAAAGCGGCACCTTCACATTTGACCTTAAACCTGAATCGGATTATACTGTAAATGTTACTGTAATAAACGCTGGCAGCAAATGCAGCTCAAACATAAATGATTGTTCAACTCGCGGAGCTTCAGGTGATGTTAGCCTGAATCTTGCATTTCCGGTATTTTGCGTAGGTGATGTTATAAAAGTTGAGAATATATACTATGATCTTGGGAAGTATAATATTCGACCTGATGCCAGACTGGAACTAGATAAGGTGTACGATATCATGTTAGCTAATCCAAAGATGAAGATTGAACTCAGATCTCATACCGATTCACGTGGTACTCCGGCTTCAAATATGATTCTTTCCGACAGAAGAGCTAATGCTGCAGCTGAATATTTGTTTTCAAAAGGGATTGCCCACAACAGGATAACCGGCAAGGGCTTTGGAGATACCCTGCCCTTGAATAATTGTATTAAAGGTGTAAAATGTACTGAAGATGAGTACAAAATAAACCGTAGAACGGAATTTAAAGTAATATCATTGGAATAAACACTATGAACACATAATCCGGATGAATTACAATGTTTTTATTTCCCTGCAAAGCTTTTCAGGAACTCAAATTCATTTTTATGAAGTCCGGGGAAAAGATTTATTTGGAATAAGAAGTACCTTACCTCCTGTCATATTATTGAGGTAGGTATCTATTGCCATTTGTGTGAGATGAAGTGGAAATCTTTTCTGCACCGGGACTTTAAAATCATTCTTAAGAAGCAATTTTACCTTGTTTAAATTACGGAGAGTCTTAATTAGACCTTTATCTTTCAACCAGTTCACCAGGTAAAAACCATGCAGCTTTTTATTATCATCCAGTAACGGACGTAATAAAGTACCCTGTTCTGTTCCGGAAAGATTACCATATAGTACTACCGTTGACCCATAAGGAAGGGCATAGAGAAGCTGTTGAGTAAAA
>JBBRSO010000046.1:0-21042 GCA_038245405.1 Bacteroidales bacterium
ATCAGATAGTAAGCGGAGCTTACAGACTCTTTCGTGTCAAGTTCGGTTTTAGTCAGGTTATTTTCGCTCAGCTTGTTTGCCAGTTTTGTCGTCTCAATGCCAATATATAAAGGAGCACTAAAAAGCAACAAGCTTGCCTGAACGGTGGCACCGGAATTAAACTGAGAACCAAATGTGACTGGTACCTTTACTCCCGGTTGACCGAAAAAATCTCCGGGAAGAAGAGTAGTCATCAGCTTGAGATTATCAGTAAAAGATCCTGTTGCACTTACCTGAGGCAATGCGTTTGATATTGTCTCCCAAACTGCAGCTTTTGAAGCCTCGACATCCATCCGGGTTGCGATCATCAGTTTATTATTCTGTATCGCATAATCCTGAGCCTCTTTTAGTGATAGTTTGAGTTCGTTTCTGTTTTGTTGGGCGTTTAAAATTCCACCGGATAGAAAAACAAACAGTAATCCTATCAGAAATTCTTTCTTTTTCATTTTAAAGTAATTATTATTCAATTTTTATTTAGGTTAATCAAACTAAAAACTTCTCTTCAAGCTTTTCAATAAGCAATAGACCCTTCGGAGTTGAAATTCCCCTTAGGTAATTGATAAAAATATTTCTTATCACATCATGTCTGGAAAACTGGTCATAAGGATACAGGTCGTTATTCATTATCGATCTTCCAAGATTAAAAAGGCAACGGTTAGCCAGATCAGGATTTATATCGGCTCTGAATAAACCTTCTGTCATACCATTTTCAATTATCTCCTGATGGTTTCTGTAATCGGGCATTTCATTATTATCAGCATTTTTCATCAATACTTCATGATGATATTTCTTAAGGTCTGCCAGAAAAGCGGGACTCATCGACTGAAAATTGTCTCTGTTAATCGCGAGCATTCTGAATATTGCAATTATTGAAGTCTCAGATTCATTCAATACTTTTCTGATCATTTCTTTCATTTGCTCATTCATCCTGGTCAAAACAGCCATCAACAATTCATCTTTGTCAGAAAAGATCTCATATATTGTTCTTTTGGATATACCAAACTGATTTGCAAGAGAATCCATTGTTACGGATTTTATTCCGTAAGTCTTGAATAGTTCAGCTGCTCCTTCTATTATCCGGTCTTTGATATCCATCAGGTTACTAATTAGCAATACAAAAATGAGAAAACTATTTCGGTTTACAAAGTTTTATATGTTAAGTTTCGGATAAATTCCGTTAATGGGGTAATTTTGCCGGTGAATGGAGAAAAAGGCGCAAAGGCGTAACGGTGCAAAGGCACAAAGGCGTAAAGCGTATGGTAGGGACGGGTCGCGACCCGTCCCTACCCCCTAAAAATAATATTATTATGAAATCAAAAACAATCTATCAGGTAGACGCTGTTGCAACCAAAGCATTTAAAGGAAATCCCGCAGCTGTATGCATCCTGGATCAGGAGCCATCAACAGAATGGATGCAGAATATCGCCATGGAAATGAATCTCTCCGAAACTGCTTTCGTCTTTCCCGGCTCACGCAATCTCATTATACGATTCTTTACTCCCACAACTGAAATGAATATTTGTGGTCATGCTACACTGTCTTCCGCTCATATCATTTATGAAACGGGTTACATCAAATCTGGTGATGAAATAACATTCTCTTCAAAAGCAGGGATCTTAAAAGTAAGTAAATCAGGAGAATGGATCACAATGAATTTCCCGGTCTACGAGTTGGAAAAAATCGACGCGTCAGCAGAATTTGAAATAGTAACGGGTTCAAAAGCACTTGAACTATATGAAACTGCCAGTCACTGGACTCTCGCTTTGATGAAGAATGAAAAAGAAGTTCGGGATATGAAACCTGATTTCAGTAAGATGAAAAATTCAATCTTCGGAGATCTGATTGTGACTGCTCCATCAGATGATCGTTCTTTTGATTTTTGCGTTAGATGTTTTGCCCCGGCAGTTGGTATTGATGAAGATCCAGTTACCGGTTCCGCTAACTGCGCACTGGCTCCGTTCTGGGCTGAAAAAACCGGAAAAAATGATTTCAATTCACATCAGATCTCAAAAAGAGAAGGTATTCTGAAAGTTTCATTGAAAGACGACAGAGTTGAGATCTCAGGACAGGCAAAAACAATATTCAAAGCTGAGTTGTATGTCTGACAATATTGAGAAACCTTTTTTAGATTTTTCAACAGACCCACTGTCGCACAATGACACAGGGTTAATAAGGGTGCCAACAAGGAAAAATTTGAAATTCATCAAAAAAATTGTAAATTCACATTATTGAAATATTTTACTATGAAACAAGATACTGAATTAAAAATCAAAGAATTAGGGCTAATATTACCACCAGCTCCAAAACCTGTCGGCGTTTATAAACCAGTGCTGGTAATCGACAAATTTCTTTACGTTTCAGGTCAGGGCCCCATCCAGACCGACGGATCAATGATCAAAGGTAAAGTTGGAGCGGATCTCGATCTTCAAGCAGGCAAACTGGCCGCCAGACAAGTTGGATTAACTATGTTGTCAACAATTAAGACACATTTCGGCGGCCTTAATAAAATCAAACGGATAGTTAAAGTAATTGGGATGGTCAACAGTACACCTGATTTCGATAGTCATCCTGCTGTTATTAACGGATTCAGTGAACTGATGGCTGAAGTATTCGGTGATGACTATGGTGTTGGTGTCAGAAGCGCCGTTGGCATGTTTTTGCCTATGAATATAGCAGTGGAAGTTGAAGCTATGTTCGAGTTATATTGACCCCTTTGTGTACCTTAGTGTTAACCTTTGAGTTACTTTGTGGTAAAAAAAAATCCATTAACCACAAAGGGACACAAAGTGCACACAAAGGTACACAAAGGTAAAAATCATAAAATGGAAAAACCCTCTGATTTAGATTGGTATCAAATCACAAATGCAGATGATGTACCCTCCCCTGCCCTTATGGTTTATCCCGATCGAATTGAAAACAACATCAGGAAAATCATACAGATGGCTGGTGGCACTGACCGTTTGCGGCCGCATGTAAAAACTCATAAAATGTCAGAGGTCATCAGGCTTCAGATGCGTTCCGGCATTAATAAATTTAAATGCGCCACCATTTCCGAAGCAGAGATGGTTGCCCGCTGCGGAGCAACTGATATCCTTCTGGCTATTCAACCGGTAGGACCAAATATCGACAGATTTTTTAATCTGAAGAAGGAGTTTAAGGACTCAAAGATTTCCTGTATAGCTGATAATGAAGAGGTAATTATTAAGCTTTCGGAAATGGCGAGAGAAACCGGTCTCGAAACTCATGTATGGTTGGATATTAATAATGGAATGAATCGTACCGGGGTTATCCCAGGCGAAAAAGCAGCAAGGCTGTATAGAAGAATTTTGGATTCTCCCATGCTCATTGCAGAAGGGATCCATGTTTATGATGGTCACATTCATGAATCTGATTTTACACGCCGTGAACATATCTGCAATGAAGCTTTCGTACCTGTATTGGCACTTATCGATAATTTAAAAAGGGAAGGTATTGAACCTGTTAAAGTTATAGCCGGGGGTACGCCAACATTTCCGATTCATGCTGCCAGGAAAGATTCGGATACCAGTCCGGGTACTCTTATACTATGGGACTGGGGATACAGCAGTTCATTCACTGACCTGAATTTTCAACATGCTGCAGTATTGCTTACAAGGATAATCAGCAAACCAGGTAAAGATCTTCTCTGCGTTGATCTGGGGCACAAAGCCGTTGCATCAGAGATGCCACAGCCCCGGATAAAAATTCTGGGTATTGAAAAATATGTACTCACAAACCATAATGAAGAGCACCTGGTAATCAAAACTCCGCTTGCAGCCAGGTTCAAGGTCGGAGATGCTTTCTATTGTGTTCCCTATCATATTTGTCCTACTGTTGACAGACACGACTCTGTATATGTAGTTAACAATCACATGGTGACCGGCACCTGGAATGTAGAGGCCAGAAAACGAATGATTACACTATAAACCCTTCTCATGCTGAATAAACCCCTGATTTTCGATGGTCATCTTGACCTGTCAATGAATGCTTTGGAATGGAACCGCGATTTAAGGTGGAGTATTGATGATATACGGAAAAGTGAAGTTGGAATGACAGATAAGCCCGACAGGGCAAAAGGAACAGTAAGCTTTCCATCTATGCGTGAAGGAAAGGTAGGCTTATGCGTTGCAACTCAGATCGCCAGATATGTCAAATCTGATAACAAAATACCAGGATGGAAGTCTCCTGAACAGGCATGGGCTCACACCCAGGGACAGCTTGCATGGTACAAAACAATGGAAGAAGCCGGCGAGATGGTGATGATCAGGACAAAGGATGATCTTGAAAAACATACCCTGCTTTGGCAAGATCCGCCGGAAAATGCTCCTATTGGTTATGTATTAAGTCTTGAGGGAGCTGATTCAATCCTTTCCATGAATCATCTCGAGATAGCTTTTAATAATGGATTGCGTGCTATCGGTCCTGCCCACTATGGGCCGGGGACGTATGCTCATGGAACAGATTCTAAAGGCGGTATTGGCATTAAAGGCTGGCAGCTTCTGAAAGAAATGGATGAACTCGGAATGATACTCGATGCCACACATCTGAGCGATGAAAGTTTCAGGGAAGCTCTTGATACATTTCATGGACCAGTATGGGCGAGTCATAATAACTGCAGGGTATTTGTTCAGCACAACAGACAATTCTCGGATGACCAGATAATTGAGCTCGCCGAAAGAGAGGCTGTAATTGGTGTTGCTCTTGATGCCTGGATGATGGTTCCAGGATGGCAAAGGGGAATTTCCAATCCAAGGGAAATGAATGTATCGCTTAGTATTATGATAAATAATATCGACCATATCTGCCAGCTCTCAGGTAATTCATTACATGCAGGAATTGGGTCAGATCTGGATGGTGCATTTGGAAAAGAACAATGTCCTTATGATCTTGATACAATTGCTGATCTGCAAAAAATTTCTGGTTTGCTTGCCGAAAGAGGATATAAAGAGTCTGATATTCTGAATATTCTTAGTGAAAACTGGATCAGGTTTCTGAAACGAAATCTCCCGGAATAAAAATTATCGGGCTCGCAAACGTTTCTTATCTATAAAGATACACGAAGCCCCGGTATTCCTTACCACTGTATTCTATATCATCCCAGCCCGTAGCTTTTATTATATAGAAATAAATGCCTGGAGCGGCTTTTACTGATGTGGAGTTCAGGTTTCCGTCCCATCCGGTCCAGACAGGAATAATATCACTCTGACCAATAAACGAATAGACTTTTCGACCGCTCTGGCTAAAGACTTCAACACTCAATATTTTTAATGATACCGTTTCAAGCACAAATTTGTCATTTGTGCCGTCACCATTCGGGGTAAACACATTGGGAATCTGGAGATTAGACTTATCGACAATTATTTTTTTCTCAAGCCTGAAGGAATCAACACAATGAAGGTCACTTTCTATCGTCAGCTTAGCGGTATATTCGCCAGGCTTATAATATATATGAGGATCGGGGTTGCTCAATTTTGAAGTAGTTGTATCACCGAATTCCCAAAGATATTGTGAGGCTCGCACAGAATTATCAATGAATGTCACTGTCAGAGGAGCCTGGCCATGATCGGGATCGACAGCGAATTCGGCTTTTACATGAATTGACTGGTAAGGGAATGATGACTGACTTACGCATCCGAAACTGTCAGTTACCTGGATCTTATAGGTAACATCAACAAGGGGCGGGTTAAATGTCTGTGGTGTAAGTGAAAAATCTGGAAATGGGATTGATGATGACGGGTCAGATGACCATAGGAATTTCACACGATTCGGCAAATTCACCGGCAATCCATTAGCAATATTCCTGTAGAAAAAAGTATCAATAGCGGCCCGGCCTCTCAATGCCACATAATCGCAAGTTCGGTTCTGAAGCGCAGCCGATGCAAATGGTTTGTCGATGAAGATCCAGCTCACAAGTGTTGTATCGAAACCTCCGCTAATAACAACTTTATACCCTCCCTCACCGAGATTTACTGCAGATGATGTTACAACTCCTGTTTCAGTCTTAAACGGCGTGCTGAATGATTTTGTTACATCGCTCCATTGGAACCATGTATAGTTAAAGGGTGCTGACCCTTTTGGACTTTTTGCCGTAAGACTCGCTTTTTGCGAACCAGATGAATTGCAGAATATAAATATTGGATCCCTGACTGTGGGAGCGGAAGGATATGATGTAAAACGCGTTGCGCTATTTCCTGGTGCTGTAAACTGAGCATTGGTAATAACGGTCAGAAATAATATTACTATTAGAAAAATATAGCGCACAGGCTTTCAGATCTTAGTCAATAGAACGTTAACGGTTTAAATTTGGTATTCCGATCTGCAATTATACTAAAATTACTCGAAAATGGTTCAATCAACATGAAATACCTCCTCCATATTTGCCCACCATTCACCAGCATTGCGCGTATTAATAGGGTCTTGCAACGGTTCTATCACCGACCACCATTCCTGGGTTTTTGGATCGGCAGCCATTTTGGCCATGTCGGAGGCAAAATCATTACCGGTGTATTCGAAATATGCATAGAGCATACTGTCTTTATGAAAGATCGAATAATTCTGAATATTACATTTTTTGATCATTTCAAGAATTTCAGGCCATACGGCAGCATGATATTTTTTATAGCGCTCAAAGTGCTCTGGCTTTACTCCTATTACCTGTCCGTATCTTTTCATATTATCCATCTTTTAAATTATAACAATATTAATTAAAATATGAAATCCATTAACCACAAAAGTCACAAAGATTTTATCACATTATTCCTTTGTGTGCTTTAATTCTTCCTTTGTGTGCTTTGTGGTAATGTTAATAAGTAGTATTTTTTTGTCAGAGTGAATATAGCCATCTGAAATTGTATTTACTAAATTTGCTCCGCCAACGCTGTAATTCAAATTTAAATATGACTAACAATTACCTGGACGATCTGAACGAATCTCAGAAACAAGCAGTTATTAATACTGAAGGACCCTCGCTGGTAATTGCCGGTGCAGGAGCAGGAAAAACCAGAGTATTGACATACCGCATCGTCCGTATACTTGAGAATGGTGTGCCGGCAGGCAAGATTCTTTCGCTGACTTTTACCAATAAGGCTGCAAAAGAGATGAAAGATCGAATTTCAAAAATTATTGGTTATGAGGCTGCCCGTCATCTATGGATGGGTACATTCCATTCTGTTTTTTCAAAAATATTAAGAATGGATGGCGATAAACTGGGCTACAAATCAAATTTCACCATTTACGATTCCTCTGATTCAAAAAGTCTGATCCGTTCTATTATAAAAGAACTTAATCTCGATGATAACATCTATAAATCGGGTGTAATATCCTCAAGAATTTCATCTGCAAAGAATAATCTTGTTACATCCAGCATGTACGCAGCCGATAGTTCGATGCAGGACTATGACAAATCGAGCCGAATGCCATTTCTTTCTGACATTTATAAAACATATTCAGCCCGCTGTTACAAGGCTAATGCGATGGACTTTGATGATCTGCTCCTAAATACGAATATACTTTTCAGGGATTTTCCGGATGTTCTGGCTAAATACCAGCAAAAATTTAATTATGTCCTCGTTGATGAGTATCAGGATACAAATTATTCACAATACCTTATAGTTAAAAAGCTTGCATCAACTCACAGAAATCTATGTGTTGTAGGCGATGATGCCCAAAGTATTTATTCATTCAGGGGAGCCAGGATTGAGAATATTCTTGAATTCAAAAACGATTATGCCGATTATCAGCTGTTCAAACTGGAACAGAACTACCGATCAACACAAATGATCGTGAATGCAGCGAATACTATCATCGCAAACAATGACGGACAGATCCAGAAAAAAGTTTTCTCAATGAATGAGATTGGCGAAAAATTGCAGGTGTTTCAGGCCATGACTGATTCAGAAGAAGGATTTAATGTTTCATCTGATATATTCGATAAAAAACTTTCTCAGCAGCTTGCCTGGTCAGATTTTGCAATTTTGTACAGAACCAATGCCCAGTCGAGGATATTTGAAGAAACACTCCGGAGGAAAAATGTACCTTATAAAATATACGGTGGCCTCTCATTTTATGAACGAAAAGAAATAAAGGATGTTCTCTCATACTTCAGAATGGTAATAAACCCTGAAGATGAAGAAGCATTAAAAAGGTCGATAAATTATCCCAAGCGTGGCATTGGAGATACAACAATTGCCAAAATTTTTGATCGGGCAACTGCTTTAAATGTCTCTCCCTGGTTAATTCTTCAGGAATCAGGGAAATATCCTGAGCATTTCAACGCCGGTACAGTCAAAAAACTTTCAATGTATGCTGGTGTAATAAATGACCTGCAACAGAATTCCGACACTACCGATGCATTTAAAAAAGCGAGAGAAATTGCTGTTGGTTCAGGGATAATGCGAGAGCTGAAGGAAGGAAAGTCACCAGAGGAAGTAAGCCGTTATGAAAACCTCGAAGAATTACTGAATGCAATCAAGGTATTCACTGAGGCAGCTGAAACAAATGGAGAACCCACAATCCTTGAGGCATATATGGCCAATGTAGCGTTGTTGACTGATCAGGATACAGAGAATTCAGAAGATAAAAATAAAGTTACCCTGATGACAATGCATTCTGCCAAAGGACTGGAGTTTAAGCATGTATATATAGTAGGTATGGAAGATACTCTGTTCCCCTCTCCTATGTCATCGGGAAGCGCGCGCGAACTTGAAGAAGAAAGACGTTTATTTTATGTTGCTGTTACCAGGGCGGAAAAACAAGCTACCCTCAGTTATGCATTGAACAGGTATAAATGGGGTAACCTGGAGAGATGCAGTCCAAGCAGATTTCTAAAAGAGATTGATCAGCAATTCCTTAATTACCCACAGACAGGAGGCAAACCTTTCCGGAATGTCGTTTCCCAACCCAAACCACGCCTGATTCATGAGGAACCAAACTCATATGTAAGGGATGAAAAATTTAAGAAGATTCAGAAACCAGGCATTAGTCCAGATGTTCCGTTTATCGGAAGCGACTCATCTTTGTTTATTCAGGGTGACAAAGTCTCACATGAAAGATTCGGAAGAGGAATGATTATTTCAATCGAGGGGCAGCCGCCAAATACTACTGCAACAGTAGAATTCGAAACCAGTGGAAGCAAGAAGCTGCTGCTAAGGTTTGCAAAGCTCATGAAGCTGTAATCATAAAAAAAATTAACCACAAAGGACTCAAAGTTTTAAAATCCAAAGTTCACAAAGAATATTTCTATTCCTTCTTTGTGTTCTTTGTTTTTCTTCCCTTTGAGTCCTTTGTGGTTAAAGGATTTATTAAGGTCTATTGGCTATTTCTTACCGGCTTGACCGAAATTCATTTTCATGAATGTATAACCCTTTGTAGAAATGGCAAATGGAAAATTTTCATTTATCTCTTTTGTCTCCATTTTCATTACAGGCTTATCTTTTTTATCAAATGAATCCATGGCCAGCATCATTGCACCTTCAAAGCCAGGATAGTTGTAATATGTCGGCATACCTGCTTTTCCCCAATACTTCTTATCAGCTTTGATCTTGACATCCTTTGTCATCCAAACATTTGAGTAACCATCCTTGCCCTGTTCTGCAATCTTATACTCATCGCATTTATAACCGGCTATCATCCTCGAATTTCCCGTCTTGGTAATGGTTGCCTTTTCAGGGTTAGATCCTTTCTGGTTTTTTGACTGTGCAGCCATAGCAGAATCCGAAGGAAGGGTGGATATTACACCGGTTTTTGAATCACCATTCTCAATAAGCATCATGAAACATCTGTTATCACCATCGAATAGAAATACTGTAGGTACTGCTTTGTCACCATCCTTTACGTCAAGCGGTTTTACTTCGATCCCGGCATTAAGTGAATTTCCATTGAAATAAGTATAATAATCAGATTTCTTAACATCTTTATTATCATACATCTCCATCTGCATGTACATTCTCCCTGTAAACTTATAGTCATCATTGTATTTTATATCAATCTTCCCGCCGAAAAGACCGCGTCCGGTTTCCTTTGTGCCTTTTTCTTCAGATGAAGCATTTGCATTAGACTGGTTCTGGTTGTTTTTTTCTTTAGCCCGTTTAGCGGCGTCGTCTTTCTCACTTTTATCTACTGCCGAGTCTACTTTATTCTCGAGCTTTTTGTTTATTGCCCTTCTTAAAAGATACCCTTGACCGTTTGTAACGGATGGTATCATTACGGATAACAGCAGAATAAGAATTAATGATCTGGTTTTCATGATTTGAAATATGTTTAATTAAAGAACTATTGCTCTAACCCCGGTTTCAGTCTTGAGATGAAAAATCAGGATACGTAAACATAAAATTAATAAACTATTAGTATATACCGCTTTCATAACTCCAAAATTTACGCAGATGGATTGTACTATTTGATCAAGGTTAACTTTTGGTCCATCAACTTAATTATCCGATGTAATATTAGCTTATTTATGATCCGGAATATATCCCTGAAAAGAGGGATTTTTGTGTAACCCCATCCCCAAGGCCGTCAACCTAAAAGATTTTTACCGAAATTTAATAGGATAAATATCCCCATTAATGGATTTCTTAACTTATGCAACAATCGGTTACGCTGGGATTTCCTTCTCTCTAAGAACAAATTGAAATTTCGGTAACTGTAAAGGATCACACCCACCGGATCTATTCAAAAACCAATGTCAAAAGCCGTGTTCAGCTAATCTATCTGGTAAAAGAATTGAAATTACAATAGTCATTCTGACTGTCAATATACGACGATTCGACGTTTTTTATCAAATAGTCGATAAAATATTTGGAGAATTAATTATTATCATTTAGCTTTGTGGCTTGTTTTTTTCAACAAAAACTGAAAGAAATGTTAGCTCAACACGAAGATGCAAGATTGAAGATTATTGAAATTGCAAGCAATATCTTCACTCATTTTGGTTTCAAAAAGACCACAATGGAGGAGATTGCTCTCGCATCAAGGAAGGGAAAATCCTCCATTTACTACTATTTTACCAGTAAGGAAGATATTTTTAAGGCTGTCGTTGAAAAAGAAGCTGAAGACCTGAAGAAGGAATTATATAAAAAGATTGCTGAAATTGAAGATCCTATCGAACGACTGAAAATATACATCACAATAAGAATGCGGAAACTTAATAAGCTGACAAATTTCTATAGTGCCCTCAAAAGCGATTACCTGAGTCACTTTGAATTTATTGAAGAGATCCGCCAAAAGTATGACCTTGATGAGGTAAGAATAGTTTCAGGTATTATCCAGGAAGGTATAGAAAAAGAAAAATTCTCGGTAGACGATCCACATTTAAGTGCAATCGCAATTGTAACTGCAATGAAGGGACTTGAAGTTCCCCTCTTTGTTAATAAAGAACATGGAAATTTTGAAGTCAGGCTCAGTAACCTTATTAATTTTCTTTTTTATGGAATAGTTAAGCGATAATTTTTTTATCCTTTATTCGACCCTAATACGTTTTTAGTCCAATAGTATATTAATCAAAAAGTCGAAATAGAATAATAAATACTTTAACGACATATAAAAACAAAAACTATGAAATTTATTTACTGCACTTGTAACGTAAGCATGCTGGAAAAGCTAACAAGTCTTCTGGAATTGATTGAAGTGAATGATTACCAGGTAACAGATTCAACAAATGCAAAAAATATAATGAAATACACCTCTTTACAAATGCCACTGGCAACAATGAATAACATCACAATAGCAATGCAAATACCAGACAGCATTAAATCAAAAATGATTTTAAACATATTCAGAAATATCAATAAAGAGAATGCAGCAGAACCTCATAAGATGCTGGCGGTCTGCAGCTGGGAAATAGACAATTATTTTTTTGATTAAAAAAAACCAAAATTTAAAACTATACAAAATGAAAACAAAGATTTTTCTCATCGCAGGATTGATCATAATGATCATATCATGCCAGACAATGCAAGCTCAATTCAAATACGGGATTCACGCAGGTGGAAACCTGGAGACCCAGGCTGTCTCGGGACAATTATGGAACAACGTGGATCTCTACCAGGGCTTCATGGTAGGAGGGTTTGCAGAATATAAGCAGGGCGAGAAATTCTCAATTCAGACTGAGATCAACTATCAGAAAAAGGGAAGAAAAATCTCCTCAACTTTTGAAGGAACAGAAGCAATTACAAGAAGAGAGGTCAACTACATCACAGTGCCACTTTTAGCTAAAGGTACCTTCCACGATCCGGGCCTGGGTGATAAAGTGAATGTGTCACTTTTTACCGGACCATACGTTGGTTTTCTGATATCCGAACATTCAAAAATAAAAGCCGGCAATGTCACTACTTCTATAGACGTTGACAATCAGGCAGAAAAAACAGATTTTGGAATGGTATTTGGTGGAGAGATATTATACAAATTAAACACTGGAGGAGCAATAATAGCAGAACTCAGATATCAGCTCGGACTGGTAAACGTTGATAAGCAGTATACCGACCTCCGTAATAAAGGTATGGGAATTTCACTTGGATACAGGTTTTGAGTACATAGGTTTAGTTTCGGATGGCAGTTGGTCTCATAACGACTGCCTTCATTTTTTACCAATTCAAAAACACCTCATACCAAATTTTCAATAATGTGGTTTATAATGAAATCTAACATATTAATTTTTATATTGCTTTTTTCCGGTTTTTCTTTGCTTGGTCAGAATACTCAACCGTTGTCGGAAAACCTGACTTTTGAAGAGGCGCTATCACTCACTCTTCAAAACAATCATCTTATCAAACAATCACATAACAAAACACTTCAGATGGAACAGGAGATGAAAGCTGCAATGGCATTGCATTTCCCTAAAATTTCATTATCTGCAAATTATGTATTTATGTCAAATAATATTGAACTCGATCTCACACCCGTGAGAGATGCAATCACTCCTCTATACAGTGCACTTGGTCAATATGGTAAGTTTAGCAATGTGCCTAACCCTGATCCCGTAACAAATGGAGTGATGCCGTATATGACCGATAATGTTTCAACATCTGTTGTGAGGGGTAAAATGCTTGATGGCCTTACTACAATAAACAACGCCAATTGGATTCAGATAATACAGCAGAAAAAATTCGGAATGGTTAATGCCGGGTTCGCCTTTCCTCTTTATACAGGTGGTAAGATAAATGCCGCAAATAAAGCGGCAAGAATTAAGTTCGAGGCATCTGAAATAGAGTCAGTTCAGAAGGCTTCTGAACTATCGGGTGAGCTTGTTGAACGATACTTCGGCCTAATTCTGGCGCACCAGGCTGTCATTGTGCGGCAGGAGGTAAAGGCAGCTAGGCAGAAGCATTTCGATGATGCGGAAAAACTCGCCGGACAGGGAATGACTGCAAAAGTAGAAGTTTTAAATGCAAAAGTCTATCTGGCTGAGGCTGACCGCGAGCTAAAAAAATCAGAACACCAGATGGACATAATCAGCCAGGCATTACACAATACATTAGCTACCGAAGAGAATAAAAATATCAATCCGGTATCAGCACTTTTTTATATCAACAAAATTGAACCTGTCGGTTTTTTCATGAAAAATGCAAAAGATAAAAGTCCATTCCTTGGACAGATCAACAAACAGAAAGAATTGGCCCAACAGGGAATAAAAGCTGAGCGTTCAGCATATTTTCCTGTTGTTGCTGCTGGTGGCACTTTAGATATTGCTGATAATGACCTTTCCACTTATATGCCTCAATCAATGATAGGAATAGGATTGCAATGGAGTCTTTTCGAAGGCAATGAACGAAGCCGCAAACTAAAAGCTGCCAAACTGCTGGAGCTGCAGACGGAAGATTTTTACGCTAAAACATCATCTGATATCGCCACTGCAATTAATAAATCTTATGAGGAATTGAATATGTATCTCGAACAGATCAATGAGCTTGATGCGGCTATGGAATTTGTCATTGAGTATTCAATCGCGAGAGAAAAAGCATTCTCAGAAGGAATGGCTACTGCAACACAGGTATCGGACGCAGATATCGCGTTGGCCAAAACAAAAATTGACAGGCTACAAGCCATTTATTCATGGGATGTTGCATTATCAAAACTACTATACTACTCGGGAATGTCAGATAAGTTTTCTGACTATCTCAATGTAAAGGATGCCAGTCCAGGCAGGTACTGAACATGTCACAAGCATGACTAGAATGGGAGAATGAGAGAATGAGAGAAAAGCAGACAATGGATTGACATGACTAATTAGAAAATACAAAATAAGAATATTTAAGCAATGAATAAAACAAAGAATTATTTGATCGCTTCTGCAATTATAGCTATGGTTGTTTTTACCGGATATGCGATCTGGATTATTGCAAAACCAGTTCCACTTGAAATTCAGGGTGAGGTGGAAGCTACACAAATAAAAGTTGCGTCAAAACTAATGGGCAGAATTGACTCAATAATGTATCATAAGGGTGATGATGTCAACGCAGGTTCTATACTATTTACAATTACCAGTCCGGAACTTGATGCCAGATATCTGCAGGCATCTGCAGTACGCAATGCAGCCCGTTTTCAGAAAGAAAAGGCTGATAACGGCGCCATGAAAGAGGATATCCAGGCTGCTTTCAATTCGTGGCAAACTGCTCTTACTTCCTCTGATCTGGCAAAAAAAACGTTCCAAAGAGTGTATAATCTTTTTAAATCAGGTGTAGTTGCCGAACAACAGAAAGATGAAGCTGAAGCCCGCATGAATATTGCTGTTGAAACAGAGAATGCAGCAAGATCACTTTATGAAAAAGCCAGGAAAGGAGCAAGATATGAAGATAAAGGCTCTGCAGATGCTCTCGTTGCGCAGGCAGAAGGAGTCATCATTGAAGTGAATTCTTACCTGAGCGAAACCCGGATTGCAGCACCTATAGCCGGAGAGATTGCCAATATAATTTCGGAACGTGGAGAACTTGTTCCGGCAGGGTATCCTGTTGTCACCATCGTTGATCTGAATGATGTGTGGGTAACTTTTAACCTTCGGGAAAATCTGCTTGCCTCTATTCATAAAGGTTCTACATTCGTGGCCCGTTTTCCTGCATTAGGAATGAAGGAGATCATGCTCAAAGTGACATATATCACTGCGTTAGGCGAGTTCGCCACCTGGAACGCTACAAAAACTTCAGGAGATTTTGATGTTAAAACCTTTGAGGTACATGCTGTTCCGGTTGAGAAGACAACAGGATTAATGCCGGGAATGTCAGCGTTGGTTAATTGGGATGAAGTGGGAAAAACCGGTATTTAATGCTCCAAAAGTTAATAAACAGTCCGTTAATAAGAGTGATCCGGCGCGAAACAAGGCGGATAGCCGATAGCTGGGTACTCATCTTTTATACCATCCTCGCCCCTGTTGCCACATTTTTATTAATAATATGGCTTTTTTCAGACGGGGTTGTAAAGGATTTGCCAGTTGCAATTGTTGACTTGGATCAAAGCGCCTTTTCATTAAGAGTAGCACGCCTCATCGACGCCACTCGTGTCTGCAAAGTTAAATACAGGAAAAATTCCATCCTTGAAGCTAAGAAAATAATGGATGCCGGAAAAATTGATGCATTTGTTGTGCTTCCTGCAAACCTTGAAAAAAAAATACTGAGCAGTGATTATCCATCCATTGCTGTCTATATAAATAATACGTATGTGGGGAGAGCTGGTGCGCTGAAATCAGGATTATACACGATATTATCTACCATTTCTGCCGGTGTGAAAGTGCAGGTAGCAATTAAAAAAGGTCAAACTCCTGAACAGGCAATAGACCAGGCACGACCTGTTAATGCTAACATTCAACTGCTATTTAATCCGTATGGGAATTACGCGTATTTTCTTGTACTCGGATTATTGCCACTACTTTCCATTGTCTTCATATTCCTGGGATCTGTTTACACTTTGGGAATGGAATTTAAAGAGGGAACTGCGAATGATCTAATGACGAAGGCTGAGAATAAAATATTCACGGCACTGAGCGGCAAAATGATACCTTACACCTTTCTGTTCTTTTTGAACATGCTTATGATGGACATTTTAATGATCAAAACTCTGGGGACACCACTACGCGGCAGTCTGGCATTAATACTTGCATCGGAAATACTGCTTATTATCTCATATCAGCTTTTGGCCATACTATTCGTAAAACTGACTGCTAATCTCAGATTATCACTATCCTTGGGAAGTGCATATACCATGATGGCTCTTACATTCTCGGGGTTGACTTTCCCATTGATGTCAATGCCATTAACAGCTAGGCTATTCTCGTATATATTTCCTTTTACCAGCTGGCTTCATATTTTTATGAGTCAGACACTCAAGGGAGAACCCGCTGCTGAGACATTCTACTCTTTTCTGGCATTTATTCCCTTTATACTGGCCGGGTTGCTGGCTTTTCCGGGAGCAAAACGCAAACTTTCTGATCCGATATATTGGTACAGAGAATAATAACAGACAACAATGGATCTTAAAATTGCCCGAAAAAATATCATTGCCGGACTGGAGCTGACGAGGTTTTCATTTCTTGACGAGTTGAAAACCATATTTAATGATAAAGGTGCGCTTCTCATACTTCTGGCAGTTATCATCTATCCGGTTATCTACTCAATAGGCTACAAGAATAATGTTGTACGAGACATTCCAGTTACTATTGCAGACCTTGATCATACTAAGAGCAGCAGGCAAATGATCAGGATGATTGATGCCACCAAAGAGGTTTTGATTAACGGGTCGACCGGAAGTATGAGGGAGGCAAAGCAAAAGTTCTGGGATGGTGACTCAAAAGGAGTTATCCTTATACCCGACGGGTTTGAAAAAAACCTTTTCAAAGGATTTCCGGCTTCATTAAGTATTTACAGTGATGCAAGCAATTTTCTGATATACAAAGAAACACTGAATGGCATCATTGCGGCATCAGGTACCTTTTCAGCTGGTGTGGAGATAAGGAGGTTGTTGGCGTCAGGAAGCAGTGAAGAACAAGCTATGATTCAAAGAGATCCGCTACCTGCAAAATTTTATAATCTTTATAACCCTTCCGGGGCATACGGCTCATATCTGATGCCAGGCTTAATAATGATTGTAATTCAGCAAACTCTTCTGATAGCTATAGGTATAATCGGCGGAGCAGGTAAGGAAAAACGTAATAACCAGGAAATAAAACCAGGATTAATGGTCAGAAATGGGATGTTTTCGGTTGTGTTTGGAAAGGGTCTGGCATACTTTATTATTTACATGGTACTGGTTCTTTTTTCATTGGTGTGTCTACCTCACTGGTTTGGATTCCCTGACAAAGGAAGTTTTGCTGATGTTATAATTTTGATGGTACCTTACCTATTTTCTGTGATATTCCTTGGTTTTACAATCTCCATGTTGTTTCGCCGTCGCGATCATGCTATTATGTCGTTGGTTTTTATTTCACCAGTTGTGCTGTTTCTAAGCGGAGTTCCATGGCCAGAAACATCGATTCCCGCAGTTTTATACCAGGTAGCGCACATTTTCCCAAGTACCTCAATGATTCCTGCCTATATGCGAATAAAAACAATGGGTGTAGCTCTGCCAGATGTTCACTCCGAACTATTATTCATTCTGGTCCAGATGATAACTTACTTTCTTCTGGCAGCGATGTCTTATAAGTATTCAGTTATCAAACAGGAGAATAAGATCAGAATTTCAGATAAATCAGCAGCCGGCCATTAAATTCAAGTGAAAAACTGTCTCCAAGGGATTCATTTAATGTGGCGCACCACCAGTTACTAATTTTGGTATGATTCAGAGGATATTTAAGTCCGTTAGATGTGACTTTAATATCGGGATCTATAGAGAAAATGGAAACCTGCTGTCCGGGAAATGAATTTATTGAAGTACTCTCCAGAAAGGGCCTGATGGTTCCTGTATCGGTTACCATTATAACATTCATATATTCTACATACTCTATGAGCAGAGATATGTTACCCAAAGTATGATCTTCTCGTTTACCTGTACCTCCCAGTATCACAATGTCCTTATAATTCATTGCTCTGCACCATTCGACTGCCTTGGTAAGATCGTTTGTGTCCTGATTTTCATCAATGAATATCCTGTCGGAAAATTTATCCCTTAGTTCAGGACTAATTGAATCCATATCGCCTACGATAGCATCAGGCTGAAAACCAGCCGCCACCAGGTTACCGACACTACCATCGCAACATACTATAAACTGCTTATCCTCCAGGTAACCAAGAGGTATTTTGTGTACCGGGAATGACCCGTCGGCCAGAATTAAAGTGCTTTTTGACATTGCAATAAAGATAATTTAATTTTTTATTATTAATCCAATGACTGGTATCTGGAAATTGATTTATGTCACGATATTAAAATCAGATTAAATGTTAATTATTCGAAAAAATATGTTAATGTTTTGTTAATTATTAAAATATTAGTGTGTATAATTGTAAAACTACTTTAGGTCATAAAATGACCATACCTGAAAATATTGAGTAGTTTAAATACAATGATTTATTAATGAAATGCCATGTCATGAAGGTATTAATTCACTCAATTGAGGTGGAATAGTTTTTTAAAAGTTTGATAATAGAAATAATTATATTTTTAATTTAACTTTTTTAAATCGTTTGCCTATGACACAATAACACTCCAAGCAGTCTGCAGACAGGTATCAAACTCTGTAGTCTTTTAAAAACTAACTTTTTTTTAAACTAACCCTCAACCTAAAAAGTATGACAAAAAAAATCATGCAGGTTATTTTTCAGATGCCGGTCTTTAATAAATTAAAGATGGCAGTGAAACTTATGACTTTGCTCGTATTGTTCGGGACGATCCAGGTGTATGCCACTCCTGGATACTCTACTGATAATCAGCAGGTGAAACGCGTAACAGGTAAAATCAATGATGCCGCAGGTACACCTTTAGCCGGTGTTAATATTCTTGAAAAAGGCACGCTGAATGGTGCTATTTCAGATATTAATGGAAATTTCACAATCACAGTCGGCTCGCAGAACGCAATCCTTGTCTTTTCCTTTATCGGCTATCTCACAAAGGAAGTAGCAGTTGGCGAACAGCTTGCTGTAAACATTGTGCTCAGCGAAGCGATGTCGGCACTTGATGAAATTGTAGTTGTAGGATATTCTACTCAAACCAGAAAATCACTTACAGGTGCTGTTTCAACAGTAAATGCCGGCTCTCTTGCAGAAAGTGCTGCCTCTAACCCGGTGCAACGTCTGCAGGGAAAAGTAGCAGGGGTTTCTGTACTTAACAACCACACCCCCGGTGAAGGATCAACCCTCAGGATCCGTGGTATGACTTCAATCAACGATTCAGATCCACTTTTTGTAGTAGATGGAATTCCGGGTGGAAACTATTCCCCTAACGATGTTGAGTCTATCACAATTTTGAAAGATGCCGCCGCACAGGCCGTTTATGGAGCAAGGGCTGCCAACGGTGTTGTTCTTATTACAACAAAAACCGGTAAGAAGAACCAGAAAATTAATATGACTGTAAATATACGTCAGGGTATTTCGAGGAATTCAACGCATTATAACCTGCTTAATACACAGGAATGGGGCGAAATGCTATGGCTCGAGGCAAAGAATGCCAATATATCAAACTATAATCATGTTCAGTTTGGAAACGGACCGACACCCGTCACTCCTTATTATATCTTTCCTACAAAGACAGCAGAAGGTGATCCACTGGCCGATCCTTCCAAGTATGATAATAAGCTTGCAGTAGTAGATGGTAATGATACTTATCTTATTGCAAGATCCAGCCCGGGTACAAACTGGATGAAAGAGAGCGAACGCAACGCTGCATTTAAAGATTATACTGTCGATGTAACTGGAGGTAGCGAAAAAACTACTTATGCATTTCTTCTTGGTTATACAAAAGACGACGGGGTATTTAAATATACAGGATTTGACAGATACAGCTTCAGGGCTAATGTTACCACATCGCCAGCGAAATGGGTTGATATAGGTACAAACATCTCCGGCAACTATACAAATGACTATGGTTACCAGGGAGATAACTCGGAAAGCTCAATCGTATCGTGGACGTACCGTTTGCCGACTATGGTTCCGGTTTATGATATATCAGGAAAAACTTATGCAGGATCAAGATCAGCAGGTATGGGAAATGGCCAGAACGCGTTATTCCTTCTTGACAAAAACCAAAACGATTACACGAAGCGTATGAACCTTACAGGTAACTCTTTTGTGAAATTTAATTTAATGAAAGGATTGTCAGCTCAGACACGCGTAGGAATAAATTATTATGCTTCCAATCAGCAGGATCTCAACTTTGTTGAAGTTGGTGCCGCAGAAAGAGGCACTTATGACTATTACTCGAAAAGAGGAGATTTCGGCCTGAACTGGACATGGACAAATACACTTGATTATTCACTCGTAACCGGCCAGCATAATATTAAGGCAATTGTCGGAACTGAAGCTTATGCAAACGAGTCAGAATTTTTTGCCGCCAACAGATCGGAATACTCAACGCTTGATATCAACTACATGGACATGAATACAGGTCTCCGCTCAATTAACAATTCCGGAGAGGGAACAGGTAAGTACAGTCTGTTCTCTGTGTTTGGCCGTGTGAATTACACATATGCAGATAAATATATGCTGGAAGCCGTTATTCGTCGTGACGGATCATCACGTTTCGGAACTCAGAAATATGGTATCTTCCCGGCAGTATCTGTCGGATGGAGAATGTCACAGGAAAATTTCATGGCATCAACAAAAGGCTGGCTTGAAGATTTAAAGATCAGGTTAGGTTATGGTGTTGTCGGTAATGACCGCATGAATAATTACAATAGCTTCTATCAGTATGCTATAAACTTTAACACTGCATTTTATCCAATGAGTGGTGCGAATAACACCACAGGAACTACCGGGTTTGCACAGACCAGATTCGGGAACCCCGATGTAAAATGGGAATCCACATCTACAACCAACTTCGGTATTGATGCAACTCTATTTAAGGGATTATCTTTTA
>JBBRSO010000047.1:0-20559 GCA_038245405.1 Bacteroidales bacterium
CTCTGCCAGCTCACTTACAGGGAAACCTAGTTCTTCAATCTCCTTTTTGAACACGGCAGGATCAATAACTACGCCGTTTCCGATAATATTCATTTTATCGACATGAAATATGCCGGAAGGTATAAGGTGAAGAACATGTTTAACATTATTAAACTCAAGAGAATGTCCGGCATTCGGTCCACCCTGAAAACGGGCAATTACGTCATAAACAGGACTTAAAGCATCTACAATTTTACCCTTTCCTTCATCCCCCCACTGTAGTCCTAACAGTATGTCAATGTTCATATTATGTGATTTATGTGAATTTTTTAAAAGCCTTACAATGTACGAAAAAAAATAACTTCATGTCGATGGAATTGTAGATTGTTAATAATTCGGATAATGAGGTTATACCAGGATTTTGACGAACGGAATTCGGATTTCCGTTTTCAGTTGATTCCGGCACGGATTCATTTGATAAGGATCTGTTCAGCGGATTACGTGTGAGGGCAGGATTTGCACTTGGCTTCGCATTCTGACTAATAAAAAAGGGGTTGATTTAACCCCTTTTTTATTTTCTATATTCCTTGTCTTTTCCCTTATAGGTTCCATAGATATACAAAGAATGATACTGTGGAGTGAAATTATGCAGCTCACTCGCAGTATTTATTATTTCTTGAATCCTTGGATCGCAAAACTCAATTACCTTCCCTGTCTCAATGTCTATCAGATGGTCGTGTTGTCCGCACTGGTAAGCTCTTTCAAACTGTGCGATATTCTTTCCGAACTGATGTTTGATGACAAGGTTACAGTCGAGAAGCAATTCAATTGTATTGTAGAGTGTTGCACGGCTGACGCGATAATTTTTATTTTTCATGAAAATATAGAGCGACTCTATATCGAAATGCCCCGACCTAGAATAAATCTCATCCAGAATTGCATATCTTTCGGGGGTCTTACGGTGCCCTTTTTTCTCAAGATATTCAGTGAAAATCTTCTTCACTGTTAACTTAGTATCATCACTAATCATATCTGGTCTAATTTAAAATAAAACAAAAGTATGTAATTTTTCCCGGATATGGGTTTTTAAATAAGAGGAATAATTAATTCGAGAAATCTTCAACTCTTCTGACATTTTCAATGCCATTGATATTTGAAATTTTCAGGATAAGGTTATTAAGGTCTTTTGTGTGATGTACGTACAGATCAATTGAACCTTCAAAGATCCCGTTATTAACGGATATGTTAATGCGGGTCATATTTACCTTTAGCTCGGCAGAAATAATTGTAGTGATGTCATTTACAAGGCCTATCCTGTCTATTCCTGTCATGCTTATTCTTGCAATAAAGGATACAAGTTTATGGATAGCCCATTTAACTGCCATAATCCTGTTCCCTTCATTTGACATAATCCTGATCGCAACAGGGCATTTGGGCTTATGTATAATTATTGTTCCATCGGGCGAATGGTAACCAATTACTTCATCACCAGGAATTGGATTACAACAATTCGCAATCTCATAAGATTGTTCAGAATTCTCAACGTTTTCTCTAAGGAGGAATGGAACATTTTTGTCGATATTAGACTGTGAAACTTCCGGATCTTTTTTCTCTTTTTTACCTATTAACTTCAATTCCCAATATTTGATCAGATTTTTTGAAGGACTCTTTTTTATCTTTTTATTGAGATTGTCGAGATTTACCCGCCCCAGACATATGCTGGTATATAGTTCTTCCTTGCTCTGAACGTCGAATGCCTGGAGGAGGGATTTTATGACATCGCTGTTATTGCTTAAGCCGCTCTCCTTCAGCTTAACATCGAGTATCTCCATTCCCTTCTGTATTGCGTCACGGGAGTCATTCCTAAGTGCATTTTTTATAGCTTCCTTGGCTTTTGACGTTATGACAAATGACAACCATTCCATATCAGGTTTTGCAATATCAGAGGTGATTATTTCCACCTGGTCTCCACTCATCAGGATGGAATTTATGGGGTTGAGCTTATAATTGATTTTTGCTCCGATAGCCTTGTTGCCGATTTCGGTATGTATCTCATATGCGAAATCAAGTGCAGATGCCCCTTTGGGAAGGCTTACAAGAAAACCTTTTGGTGTGAATACTATAATTTCGGAAGAAAACAGATTCATTTTAAACTCATCGAGAAACTCAATCGGATCCTCATGAGGATTTTCGAGCATTATCCGGATCTTTTTTATCCATTTATCGAGCTCGCTTCCCTGCGCTTCATCTCCTTTGTATTTCCAGTGTGCAGCATAACCTCTTTCAGCTATTTCATCCATCCTTTTGCTTCTGATCTGAACCTCAATCCACTGGCCCTCCGGACCCATCACAGTTACATGGAGGGCTTCATATCCGTTAGGCTTTGGTCTGCTTACCCAGTCGCGTAGTCTGTCGGGTTTGGGCAGATAAGAATCTGTTATTATTGAATATATATTCCAGCATTGGGTCTTTTCAGGTATACCCGGTGTCGGTTCAAAGACGATCCTGATAGCTAGCACATCATAAATCTCCTCGAAAGGGACATTCTTAGCCTGCATCTTATTCCAGATCGAAAATATTGATTTTGGTCTTCCGCTGATATCGAAGTTGATTCCCGACTCTTCAAGTTTTTGGATTATTGGCATCGAAAACTTATTTATGAGCGAGAGATTCTTTTTCTCACTATGCTTAAGTTTTGATGTAATTTCTTCATAGATCTGTGGCTGGCGGAATTTAAAACTCAAATCTTCGAGTTCACTTTTAATGGCATAAAGGCCCAGTCTGTTAGCAAGAGGAGCGTATAAGAAAATTGTTTCACCGGCTACTTTAAGTTTCTTATGCTCGGGCATTGAGTCTAGCGTCCTCATGTTATGAAGACGATCGGCTATTTTTATGAGTATTACCCTGAGATCATCAGAAAGAGTAAGTAACATCTTTCTGAAGTTTTCGGCCTGCAAAGATGATGAATTTTCCTTGTTATAGGTACCGGATATCTTCGTCAGCCCATCGATCAACGATGCTATTTTTGAACCAAAGTCTCTCTCTACATCCTCGAGTGTGTATTCTGTATCTTCAACAACATCATGAAGTAATGCTACGGCTATTGATTTGGCTCCCAGGCCGATCTCACGATTTACTATTTTTGCAACTGATATTGGGTGAATGATGTAAGGCTCTCCAGATTTCCTCCGCATATTCCAGTGAGCTTCATTTGCTTTTGCGAACGCTTTGTCAATAAGCTCTCTGTCTCCCGGTTTATTACATCGCAGAAGATTGTTTACTAAGCCATCATATTCAACCTGTATAAGGTTTTTGTCTTCTTCATCAAAAATATCCTTGTTCCCCATAAAATAACTCCCAACGCAAATTCTTATGCAAGATACAAATATAGTGAATATCGCCTTAACGGCAAAGAAGCTGGATACGAAGTATGAAGACTTTTCCTGGCACAGCTTACTAAGGTCTTCTGTCTTCAGACTTACGATATCGGTCTACTTAATAATCGTAATTGTACCAGTTCTCGAAAGCTTCTTACCCGATGGTGTGGTTACCTTCAAAATCCATAGATAGACGCCCTGGATCGGTGGGCTTCCATTTTTTGAGCCATCCCATTCCTTCAGATAATCACGCGTTTCGAACATTACGTTTCCCTGTCTGTCGCTGATAATCAGATGATAACTTTCAGGTGTGAAGGAAAGAACAGGCTTGAAAAGATCATTGTTCAGATCATTATTCGGGGTAAAAACATTCGGCACAGTTATTTTTTCAACCGGGCTGATGCAAACTTCAGATGAGATAGTCTCTCCTTTTATACCATAAGGATTGGATGATTCAGTCGCTTTTACATAGAAGCAAACCTCATTACCGGAAACCTGGTACATGATTTGTTGATAATCCTGTAAATATGTAGTATCATTTGACGAAATATCAGCTTTTTCTTTAAAACCATTTCCGGTATTTACAAATAAAGCATATGAAGATATTGATCCAAGCCATGTCTTATACGGATTCCACTTCAATACAATATTATTTCCCGTTGTTTCATATGAAAGTACCATATTGGAAGCAATATTTGAAGTCACAACAGGCAGATTGCAGCTGTTTACCGCCGAGAGCCTGTAATAATTGACGTTATTCGTTACAGCCTGGTTGTCTGTGTAACTGACAGATCCGCTAAGGGAAGTTATTCTGGCAATCTCCTGAAAAACACCAGTGCCTGTTTTCCTTTCGAGCACGAAATGATTTATCTCCGAGAGAGGATCGATAGTGAATGACAAAGCTATTCTTCCATCCGTATTAAGTGTGGCTTTGTCAGCATTTATCCACTGTGGAGGGCGCTGCATACGGGTTGAAATACATGATTTATTTGATGTTGAAAATGCCCCGTTCCCCAGATTTGCACGAACCACGAAGCAATATTGCTGATTGATAGAAAAATCTCCGAGGGTGAATGCCTCTGTGTCGGGTGATAAATTTGATGCTTCAGAATAATTTCCTCCATTAACCGACATTAAAACGGAATAGCTGTTGACCTTAAGCGGTTTTGAGGGATAACTATTCCATGAAACCATAATTTTCTTAAGACAGGTATCGATAGTGGCAGTTGCAAAAATAGAATTGAGGATGTTTGAAAAGATACTTGTGCAACGAGGCAGTCTCATTGCTGCTACAACATAAGAAACGCTGAAATATTTTGAAGCGGTGCTCATGATGGTGAAATTTGTTGCCAACGGGTTACGCACTGTATCCAGGGCAATTCCGTCGCCATTGCTATAAGAGTAGATTATATATGCTGCGATATCGGGATCTGGACTAAGTGTCCATGTTAATTTTGTATTTCCTGTTTCCGGTTCCACTGATACTGATGTAAGAATGGGTGGACGCGGGGGGGCCGTTAAGCAGTCAGAGCCGACCTGGGAAAAGAGGTTAGCTGACCAAAAAGAAGAAAGCAAGATAATAATAAAATAATAACGGGTTTTCATTCAGCGCCGGCTGTTATTTCATACAGATCATCAATATTATAATACTTTTTTGTAAGCTCCATTATTTCGGAAGAATCAATGGTTTTAATCTTTTCAGCAAGCCTGTGGTAATATGAATTATCCAAACCAAACTGCCAGGCCGATCTGAAACTGTCAGCCAGCGCAAATGGACCGTCAAACATTCTAACCATTTCACCTGACATGTAGTTACGGACCACTGTCAATTCCTCGTGTGTAACAGGAACATTCTGTAAAATTTTTATTTCCTTATAGATCTCGTCGATGGCCATTTTTGAATTTTTCCTCCCGACATCTGTTGAAATAACCTTATAACCTGAAAGATTGAGCGATGAAAGGGATGAATTTATACCATAAGTGTAACCCTTTTCTTCTCTGATATTTTTCATTAGCCGAGATCCAAAATAACCTCCGAGGATCGAGTCTACAATTTTTAGTCCCGGATAATCAGGATGACGTTTATTTATTGTTGTTGAACCAATCCTTATGGCGGTTTGGACAGATTCAGCTTTATTTATACGGACCTTTTTTAAATTACCGCTTTTGATAACACTATCCTGTTTACTTCCAGTTGAGTTATTAAATGTCATCTGTCCAAAATAGCGATTCAGTAATTCGGTTGTTTTTTCATGAATTTTTCCTGATACAATTACCGCCATGTTCTCAGGGGTATAGTAAAGTGAATGGAAATCGGCAAGATTTTTTGGTGTAATATTGTGAAAATCTCCTTCCTTCACCTGGTATCCGTATGGATGCTTATTCCCAAAGATTGATTCAAAGAACTGATCTATTGCCAGGTTTTGAACCTTTTCCCTGTTAACAAGATACCACCGTATTCTCTTGTTCATAAGCGCTTCAAGTTCATGCTTGGGAAATACAGGACGAAATAAGATTTCGTGACTTAATTCAAGAAGCTTATCAATATGTTTGTTGAGAAAGAAAAGTACAATACCTGCACTGTCTTTCTCAGCCGATTGATTCATGAATATGCCATAAAAATCAAGAAGCCGGTTTAACTCTTCCGGGGTATAGTTCTCCGATCCTTCCGAAAGCATCAAATTGCATGTAGAGGCAAGCAATGGCATATGTTCCTTTATCTGTCCTGCCCTGAATATAAATTCAATGCGCATAATATCCTCAGTTCCGGCTTCGATAAGAAATACGGGTACTCCATTATCAAGAATGAAGCTTTTCGCATCGGGAATTACTACTTTTTCAACCGGAAAGACCGGTGGTTGTTTCCTTTCCAGAATATTCATCATTTTACTTTCGGGTTGAAATATAATTTATTGTACTGCAATTAGCCGGTATAAAGTATTTTTTTATTGCATCTGTAACCATGTTATAGTTTACATTTCTATAAGCATCAACTTCAGTATTAATTTGCTCAGGATTGCCCATAAGCTCGAAGAATGAAAGATTTGCGGCTTTGTTTAATATACTGGTATTGGAAAAAACGGTTGAAGATTCGAATTTATTTTTCACTTTTTCCATTTCATCGCTTATCCCGTTTTTTCGCAATAAGCTATTAATGATCTTATTTACAGCATTTCCGGCGTGGTGTATGTCAATTCCATTCATCAGTTTTCCCTGAACGATCATCAGCCCGGGATCGATGTCGGCGGTCATATATGCATTGATTTCACTGAATAATTTTTTTTCTCTTACAAGTTTTGTGTAAAGTCTGCCCGATTCCCCACCTGCAAGCAGATCGGTAATGAGGTCGATGGTGTAGAAATCTTTGCTTTTCCGCGGACCGATGTGCCAGGCTTTATAAAGTGCATCAGATGGTACATCCTTTTCAATGGTAAGAATCCTTTCTGATGACTGTATTGGTTCTTCCGGCAGGTTTCGTGTTTGTATAATTCTGTTTTCAATTGGCCCAAACCATTTCTCGGTTAGTCTGTATGCAAGCTCATAATTAATATTTCCTGTCAGAGTGAGTATAGCATTATTTGGCGCGTAGTGCGAATAGAAAAAGTTTTTTATCTGTTCAAGATCAGCATTTCGGACATGTGAGATATCCATTCCTATTGTTGGCCACCTGTAAGGGTGAACAGTGAAGGCGAGAGGCCGAAGTTTAAGAATTGCATCACCGTAAGGCTGATTAAGATAACGTTGGTTAAACTCCTCTGTCACTACATTTTTCTGAGTATCGAGAGCTTTCTGGGAAAAATCAAGCTCAAGCATCCTGTCGGACTCCAGCCAGAATCCGGTTTCAATATTTTCAGAAGGGATTGTCAGGTAATAATTTGTAATATCATTATTGGTGAAAGCATTATTCTCGCCGCCAACAAGCTGCAATGGTTTGTCATACTCAGGAATGTTTTTTGAACCACCGAACATCAGGTGCTCAAACAGATGAGCGAGCCCTGTTGCTGATGGATCTTCATCACGTGAGCCGACATCGTATAGCAGGTTCATGGCAACCAGCGGAGTCGATTTATCTTCATGAACAAGGACTCTTAAACCATTTTCCAGTAAGAACCGTTTGTAGTTAATCATTTATCATTATCAATTTATATATAAGGGATTAGCACAATATTAGATAATTGCCAGGGACAAACTTAGTTAAAAAACAGTGAAGGTTTAGTATTGTTTTTATATTTGCATAATTATGTCGAAAAATCGTCTTTTTAACAAAATACTCCATAAAAACCCTATTACCATTGATCAGGTTAAGCTTGTTTACCTTCTCAGTCTGATTGTTGGTTTGCTCAGTGCCCTTGCGGCCGCCTTTCTGAAATATTCAATTCATTATTTACATGTGATACTTATCAGTGGAATAAACGGTGGTAGTCGCAGTCTGCTTTACCTGGCTTATCCTCTCATCGGTATGTTTCTGGCATTTCTCTTCGTAAAGTATGTAGTAAAGGAAAATATAAGTCATGGAATAAGCAGGATCCTTTTTTCAATTTCCAGGAATAGAAGCCACCTGAATCCGCATAATACATGGAGTTCAATTGTGGCGAGCACTTTAACTATAGGTTTTGGAGGATCTGTGGGAGCGGAGGCGCCAATAGTGCTCACAGGATCATCTATAGGTTCCGTAATTGGAAAGTTTTTTAAGCTGAATTATAAAAATATTACTCTTCTGATAGGCTGCGGAGCTGCAGGGGCAGTATCTGGGATCTTCAAAGCGCCCATTGCCGGTATAGTATTTACTCTTGAAATCCTGATGCTTGATCTTACAACAGCCTCTATAGTTCCTCTTCTGATCTCATCTGTTACAGCTGCCACTGTCGCATACTTCCTGATGGGAGACAAAGTATTACTATCTTTTAATATTGAAGGGGCATTTAATATTTCAAATATTCCATGGTATCTTTTGCTCGGTATTATTTCCGGTCTTATTTCCCTGTATTTCTCAAAGATGACATTGTTCCTTGAGGGAAGTTATGGCAAGATCCGCAACTCACATCTGCGGCTTATACTCGGAGGGATTGTGCTGGGTGGACTGATTTACCTTTTTCCTCCGTTTTATGGAGAGGGATATGATTCAATAATGTCTCTATTACAGGGTAACTCCGGACAACTCCTTGCTGACAGCATTTTTAGCAGCTATTCCTCCGAATTTCTGGTCATAATCTTATTCATGGCTTGTCTTGTATTATTTAAGGTGATTGCAAGCAGTTCTACAAATGGTGGCGGAGGAGTAGGTGGCATTTTTGCTCCAACTCTGTTCATTGGCGGTGTAAACGGATATGTATTTGCCAGTCTGTTGAGGAAGATTACAAGCGTTGACTTGCCTGATAATAGATTTGTTCTTGTCGGCATGGCAGGAATGATGGCTGGAGTGATGCATGCACCTCTGACTGCAATTTTTCTAATCGCTGAAATAACAGGCGGTTACAGTCTTCTCATCCCTCTGATTATCACATCCACTGCAGCATATATTACAACAAGAAGCTTTGAAAAACATTCAATTTATCATGTCCTATTGGCAGAACAGGGTGATCTTATTACTCATGATAAAGATAAGGCAGTACTGACCATGATGGATTGGAGAAAAGAAATTGAAACAGACCTTCTTAAGGTGAAACCGTCTGATACCCTGGGCGATCTGGTTGGAATAATAGCAAAATCAAGGAGGAATATATTCCCGGTAGTAGACGAATATAATATTCTTGAGGGCATTTTATCTCTTGATGATGTAAGGGAAATAATGTTTCAGCATAATCTGTATGATGTTACCTTTGTGAGAGATCTTATGACAATTCCACCATCCTATATAGATAAGAAAGAGAATATTGAAGCTGTTATGGATGCCTTCAGGAAAACAGGTGTATGGAATCTACCTGTTCTTGATAATGGATATTATGTGGGATTTATTTCTAAATCGAGGATATATTCAACATACAGGGACCTGATAATGGAATTCTCGGAGGATTAGTGAAATGAAACACCAGCAACCAGCAAAACCATAGTTTACTTAAAACAACCTGATTATATGAAAAAAGATACTTTGATTTTTGACCTTATTGAAAAAGAACGTCAGCGCCAGATAAATGGTATTGAGCTTATTGCCTCTGAGAATTTTGTAAGCCCACAGGTTCTTGAAGCGATGGGATCTGTAATGACAAATAAATATGCAGAAGGATATCCGGGTGCCAGGTACTATGGCGGCTGCGAAGTAGTTGATCAGTCAGAACAGATCGCGATCGACAGACTGAAACAGCTATTTGACGCTGAATATGCCAATGTACAATCCCATTCGGGAGCCCAGGCAAATATGGCTGTATTTTTGGCTGTGTTAAAGGCAGGCGATACATTTATGGGATTGAATCTTGCTCATGGCGGTCATCTGTCTCATGGCTCTCCGGTTAATTCATCTGGTATATTTTATAAGCCCATAGCATATAGTGTTAAGGAGGACGATGGGCTGATTGATTATGATATGATGGAGAAAACGGCTCTTCAGGAAAGACCCAGGCTTATAGTAGGTGGAGCTTCTGCATATTCGCGGGATTGGGATTATGAAAGGATGAGAAAAATTGCAGACATGATCGGCGCCATATTGATGATTGATATGGCTCATCCGGCAGGATTGATTGCTGCCCGTCTTCTTAATAATCCTCTTAAGCATGCGCATATTGTAACATCCACAACCCACAAAACTCTGCGTGGCCCACGAGGTGGTATAATCCTTATGGGGAAAGATTTTGTAAACCCGTGGGGTTTGACTACTCCTAAAGGTGAGGTAAAGATGATGTCGACACTCTTAAACTCTGCAGTATTTCCGGGTATTCAGGGCGGGCCGCTGGAGCATATTATTGCATCGAAAGCTGTATCATTCGCAGAGGCGCTTACGCCAGGATTCAAAGAATACCAGACTAGGGTAAAGAGAAATGCAGCAGTTATGGCAAAGGCATTTATGGAAAAAGGTTATAAGGTAGTTTCAGATGGTACCGATAATCATCTTATGCTAATCGACCTTCGGACCAAGTTTCCTGAAATCTCAGGCAAAAAGGTGGAAAATACATTGGTATTGTCGCATATCACTGTAAATAAAAATATGGTGCCTTTCGATACCCGTTCACCTTTTCTGACTTCCGGCTTACGCGTAGGTACGCCGGCAATTACTACAAGAGGACTTAAAGAAGAACATATGGGGGTTATTGTAGATATGATTGATGAGGTCATTTCAAATATTGAAAACCAGGCTGTAATAACAAGAGTAGGAGAGAAAGTGGTTAAAATGATGGCATCGTTTCCTCTTTTTTCGATGGGAGAATAAATATAAGCTTCAGTTCGCTAAAATTCGGACCACATCAGATTTTTTTTTAACTTTGTGAATAGCATATCTAAAATTTGAAGATGAATACCAGGAAACTTATTTTTATTGTTGACGATGATCCATTTATAAACATGCTTGTTTTAAAAAGATTTACATCTCAAGGTTATCTTCTTGAAGCATTCGGATATGGAGAAGATTGTATCAGCGCGCTCAGTAAAAATCCTGATCTTATTATACTTGATTATTATTTTGTCAATCACGACCATAAAGTGATGAACGGCATGGAAGTGTTTGACAAAATAAAGGAGTTAAAGCCTGACATACCTGTTATCATGCTCTCCGGTCAGGATAAGGGCGAAATAGTTCTTGAGCTCGCGCGTAAAGGCATTGATGACTACATCATTAAAGATAGTAATCTGATAGATAACCTGAGCGTTGCGATAGGTGAATTGTTCGGATTAGAACAATGAACCTCATTTTAGAATAAAATTATAGGTTATTGTTCCCTTTTGAATTGCGGGAGCATCATTTTTGACTTCGAACCTTGCGGCAAGCGCTGCATCCTTTGCTACTTTCAGTAACGACTCATCAAGTGTTGTGGAGCCTTTTGTACCAGGTATTGCCTGTACAACTTTCCCTTCTTTATCAACACTAACCTCTACAACTACTTTACCTTCAACCTGTAACATGTATTTTGGGGATGGAAGGGATACAAAGCCACGTCCCCCGAGGCTGTAAGAAATTCCATTACCACTGCCATTCCCGCTGGCGCCTGTACCGTTACCACTGGTGCCCAGACCACTGCCATGGCCGCGCACTTTTGAATCTATTGAACCGTTGGGGTCACCCTGGTTTCCTGGCCCTCCTGCAATACCCTCACCAGTTGAACTGGTTCCTGTATTTTTTGAATTAGCAAAGGCATTTTTTGTCCGGTTCATTATATCAGCTTCCCGTTGTTGTTCAGCGGCAATCCTTTGCTTTTCCTCGAGTTCTTCTTTTATTCTGATCCTTTCAGTTTCTTTCTGCACTTTAATTATTCTATCCTCTTCAAGTTTTTCGAGTCTTTTCTTATCTGCATCCGGATCTACTTTTTTTGCGACAGTTTTTACTTCTTTAACTGCTGGCGCCTCTTCAGTGTTCTGTGTTATGAGTGCTTCTTCCTTAGCTTTTGATACAGTTTTTGGAGGAGTCGGTGTTGGCTTTACTTCAGCGATAACAGGCGGAGCTGTTTCTTTAACACCAGGAGGTGGTGATGGCTCAATTAAACCAATTCCTGTTTCATCAGTACCAAAATTTACAAGAATGCCTTCTTCACCTTCTGGCAGCGGCGGTGCTGAAAAGCTCACCAGAATAAGCAGGCTGAACAGACCGGCATGCACTAAAATAGTACCAAGCAAGCCTTTTCTTTTTCCAGCAACAGCATTCTTAAGTTCTATGTTTGATTTAGTTTGCAATATATTTTTATTATTTACCTGATATATAAATCATTCCAAATACAGAATCTGATGTACTTCTGCAAAGTTATGAATAAACGGGTATATATGGTATTCTATTATGCGTGGTTTGTAACAATGATAATTAATTTATTAACCGTTTATAACATTATAACAATTATTTCCCGCTTATTATTTTTGTTTCCTCTTCTTTTTTCATTACCGATTTTTTCTTTTTTGAGAAAAGATCAGAGAGTTTATTGAAATCCTGCTTGTATAAAATACCGGCACCCTGTGTATATTGACTCAGCCCGGAATAATCATTAAACCTATTAAATACTTTCAGTTTCAGCCTCTGTGTTATTGTATATTCAAAATCAAAATCACCTGTAAGCTGATTTGTATTGCCTGACATATTTGTAGCCCCGGCTGCACCGGTGCCCCTGAGATCAACATTTCCATTGAGCGTAACTTTGTCATTCAGTATCTGTGTTGATAATGCAAGCTGTGCTTCCTGCGGGGTAAGTACATTCTCTCCTGGCCTTACATTCAATCCGACATTAAAATCATTGCTTAATTTCGAGAACCAATCACTCACGCGGCTTGAAAGCATTTCATATGTGGTAGCCGCCATAGCAGATGTCCCTGTGGCATTTCCTGCTCCCGACGACACCGATGAACCAGATGAAATAAAGCTATTTATAGCCAGAAGCGCGACAACCTGTTTCGTTACTTCGTCTTCGGTTGAAATACTGTTTCTGAGTAATGTTCTGGTTGCTTCGTCTGCATCAGGTAAGTAAATATCGAAGCCGACAACAGGGTTGAATAATTTACCAGTCAGGTTCAACTGAGGCTCTACACGAACCCTCTCAGAATATTTATCTTCTTCTCCAAGGATTGGAGCCAGTGAGGTCTTTAAATTTAAATAGCTTGCTTTTAAATCAATATCTGCGTCTTTCATGTCACCACTGAACGTCACTCTTCCTCCACTTTCCACGCTGAAAGGTTTATTTATAATATTGCCAAGAGTAAACGTATATTCACCCTCTTCAATAATATAATCACCGGTCACTTTGAAATCACCCTTCTTGTTAAGATTAATATTCAGATTTTCACTCGATCCCTGCCCCTTCATTATATCTCCTGCTTTAGAATCGAAGATTATTTCAATTTCTGCGTCAGGTGTAATTTCAAGATTCATGTTTAAGTCCATTCCGATCTGCTTAACCGTAGCAGGCAAATCCTTCTTCTCTGTTTGAGCTTTTTTGTCTTTATTAGAATCGTTAAAAGAAATAAATGAGTATTCGGATACAGATAGTTCTTTGCTCATGGGAATTGAGAGTTTTGTATTTTTCCCGGTTTTTGCGGATATATCAAAAGCCAGACCACTCTGATCGCTCCTTATGTTTGCCACAGTCGGTTCTTTTGCTGATCCTGATGCGTAAACGGTCCCGTAGAACATGGGATTATCCTTTAGCTGTGTATTCAAAACAAGAAATGAGCTGGATGGAATAGTAATTTTTATGTCAGCAACATAATCCTTGAAATCCTTATGATTCACATAGCCATCAAGTATTGCTCCGTTTCCTTTGCTGTCGAAGATTTTAATATTTTTAAACTTTATGCCTTTTTTATCGAATCTGACTGAATCATTCAATGAATATTTTGTGTTCAGATAATTTATTTTCATAGAAGTTTTTTCAGGAAGTATTGCTCCCTGTAGTGTGAAGTTGTCTGTGTGGCCTGATAAATATAGTTTTCCGGAAGCAAAACCCGTTATTTCGGAGGCGAATACTTTAAGAAGCGGGTTCAGAAAAGTTATAGGCAGATTAGTTGCTATAGCCAGAAGATCGATTTTTTTCGTTGATGGTTCATAGCCTCCTGTTATGTCGAACATTTTTACAGAATTGAGGTTATTACTTGCCTGAATATTAACATATTTCTTATTAGTATTCAGCGAGGAATTGATCAGAATATCCCCAAATTCGCTGCCAAGCATTGAAAACTTCTCTACATTAACGTTTCCCGCAAGCAACAGGTTTTTATACACGTTCGATAATAAAATATCTCCACTGATATGTCCTTTCAGCCCCAGACGAACTGCAGTAGGATCATCATGTTTATTTTGGTCAATAAGGAAATTAATAGGATCAATATTTATTCCCTTGAAATCGAGATGCAACGTATCGGCAGGGTTTTCCGACACAGTCCCGTTAACCATATAATATCTGTCAGTGCTAACCACTGATAGCTTTTTGATATTGAATGAATTGGAATCGATGAGGATTGAAGATTTTCTCATATTCCATAGGCTATTATCAGAATAAATACTGGAGGAATCTATATCAACCTTCAGAATAGTATGATTGGTATTCGCGTCCCTTGTAATATTCCCACTTGCAGTTATGCTTCCCTTGTTTAATAGCGTGTCCCTGTCATCCCAATCAACCTTAAAAGTAAAATTATCCGGCTTTGTCAATATGCCAATGTTGAAATTTTTCAATTGAGATTGTCCCAGGAAATTAAGAGTATTGCTTTTAATATCAAATACTAATTCGGGTCCTGAAATATGGGTATCGAATGAAAAATTACTGAACACCAGGTTTTTTATGTTTAGTAAATCTGCATTGCCATTAACATTTATAATACTGTCGGCTCTTACGGATCCTCTTATGTAGCTTTTATCAGATATAAGAATGCCTGTTCTGAAAAAGGAATTAATCTTATCGGTATTCTTGAAATTTATATTGAAGTCAAAACTATTTTCTTTGTAATCCTGATTAACATCGTAATGAAACTGTGAAGGCATCAGGTTGCTGAGTGCAGATTTTACAACCTCTCCAAGTCCTTTTAGATTATAATGCCCTTTAATATCAGCATCCACAAAATCAGTTCTGAGACTCAATGCAGGGAGCTCATTTTCTTTGTACGTTCTTATTGAAAAATCGTTAAGCTCAATTGTATTATTAAATCTTTTGAAGTTGGAGTTTAGCAGTTTGATTTCGCCATTGAGGTTATCTATATTATTCCCTTTGAAATTTGATGTCAGGAGCATTGTTACTGATGAGGTCGTATCAAGCTTGTCGAGATGCAGGTTATAGAGGTTAGCATCCGCTATATTAACTGTAAAATCAAATTCAGGCAGAGTATCTTTAAAATTAAGCAAACCGAGAAGATCAAGCTTAATATTTTTATCAACGATATTTACACTTCCATCCCAGGTTTTTTCTGTAAATGCGCCATTGAGAGCTATATTACGGTATACATAGTTTTTAAATTCAATACTATCAATTTTCCCTGTAAGGTTAGCCGAGAATTTTTTAAGGGAATAGGCAAATCCGTCAATATTCGTCTTCAGGCTCATTTTACCGAGCAGTTCGGTTTTGCCTGTTAGTTCACCAATATTAATATTACTTCCTGTGAGTAATCCTTTTACTCTGTATCTGTCAGGTTTTTCGGGTCTGAGTGATATATCAGTTCTGATATTGCCCTGAATCGTTCTGATCTCACCATAAGTAACAAAATCTGTAGTAAATCCGGTAAAACTTCCATTGAAGGAAATATTACCCAGATCCCTGATAGCATCGGGTATTACTATTCCCTTTTTGCCTGGAAATCTTATCTTTTCAATATCTTTAGCATTGGTCTTAAGGCTGTTCACCCCGATATATAAAAATGTGTTTTCAATCTTCGGAAGGCCTGAAAAGTCAAAATCGCAGTCGAGGGTTGTATAATCCCTGTAAGCGAGTATTATATCACGACCCCTGAGCTCAGAAACAGTTCCAAGTATTTTCCCTGAGATCCAGACAGATTCGTTCAGACTATCTGTTTGTGGAATGAAATACTTAAGATCAGTTGTACTTATATGCGATTTGTCGAGCAGTATATTAAGTTTAACCTTTTCAGTGAAGTTTTTAAAAGCTTCTGAAGAATCAGCTGTCATTGCAAACCTGGGCATAGTAAGCACACTATTACCCGAATTGATATATGCTGAATTTAACAGAATATTCTGACCCGATATGATCACAGAGCTGTTCATTTTATTCAGGGTGAATCCTGATGTTTCTGAGAAGCCCAGACTATAAATGTTAAAAGAAGTTGTATCATTCTTTATTTTAAGATCTTCAACAATCCCATTAACATTTCTTAAAACCATATTATTAAAATCGATCTTAGTTTTTCCTCTTACTCCAGCTCTGTTAATGAGTGAAAATTTTGCATCACTTATATCTATCTGAGCTACCGTAAAGCTGACTCCTCCTTTTTTCATAGTGTCTGTTGGATTTTTCAGCATATCGAGGTACCAGGCAAGGTTCATTAGTCCGGTTGAATCGGTTATAAGAGCGATTACCGGTTTAATAATACTTACTTTCCCAAGCTTGTACGATTTCTTTGAAAAATTCAGGCTCCAGATGCCGGCGTTTAGTTCTTTTGCATATAAAAGTGTATCGTTATTCCTGTCTTTAATTAGCAGTTTCTTAATAGAAAGTTTATTAAATAACCTATATTCGATAGACCCTACTGATATTGTCGATTTCAGCTCACTTGAAAAATGCCGTGTTATCCTTTTTACAAGAAATGTCTGAACCTCTGCAGTTTGCAATAAAAGATATAATACTGTCGGGAGAATGAGAATGATCCCGATCAATATGCTTAAATATTTAAGTGACTTTTTAATCTTACCCAGCATCCCTATCAAAAAATCTTATATACCTATACTTCCTACCCACAAGATTTAAACGTCAAAGATAATGAAACTCAGCCTAATTGCCGATCCATTAAAATACAAATATTATGCCATTGTAAAAGACAGGGCATCGCCGTCAACTTAAGAGATTTTTACCGAAATTTCACCGCCCATATACTTATATCCCCTTAAGTTGACTGCTATGCCCTTAAGATGGCAGAGGGTAAATTAGAAGATTATCAGATTTTTTCCCGAACATGTTTTTAGCAGCGATATTTTTTTGAAATTTGCAGTTTCAAAATTTATAAATGTCAGTAACGATTTTAGCCATAGAATCCTCCTGCGATGATACATCGGTAGCGGTTATCAGGGATGGGTATGTACTTTCCAATCTCATTGCCAACCAGGATATTCATATGTTATATGGCGGAGTGGTACCCGAACTGGCAAGCCGGGCACACCAGGCTAATATTGTACCTGTTACACAGCAGGCGCTTTTAAAAGCAGGAATTCAATCGGGTGATATAAACGCCGTAGCATTTACACGGGGCCCCGGACTTCTTGGATCTCTGCTTGTAGGCACATCATTCGCGAAAGGATTTGCACTCTCTCAGGATGTGCCATTAATTGAGGTGAATCATCTGCAGGCGCATGTGCTGGCACATTTTATTCTTGAGAAAGATAAAAACAGCCGGTTACCTCAGTTTCCATTTTTATGCTTGTTGGTTTCAGGCGGTCATACCCGGATAATCATACTCAGGAGTCAGCTTGAAATGGAAGTTATTGGAACCACAATCGATGATGCAGCCGGAGAGGCCTTTGATAAGTGCGGTAAAGTGATGGGTTTTCCGTATCCTGCGGGTCCGTTGATTGACAAACTGGCAACTGAAGGAAATTTTAAAGCATTTAAATTTGCAAAACCACATGTAAAAGGTCTGGATTTCAGTTTCAGCGGATTAAAAACCAGCTTCCTTTATTTTCTGCGCGACAGATTAAAGGAAGACCCATCCTTTATAGAAAATAACAAAGCGGATTTATGTGCCTCACTTCAGTATACAATAGTCAGTATTCTTATTGATAAGGTGTTAAAAGCTTCAGAGCTGACAGGAATAAAAGAGATCGGAATTGCAGGTGGTGTCTCGGCAAATTCGGGTTTGAGAAATGAAATAAAAAAGGAAGCGGAAAAGAGAAACTGGAATCTTTTCATACCTGAATTCAGATACACAACAGATAATGCTGCAATGATAGGGATAACGGGATACTATAAATATTTAAGAGGAGAATTCTCAGGCCACGATATCACACCTCTCGCCAGGTATTGATAGTGGCTGTGAACTGACTTTTTTCCAGATTTTGGGTTTATTATCATAAAATTATTAATTTCGGAGAAAATAATTCAGATGGAGGAGTTGAGGATTTCGCCTACGAAGAATACACCTGAGGTAGTCTTAAACCCTGAGGGAGTAATTCGTATCAAAGGCAGATCAATACATGAGAATGTCACTGATTTTTTTGAACCTATCGAGGAATGGGTCAGTGAATATATTCTGGTGCCTGCCGAACTTACATGTGTCGATATAAATCTTGAGTATTTTAACAGTGCCAGCGCAAAAGTATTTATACATCTTTTACAGAAGATCACTTACGTTACGCTGAAACATAAAAAATTCATCTTCAACTGGTATTACGAGGAGGGAGATGATGATATCCTGGAAAGAGGCGAATATTTTGCTTCAGTTCTTGACGTGCGCTTCAATTTTATAAAGCTGAAGCTTTCAGAATAACTATTGAGAAATAGTTTCACAGATATTTCCTGCCACATTTGTACTATATCCTGAGCCCTGAGCTCTGTGCTTTTATTTTACCAGCGGTGCCATTATTTCGGTTTCTTCTTCCGTTTTTTAGAGGTCAGCTGATAAGCTCGCAGATATATGAATGAAACGACAAAAAAAATCATACCAAGCATTAGTAACATAATAAATGCAGCAACCGATGGTTTATCCAACCCCGGAATAGGATTTCTTAACCGGTATATATACCCGTATATTGTATATACAAGGACCATAATTGATACCACAAAACTGAAGATTATTGATGTTCTGTCAAATATTCTGGTTGTCTTATAAAACTTTGTCTTTTTGAATGTTATGTATGATGCTTTCGCATAGATTGTGGCCTTTTTCCGTGAACGGTCCTGTCTGTATTTTCGCCACTCTTCCATGGCTTTCTGATAAGCCAGGTCATCTGAATTGATCTTTTCATGATTTGCGATCAGGAACTCGTATGCCTCAGTAATGCTGATGAATCGGTCTTTTGCCTCAGGGGCCGGATTAATATCGGGATGGTATAGCCTGGCTTTGCTTCTGTATGCCTTTTTTATCTCATCTATTGTTGAGGATGCTGAGAGACCAAGTATCTCGTAGTAATCTGTAAGAGTCATAATGTAGATTTTTATTTCTCGTAGAACTTCGGATGTAACCTACGCGAAACTCAGCGAGAAGATCAAATCCGAGTGTTTACTGTTTATTTTACGACTCCTGTAAAACCCATAAAGGCCATAGCAAGAATGCCTGCAATAACAAGTGATAATGAAACACCTTTCATTCCCTTTGGTACATCAACCAGTTCAAGCTGTTCCCTGATACCAGCAAGAATGATCAGTGCAAGCCCGAAACCAATTGCTGTTGATGCTCCGTATACAACACCTTCTATAAGGTTATAGTTTTTTTTAATCACGAGGATAGCTACTCCGAGAACAGCACAGTTGGTGGTTATCAACGGGAGAAATATCCCTAATGCCTGGTATAATGGCTGACTAACTTTTTTCAGGATGATCTCGACTATCTGAACTAATGCTGCAATAATGAGGATAAAGGTTATGGTCTGCATAAATGCCAGACCCAATTTATCCAGAACGTATATCTGGATAAGATATGTTACAATTGTTGCCAGAACGATCACGAACGTGACTGCACCTGCCATACCGAGAGCTGTATCGATCTTATTCGATACACCCAGAAATGGACATATTCCAAGCGTCTGAGCCAGGACAACATTGTTTATTAAAACAGCCGATATTATAATAAGGATATATTCCATTTCAATATAATTATTAAGATTTTTTGATCCTGTTTACAAGAGCTATCATATAACCAAGGGCCCAGAATGCACCAGGTGCGAGTATGAAAATCAGAATCCCGTCGCCCTTTATGAATTTATATCCGAATAATGTTCCGCTTCCTAATATTTCGCGAAAGGCTCCAAGAATTCCAAGTGCCAGAGTAAAGCCGAGTCCCATACCTAAACCATCAATAAATGAAGAGAAGACTGAGTTTTTACATGCATATGCTTCGGCACGGCCGAGCACTATACAGTTTACTACGATTAGCGGGATGAATATGCCGAGTGTTTCATATAAGCCTGGAACATATGCCTGCATTATGAGATCAACAATAGTTACAAATGAGGCGATGATCACAACGAAGGCGGGGATTCTTACTTTATCAGGGATAACATTTGAGAGTAAAGAGATCACAACGTTTGACCCTATAAGAACAAATGTGGTAGCTATACCCATTCCAAGTCCGTTTAGTGACGAGGATGTGGTGGCAAGAGTAGGACAGGTACCAAGTACCAGTACCAGGATAGGATTTTCCTTTATAAAACCTTTTGTGAAATTCTGTAGCTGATTCATTTTAGACCTCCTTTCTGAAGTGCATCATA
>JBBRSO010000048.1:0-20535 GCA_038245405.1 Bacteroidales bacterium
TTATTAAGAGTAAAGGTAAGCGTTTTGTAGGGGACACTGTCGAAAACTTTCAGGAAGGAGACCTCGTACTTCTGGGACCTAATATTCCTCATTATTGGAAAAATGACCCGGTTTATTATGAAGTTGATAATTTGAATGCTTCAGCCTTTCTTGTCATGTTTTCAGAAGATTTTTTGGGAGAGGAGTTTTTCTTATTACCTGAGATGGCTCCTGTTAAAGATCTACTTAATATTGCTAAAGGAGGAATCTACTTCCCTAATGCAGATCTAGACGGTATTCCGAATAAATTAAAACAGCATATCTCTTGTAGTGGTCCCTTAAAGGTAATCTCGATACTAGAAATCCTTTTTGAACTAACGAAAACTAAAAGATGCTCTCTGTTAACCGAAACATTTGTTTCTGAATTACCTTTGTTGAATTACAGTAACCATTCGTTCGAACGGCTGAAGAAAGTGCATGAATATGTGATTGCAAATTTTCATAATAAAATACAAATTCAGGATGTCGCTGATATTGCTAACATGACCACTCATGCTTTCTGTAAATACTTTAAGAAGAGTACAAAAAAGACCTTTATGACTTTCCTTAAGGAGTTGCGCGTTTGCCATGCCAAAAAACTTCTTATTGAGACCACGCAGGCTATTTCTGATATCTGTTTTGCTGCAGGATTCGATAACCTTTCTAATTTTAACCGCCAGTTCAAAGCAATAACCATAATGACACCAAACGAATTTAGGAGTTATTACATTGATTAATAAAAATAATCATTTAAATAATCCTGTGTGAACAGTGATCCTAAATACCAATTAATTGATTTTAACTTCATTCAGTCTTCATTTTGGAAAACCTGATCGCATTTTAATTGTTAAATTTTCTTTATCGGAATACTTTTCTTGTGTAACCGGTTAATTACCACACCTGCAAGGAAACCAATTATAAAAATGGCCATTGTCCCGAAAACTATTGACAAATAACTGTGGAAAGGACTGGCATATCTCTGCAAATCAGCACTCTTGAACAAAAATGGCGACAAGCTCATCCATCCAATTACGATTACTCCGATAGTAACACCGGTTACAGCAGCCACGTTATTGACTTTCTTTGTAAAAAATGCCAGTAGGAATAATCCCAGCATCCCACCACTAAATATCGATGCCAGTTTCCACCATGTATCCAGAGCACTTTGTACATTGATCATTGCAATAGCAATAAAAATGCTTATAACACTGAAAAGAAAAGAGGATGAGTACAAAATTTTCATTGATGTCTTTTCAGCATCAGCATCTTTTAACTTTTTCTTGAAATAATCATTAAGAATAACCGTTGCTGAGCTGTTCACGCTTGTCGCGATAGTACTCATCCCTGCGGCAAAGATAGAGGCAATGAGTAAACCGGTTAAACCAACCGGGAGATTATTTACAATAAAAAACGGGAAAATCTTATCAGTCTGGGTACCTTCAGGTAAAATTCCGGGATGAGCAGTATAAAAACTGTAAAGCGAAGTACCGATAAACAGAAACAGAAGAGATACCGGAATATATAGCAGGCCACCATAGAGAGCTGATTTCTTTGCTTCCTTTTCAGAACTGGCTGTCATGTATCTTTGAATATAGTTCTGATCAATCCCAAAATTCTGCAGGTTTATGAATATACCATAAATCAGGACTACCCAAAACGTTGAACTCGTTAATCCTATTTTAAAGCTGCCAAGACTGAATTTATCGTTTGCTGCGGCAATCTGAAATATTTGACCTGGTCCTTCAGGCATCGAAAACAACAATACGATAGCACAAACCAGGGCGCCTGCGATTAATATGATCCCCTGGATTGCATCCGTCCATACCACTGCCTGTATCCCTCCCAGGAGGGAATAGATCATAACACTAATTCCTGTTATTACGATTACAATTATCATATTCCATCCAAGAATAACATTAAGTGTCAGCGCCAGCAAGAAAAGTATTGTCCCTGTTCTCATCAATTGGGTCAGCAGATACATTACTGAAGCATATATTTTAGCCCATGGGCCAAAACGCATTTCAAGATATGTATAAGCTGAGGGGCTGTTAACAGATCTGTAAAGAGGCACAAAAAACTTAAAAGCCATAAAAGAGGCAAATGGTATTGACAGGCTGAAAACAAATGGATTCCAGTTCGTTTGAAAAGCCTGACCCGGTAGTGCAAGATAACTTATACTACTAACAAATGTAGCGAAGATGGACATAGAGATTACCCAGGTTGGAATATTCTTATTTCCCAGTGTAAATGAAGAAGATGATTTGTTTTTTTTATAGAAGGAACCGCCGAATAAAACAATTCCTATCAGGTAGACCAAAAATATTATAATATCGATTACTTTCATCTCTGAAGCAGGAATTTACATCAATTCACGGTAATTCAGATCTTCCCCATGCCCTCCTGTAAGGACAAATTCCGACATAAATTCTTCAGGTCCCACCATAAAAGTAAAGTCAGGGCGACCCCTTAATGCGTATTGTACATGTTTAAAATAAGCCAGGTTGGAAGAGCTATCTTTCATTCCAATAATACCAGGAATGTCAGCTGCCGCTTTTACTGTTTCGGGGGCAAATATGATCTTGGTATGCACGGGCATATTGTAAATAAAAAGAGGTAATGGCATTTGAATCATTATGCGCTTTAAATATTCCAGGAGTTCAGGCTGACCAGAGGCAAAGTAAGAGCTATTTCCCGGATATCATCAGATGGACATATTTTATTTTTATACGGTTATAAGTATAAGTGATATGGATAGTACCGTCTTTCCCCCTTATAACTGCGGGATAACTAAATTCACCTTTGGGTTGATCTTCCAGAACGATTATTTCGTTCCAGATTTCCCCGTCGACCGAAGCAAGAACACTTAATTTGTTCCTCCCACTCTCAACCGGATTACAAACTAATAATTGTAATCCATTATCGAGGGTTACAGCATCAATACCTGAGTTGTTATTAAGAAGATTTGTTGCCTGCAAGGGAGACCATGTTTTTCCCTGGTCTTTCGACCACGTCTCAACAATCCTTTTTTCTCTACTGCGGCAAAGCATCTGAATTTTTCCTCTTCTATAAAAAAGGATTGTAGGCTGAATTGCATTAAAACTATTATTGTCAATTTTTGTTTTTCTCCATTGATTTAAAGCCTGATCCGATGTCTCCACGTAAATATTCCAACTTTGATTCGTTTCGATGCTGGTGGGATATAGTATTGTCCCATTTTTTAGTCTTACCGGTTTGTCCTTTATTGGCCCCAAAAGATTATCCGGGATTTGAACCTTTTCTGACCACGATTTCCCGTCATCTTTAGAGATTTTGTATAGTCCCCACCATTCACGGGGACTAGGACCAACTTTATAAAAGAGAATAATATCCCCGTTATCCCTCCTAAAAAGCACCGGGTTCCAACATGGATAACGAAGCGTATCGTTTATAATTCCGTCAGCAACCAGTTGAGGGATACTCCATTTACCATCTTTATTTGCCGAGGTATAAATACAAACATCCGGATTGCCTTCATCCGTTCCACCAAACCATGCTGACAAAATACCTTCATCTGTTTCAATAACTGTTGAAGCATGGCAACTTCTGAAAGATGCGTTCTCAAAGATAAATTCCGATTTCAAAACTTTGACATTGATTTTTCCGAGCGATAGTTTCTGTGCGTATATCGAAAATACAGACATTATCATAACCAAAATAAGTATTCCCTTTTTAGGTGCGTTCATAATCTTATTTAATTTTTTTCATAACAAGATAATTAAGATAATTTGAAAGTCACCACATAATCAATATGATCTCATATTGTTCATCAGATTCACGGGTACCGTTTGATTCCAATGACAATTAGACTCATCTGCCCCATCATAGTTAGCAATCCATTTTACAAAAGTTTGATTAAGAATAATCAATATTTCTGAAATTTTCGCTCCATTAACTTTCCGGATCCATGTGTTAATAATAGTGATGTTCAGGTAGATATACTATTTATCTTTAAAAAACTCTAATATTATAATTTATGAAAAGTAATTTTTTTTTGTTTATTTAAACGATTAAGCATATTTTTGTCATACTGGAATCCGTTTTTTGTGTTTTTCAATCGGAAGGATATGTTTATTTTTTTCAGAAGTAATAATGATTTATGGAAAAAAGAATTTCGTTAAAAGATATTGCAAATAATGTTGGAGTTTCAACTGCTCTTGTCTCTTATGTTATGAATGGAAAGGAAAAGGAGAAAAGAGTCGGGGTTGAAGTTGTGAAGAAGATCAGGCAGGCTGCTGAAGAGCTCAACTATCAGCCTAACCAGATAGCAAGAAGCCTGAGAACCGGTTCAACCAAAACAATAGGTTTAATTGTTGCAGACATTGCAAACCCATTCTTCGGACAATTAGCAAGAATCATTGAAGATGAAGCATTTAAACAGGGATTTACAGTAATATTCGGTAGTTCTGATGAACATGAAGTAAAATCAGGCTTCCTGCTTAACACTTTAATTAACAGACAGGTGGATGGTTTTATTATTGTACCCTCTGAAGGAACTTTGAAACAGGTGAGTACCCTTTTAAAAAAGAAACTGCCGGTAGTCCTGTTCGACAGGTACTTTCAGGAGATAAACTGCAGTCATGTAGTTTTAAATAATTACCAGGCCACCTATGAGGCTACATCATACTTTGCTGAAAATGGATATAAGCATATTGCTATGGTAGCATACAAAACTTCTTTAATACATATGAAAGAGAGAATCAGGGGATATGTTGAGGCAATGAAAGATTGCAGCCTTGATCATTCCAACTGCCTTGTGGAGATAAAATTCAGCCATTCACAGAAAGATTTTGATTCTTCTCTCAAAAATCTCCTGAGCACTAATAAGAATATTGATGCTATGGTGTTTGCAAATAATGGTTTATCAATATCCGGTTTGTATTATGCGCAGAAACATTGTATTAAAATACCTGATGAAATGGGCTTTATAGGTTTTGACGGAGGTGACTCTTTCGATCTTTACTCCACCCCGTTGTCCTATGTACATCAACCGCTTGAAGAGATGGGAAGAGAAGCTGTAAAAGTACTTATGGATCTGATAAACGGATCAACTAAGATCAGCCGCATTATGCTTAACCCTTCACTGATTATCAGGGAACCAATTATTTGTTAATTTTTTAGCTTTTATGCTTAATCGATTATGCATATTTTGTATTGATTTTGTTTAACGGAATAGTTTTAATAGTGTAACATATATTTAATTCATAGCAATTATGTCAAACAGATTGATCGGCCGGCTACCCAAAGTCGGCATTCGTCCGGTAATTGATGGTAGAGAACACGGCATCAGAGAGTCTCTAGAAGAACAAGTAATGAATCTGGCCAGAACTGCTGCCAATCTAATTGAGTCGGAATTAAAGTTTCCATCAGGAGATATTGTTGAGTGTGTAATTTCTGAAACTACCATTGGAGGTATTGCTGACGCTGCCCGTTGTGCTGAGCAATTCGAGCGTGAAGGGGTGGCTGTTTCCTTAACTGTAACCCCCTGCTGGTGTTACGGAGCGGAAGTAATGGACACGAACCCCGGCATACCTAAGGCTGTGTGGGGTTTTAACGGAACAGAACGTCCGGGTGCCGTCTACCTTGCTTCAGCCCTTGCAGGTTATGCTCAGAAAGGATTACCCGCCTTTGGTATCTATGGCAGGGATGTGCAGGATGCCGGTGATTTGAATATTCCGGCTGATGTAAGGGAAAAGATACTCAGGTTTGTCAGAGCAGCGATTGCATCAGTTCAATTGAAGGGAAAAACATACCTTTCTTTAGGTTATACTTCAATGGGAATTGCAGGTTCTATTGTCAATTCTGAATTTTTTCAGGATTACCTGGGCATGCGTACGGAATTTGTTGATATGACTGAGATCATGCGTCGTATAGAACAGGGGATATACGATAAGAAAGAATTTGACAAGGCGATGATTTGGGTGAAGAAAAACTGCACAGAGGGCCCTGACCTGAATAAGAAACCATCTGACAGAAAAAGAAAAGACTGGGAATGGGAAGTAGTCGTTAAAATGACACTCATTTCGCGCGACCTTATGATCGGAAACCCAGCGTTGGCGGAAATGGGGTTTGGCGAAGAGGCCAAAGGGCGGAATGCTATTGCAGGCGGATTCCAGGGACAACGTCAATGGACTGACTTCTATCCAAATGGAGATTTTACCGAAGCTATTCTGAACTCATCATTCGATTGGAATGGAATAAGACAGGCATTCATTTTTGCAACCGAAAATGACAGCCTGAACGGAGTATCGATGCTATTCGGACATCTTTTGACAAATACGGCCCAGATTTTTTCAGATGTCCGTACTTACTGGAGTCCCGATGCAGTGAAGCGTGTTACAGGCAAGGAATTGTCTGGTCTTGCTTTCAATGGCATCATTCACTTAATTAACTCAGGGTCAACAACGCTGGATGCGACGGCACACCAACGTGATAAGAACGGCAATCCGGTAATGAAACCCTTCTGGGATATCACTCAGGAAGAGGTTGACAAATGCCTGGGAAGCACCAGTTGGTGTCCTGCAACTCTGGAATATTTCAGAGGCGGCGGATACTCCTCTCAGTTTAAAACTGCGGGTAAAATGCCGGTGACAATGAGCCGTATAAATCTGGTGAAGGGTCTTGGTCCGGTTTTACAGCTTGCAGAAGGCTGGACTGTTGAATTACCTGATGATATTCACTCGATACTCGACAAACGCACTGATCCGACATGGCCAACAACCTGGTTCGTGCCAAGGATAACTGGTAAGGGATCTTTCAAGGATGTATATTCAGTAATGGCAAACTGGGGAGCTAACCATGGGGCAATATCCTATGGTCATATTGGTGCCGACCTGATAACTCTTGCCTCAATGCTCAGGATTCCGGTATGCATGCACAATGTACCTGAAGAATCGGTTTTCCGTCCTGCAGTCTGGAGTGCATTCGGTAATGAAAGGTGTAGTGCCGATTATATGGCTTGTAAGGCATTCGGGCCATTATACTCATAATAAACCAAAATACCAGGCAATGAAAAATGCAAAAATCACAAATATCAACCTCGCGGCAGTGCTGGTCACTATTGTGTTTATGATGAGTTGTTCATCTGCCGTGAATAAAAATACCAAAAAGATGACACAAGAATTCCCGAAAGGAACCTATGGTTATGATGCAAACTTCCTTACAAAGAACAATATTGATATATTAGAATTAAAGGACACTAACTCCGGAGCATCAGTTTTACTATCACCCGGTTTACAGGGGCGGGTAATGACAAGTTCTGCCGAAGGAAACGAGGGTAAAAGTTTCGGATGGATCAATTATTCTTTAATTTCATCAGGCAAACGCAGTGATCAGTTTAATCCCTTTGGAGGTGAAGAAAGAGTTTGGCTTGGACCTGAAGGAGGCCCCTTCTCAATCTATTTTAAAAAGGGAGATAACCAGATCTTTGCCAACTGGAAGGTTCCTGCCGGTCTCGATACAGAAGCATTTGAGATTGCATCTCAAAATGAAACATCAGTTGATTTCACAAAAGATTTCAATCTAATAAATGCTTCAGGCACAGAAATGCAGGTAAGAATTGATAGAAGCGTCAGATTATTGACTCGTTTAGAATCTGAAATGTCACTAAGTCTTACAATTGATAATTCATTGTCTTTAGTTGCTTTCGAATCTGAAAATACCCTGACTAATAAAGGAGAAAATAATTGGGGTCCGGGAACTGGATTTTTATCTGTCTGGATGCTTGCGATGTTCAATCCTTCCGAAAAGGGAATCGTTTTTATCCCATTCAGACAAGGCAATGAGACTGAAATGGGAAAGATTGTAACCGATGACTATTTCGGCAGAGTCCCCGCCGACCGGCTGGTAATAAATGAAAAGATCCTGTTCTTTAAAACAGATGGAAAATACAGGAGTAAAATAGGTATTTCCCCAGACAGGGCTTTACCATATTGTGGCAGTTATGATCCTGACAGCCATGTTTTAACCTTATTATGGTACTCCGCTCCTGCAGAGAAACTTCCATACGTTAATTCGAAATGGGGTAAACAGGATAATCCATTAAGCGGTGACGCGGTGAACTCTTATAATGATGGTCCGGTGGAGGATGGGTCAATAATGGGACCATTTTATGAGATTGAGAGCTCATCCCCGGCCGCGATGCTCGTTTCCGGCTCCAAAATTACACATAAACAAAGGATTTTTCATATCAGTGGCAGCGAGGCAAAACTTAGTCTGATTACTGAAAAGCTTTTCAACTATTCAATACCAGAAATAAAAGAGGTGTTTAACCAAGTCCCGGTCCAAAATGAGAAATAGCAGAAAAAGAACTCCGTTTTTGAGAGGTGCCGATGGTACGAGTTATCTGGTTCCATTTATGCTGGTTACAAGCTTATTTCTTCTATGGGGATTTGCACATGGGTTACTGGATGTTTTAAACAAACATTTCCAGAATATACTTCATGTATCGAAAGCACAGTCGGGTTTTGTACAGTTTTCCCTTTATATAGGCTACTTAATAATGGCAGTACCGGCAGGACTAATAATGAAGAAATACGGGTACAAGCGTGGAATAATCTTTGGGCTGGGTCTTTTTGCAACAGGGGCTTTTATGTTTTATCCTGTAGCAAAGCTTGGATCTTTCTGGCCATTTCTGGTTGCATTGTTTATAATCGCTTGTGGGTTAACATGTCTGGAGACAGCTGCAAATCCTTATACCACTGTTCTTGGACAGAAAGAATCTGCCTCGCAGCGAATAAACTTTGCACAGTCATTTAACGGGCTGGGTTGGATCCTGGGTCCCCTTATTGGCGGTTTACTGATCTTCGGCGCTGCCGATACCCCCGGTGCAGGTAAATTCGACTCGTTGCTTACACCTTATATGATCATAGGTAGCGTAGTGCTGTTTGTCGCAGTTGCATTTTTCTTCACAAAACTTCCTGAGATTAAAGAAGTAAAGTCTGAAGGAAGCGATGAAAACCCGCCTATCAGTCTTTTATTCAGGAACCGATTCTTTATGCTTGCCGTTCTTGCACAATTTCTTTACGTGGCAGCCCAGACAGGGGTTAATTCATTTTTCATTAATTACGTAACAGAAGAACTTCCAAATGTCCAGAATCCTGTTGTGAGTATTATGCATAATCTAGGATCATTTGGTGAAATATTTATGCCAAAAAATCCCGAGCAGGCTGCCTCTCTAATACTTGCTTTCGGAGGTATGGGTCTGTTCTGGATCGGACGATTGTCGGGATCGTGGTTACTAAGCTATTTTGCCCCGGGCAAACTGCTTAGTATTTATGCCCTCACCAATACAGTACTTATTCTACTTGTAGTCCTTGGCCTGGGAACTATTTCAGTTGTAGCACTGTTCAGCTGTTATTTTTTTATGTCAATTATGTTCCCGACAATCTTTGCATTGGGTATACATGATCTGGGAACTCTTACAAAAAAAGGCTCGTCATTTCTTGTAATGGCTGTTGCCGGAGGAGCATTTTGTCCACCGTTGATGGGGGCCATTGCTGACCATCTTGGGATGGCTACTGGTTTTATCATTCCTATGGTTTGCTTTGCCTGCATTTTTTATTTTGGATTAATCTGTATAAAAAGAGAAACCTCTAAGATCCTGGCTAAATGACCAATCACAAAATGACTTCGTCAATACGAAATATATTGTTGTTCATACTGTTGTACTTAAATGCAGGATATGGACTCCAGGCCGGGAACCAAAAAACAGAAATATTGTGGGATAAATATGGTGTTCCTCATATCTATGCAAGAAACTCCGCAGAAATGTATTATGCTTTCGGGTGGGCACAAATGAATAACCATGCAAACCTGATTCTTAAACTTTATGCGCAGGCAAGAGGTCGTGCGGCAGAATACTGGGGGGGAAAGTATTTAGAATCTGATAAGCAAGTCCTTCTCTTTAAACTTCCTGAACTGGCAAAGAACTATTATGTTCAACAGGGAGCTGAGTATAAAACCTATATCGATAGTTTTGTTAAAGGGATAAATGATTATGCTGCAGCACATCCGGAAATGATAGGCGAAGAATTCAAACAGGTTTTACCTGTTACCGTATATGATATTTTTTCTCATACCATCAGGATTACTTGCCTCGAATTTCTTGCTGCAGAGGATATTGGTACAATAAAGAGAATTACAGCACCCGGTTCAAACGCAATTGCGATAGCTCCGTCAAAATCAGCATCAAAAAATGCGATGCTGATAACCAATCCTCATCTTCCATGGGATGACTATTTCCTTTGGTTCGAGGCACATCTGAATGCACCAGGATTTAATGCCTATGGAATTACCCTGGTAGGAATTCCGTCAATAACTATGGCATTTAATGACTATTTAGGCTGGTCATTTACTGTAAACCCAATTGATGGCTCTGACCGGTATGAGCTTAATTTAAAGGATGGGGGTTATATTCTTGATAACAAGATCTCCCCCTTCGAAATTAAGCAAAATGTAATAAAAGTAAAACAAGATGATGGTACTTTAAGGGATACGAGTTTTGATTTTAAATATTCAATACAGGGACCTGTGGTTGGGGAGAAAGGGAATAAGGCATACGCTGTAAGAATTGCAGGGTTAAATAATTACAGACTATTTGAACAACATCATAAAATGGCTAAATCAAAAAGCCTGCCTGAGTTTGAATCAGCATTGAAGATGCTTCAAAATCCTATGTTCAATGTAATATATGCTGATAAGGCTGGAAATATTCTTTATGTTTTTAATGGAAATGTTCCGATAAGATCACGAGGAGATGTCGCTTTCTGGAAAGGTAATATTGACGGATCCGACTCAAAATTAATTTGGCAAAAAACACATCCTTATGAGGATTTACCCAGACTCCTGAATCCATCAACAGGGTTTCTCCAAAACTGCAATGATCCTCCATGGACCTGCACAGATCCTCCTGTTTTAGATCCAAAGGATTTTCCGGCTTATATGGCTCCCCGGGGAACATTTATGAGACCACAACGGGCAGTAAACATGATTAAAGGCAATCCTTCTATTTCTTTCGATCAACTGGTTAGCTATAAACTTAATACCGGAATGGAAGCAGCTGACAGATTTCTTGATGACTTACTGGCATCAGTGGAAAAATATCCCGACACAGCGGCACTGAAAGCCGCCGGTGTTCTCAGATTATGGGACAGAAAAACAGAGGCCGGAAGCAGGGGAGCTGTTTTGTTCGCTGCATGGTGGGATCAGGTTAACGGTAGTCTGTTCGCAATCAAATGGGATCCAAAGGAACCAAATACCACGCCCGACGGGATTAAAGACCAAAAACTTGCAGTTGATCTTCTGGTTAAAGCTGCAGTTACTGTAAGAAAAAAATATGGTTCCTTGAATGTTGCCTGGGGTGACGTTTATCGCTTCAGAATTAATGAATTGGATTATCGCGCGAATGGAGGACCCGGGGATTATGGGATCTTCAGAACCATATATTTTGCTGATGACAATGATAATAAGAAGCGCGCAATAGCAGGTGAAACATATGTTGCAGTTATCGAATTTGGGAAAAAAGTCAAAGCTCAGCTGCTTCTTAGTTACGGGAATGCTTCACAACCAGGAAATAAACATGTGGGAGACCAGCTTAAAATGTTATCAAAAAAGGAATTACGACCTGCCTTACTCGAAAAAACCGATATACTTAAAAACCTTGAAAAAAGAGAGTTGCTTATCTTCAAATTTAAAAACTAACTATAAAAATCTAACCGGATTATGAAAAATCGAATCAGAGAAGGGAGAATCTCTTCTCACCTCCTTAAAGCCTTGTTAATTTTACAATTCATAGTTCTGTGTAATATTTTCTTCCCTGGTCCTGCTACAGGAGCAGATGTGTTGCAACAGACAAGAAGTATAACAGGAACTGTTACGGAAGAGAATGGTAACCCTCTTCCGGGAGCAACCATCCTGGTTGAAGGTACCGTAGTTGGTGCCAACTCAGATGCTAAAGGTAAGTACACCATTGAAATCTCCGGCGAGAAACAGGTGCTTGTATTCTCTTTTATGGGATACCTGACCCAGAAGGTACCTGTCATAGGCAAAACTATCATTGATATAGTAATGATTTCCGATTTACAAACTCTCGATGAAATTGTTGTGGTAGGCTATGGTACTCAGAAAAAAGTAAATCTTTCTGGAGCCGTAGATGTTGTCTCATCGAAATCAATTGAAAGCCGGCCTGTGGCAAACATTGTACAAGCCCTTCAGGGAGTAGCTCCGAATGTGAATGTTACTGTTGGTAATACAGGAGGTGAGATGGGTGCAAAGCTAAGTCTCAATATCCGGGGACAAGGCTCAATCAGCGGAGGTAATGTTTACACCCTTGTTGATGGTATTGAACAGGATCTTTCAAATCTGAACCCTGATGATATTGAATCAATTTCGGTTCTTAAGGATGCTGCCGCTGCATCGATTTATGGAGCACGAGCAGCATTTGGAGTTATACTTGTGACAACAAAGAAAGGTAGGAATGACGGCATAAGTGTCAATTATAATAATAATTTCTCTTTTGCCTCACCCACAATTGTACCCCATTCTGTAAATTCTATGAAATTTGCAGAGTATTTTAATACCGCTTCTGTTAATGATGGGAAACCACCTCTTTTTCAGCAGATTATCCTCGATAATATTAAAAGGTATCAGGATGGTGATATTAATTATTGGACGATTCCGGTTCCCTGGGCTCCTGTTTACTGGCTGACATATTCAGGTTCATGGGCGAATACTGACTGGTACAAGGAGCAATACAAAAACTGGACGCCTAACAGCACACATAATCTTAGCATCAGCGGTGGTGATAAACGAACACAATTTTATATTTCCGGATCGGTTTTCGATCAGTCAGGATTATTGAAAATTGGTGATGACAGCTTTACCAGGAATAACTTGAGTTCGAAGGTCAATACAAAAGTATTCGATTGGTTTCGGATAAACCTTAACACCAAGCTGAACAGAACAATTATAAGCCGTCCAAGTTATGACAGGTCTCTCTATTATAACTCCGTTGCCCGTCAGTGGCCAACAAATGCGCCGCGTTATCCGGATGGGAATCTCTCTTCCGATAACGTTCAGATCTATCTGGAACAGGGTGGCAGGTACAACGAAATTCAAAATGAACTGTCAGTGATACCCGGCTTAGAACTTGAACCTGTTAAAGGCTGGATAATTTATTCCAACTGGAGGTGGAAAATGAATACCCTGGAAACAAGTGACCATCAGGCAAAAATTCTGGGAACCGGTGCTGATGGATCAAAACTTTATGTCAGGCCAATCAACAGTTTTGCAAGTGCCAATGCTTCAGGTTATTACAATTCACCCAATGTCTATTCGACTTACAATTTGGTTTTGGGAAGTCATTCGATGACATTCATGGCTGGTTATGAGCAGGAATTGCTTACCTACGAATCGACTATGGCAAAAAGATTTGACCTGGTATCTGATGAAGTACCATCTTTATCAACTGCAACAGGAAAACAGGAAGCCTCCGGATCAAGAGGTCATTCTGCTACCAGAAGTATCTTTGGACGTCTGAATTATAGTTTCAAAGAAAAATATCTGCTTGAACTCTCGTTACGGCATGACGGCTCATCGAAATTTCCAAATAATTACAGATGGGGTACATTCCCGTCAGGTTCAGCTGCATATGTAATATCAAAAGAAGATTTCTGGAAAACGATCCAGAGTTATTTCAATCTTCTTAAACTGAGGACTTCCTATGGTGCACTCGGTAATCAGGATGTGGCAAACTACCTCTATTTTGACCGTCTGCCCATTTTCACAAATCTAAACTATGTTATGGGAGATGCCCGTCCTAATTATGTTGGCATGTCGGGATTGGTGAGCCCCGGTCTTACGTGGGAGAAAGTAAATAGTACAAATTTTGGTCTGGATGCAGGTTTTCTGAATAACAGGCTGAATCTTTCAATTGATTATTTTATTAGGAATACAATGGACATGCTTGGCCCGGCCCAATCACTTCCTGCTGTACTTGGTACGGCTGTTCCAAAATCAAATAATGCAACTCTTCAAACAAAAGGATTTGAAATTGTGACTGAATGGAAATCGAGTATCAACGACTTCACCTATAGTCTCAAGTTTATGCTTTCCGATGCCAGATCTACAATTACTCAGTATTATAATCCCGATAATTTATTGAGCAGCGGATTCTATAAGGGGGCTCAGCTTGGCGATATATGGGGCTTTACAACTGAAGGGTTATTCGAATCTGATGCTGAAGCGAGTGCAGCTGATCAGTCATACCTGTCTGCGGAACCATGGCGGGCTGGTGATGTTAAGTATAAAGACATAAATAAAGACGGTAAGATAGATATTGGAAGCAATACTGTCGAGGACCCCGGTGATCTTTCAGTTATTGGTAATTCAACGCCCAGGTACTCTTATAGTTTTATTTTAAATTCCACATATAAAGGTTTTGACTTTAATATGCTCTGGCAAGGTATTGGTAAACGGGATTTGTCTTTAGGAGGACCTTTATTCTGGGGAGCAGCAGGTTTTCCTGATGGCCAGTGGTTTTCGGTTGGATTAAAGGAGCAGATGGATTACTGGACTGAAAGTAATACCACTGCTTATTGGCCAAGACCTTATCTCGATAAGGGGATTAAAAACCACCAGGTACAATCGAGATATCTGCAGAACGGAGCTTACCTTCGCCTGAAATCAGTACAGCTGGGATATACTCTACCCCAAAAACTTACCGATAAAGTTCATATAAAAAATCTGAGAATATTTACCTCAGCCGAGAACCTGTTAACATTTACAAAACTTATCACCATTTTTGATCCTGAGGCCACAGGCGGCAGTTCCGGAAGCGGACAATTATATCCTTTGCAGAAGCTCATGTCAACGGGAATCAGTGTAACATTTTAATATTAAAACCTAATCCGATGAAAAAATATTTATCATACTTGTTCACTCTGGGATTCTTATTCCTTGTTTCCTGTTCAAAAGACTTTCTCGATAGATCTCCAATGGATGAATTATCTCCGGATGCCTATTTTAAAACTGCCAACGACCTGAAATTGTTTGCCAACAGATTTTATCCTCTTATCCCCGCTCATAGCGGTTACGGAGGAGGTACCTTCTGGCTGGAAAAAAACAGTGACAACCTGGTGCCGGGCGCTTTTGATATCAGGCTCTCAGGTACCCGAACAGTTCCCTCATCGGGAGGAGGTTGGGACTGGAGTGAAATCCGTCAGACAAATTACTTTCTCAATCATCTGACTGAGGTAAATGACGATCCGGCAAGCGCAAGAGTGTATATTGCTGAAGTAAAATTCTTCAAAGCTCTGCTTTATTTTGATAAGGTTAAGACTTTCGGTGATGTGCCATGGCTTAATGCGATATTGACTACAACATCTCCGGAGTTATTTGCTCCGCGGGATAGCAGAAAGGTCGTAATTGACTCTATAATATCAAATCTTGAATACGCAATAACAAATCTTAAACCAAGAAGTGAGACTGAAGCACAAAGGATAAACAGAGAGTCAGCTATCTTGATGAAGGCCAGGATTTGTCTTTATGAAGGTACATGGGAGAAATACCACAAAGATACTCCCTTCGGTGTTTCAGGTCAGGATGGAACCGGGTTCCTCTCAATGGCCGTTATCACAGCAGATCAGCTTATGAAAGGGGGTACGTTGAGTCTTTATAAAGGGCCGGCTGGGAAAGAATACAGGGATTTGTTTAATAAGGTTGATTATACAGGAAATCCTGAAGTACTGTTTTGGAAAAAATATGATGTTCCTCTTGGTGTTTACCATCAGGTTAGCTCATACCTCTCTAGTGCAGCTGGCGATATTGGTATAAATAAAACTTTGATCGACAGCTATTTGTGTACGGATGGAAAGCCTGTTTCAGTGAGTCCGCAATTTATGGGTTACGATTCACTGGCTGCAGAAGTCAGGAATCGCGATCCACGTCTGTCGCAGACAATATTTATGAGAGGATATGATCAGACCATTAATTCTCCCGGTGGTGGAGCGGATATAAAATTTATAAAGCCCGCAATTGACCTTACCGGACAATTTCGTGCCACAACTGGTTATTGTATTTACAAAGGAGTTAATCCGGAATTTTCGCAGCATCTCTCTTCGGGAGGAACTATGGGTTCAATTGTCCTCCGCTATGCCGAAGCATTACTTATTTATGCCGAAGCCAAAGCTGAACTTGGCACAATTACACAGTCAGATGTTGATAAAACAGTAAATGCTCTACGCGACAGGGTTGGAATGGTGCATTTGACTATCAACAATATAACTACAGACCCTAAATGGGATTTTCCATCGTTATCACCAATAATCAATGAAATAAGACGCGAAAGACGTATTGAGCTTGCTTTTGAAAACTTTCGGTGGGATGATATCGCCCGCTGGCGCGCTCATCAGCTTATAACCGGCAAACGTCCGAGAGGAATAAAATATGTAGGGTCAAACCTCGAAGGAACTTATAAGGACTATCTTGGTAATCCAACTATAATACTTGGACAAAACCTGTTGGTTGATGGTTCAGGATTTCTCGATCCATATAAAACAGCATTGCCCATTGGCTTCGGATTTAATCCGGGGCGCGATTACCTGTCACCTGTTCCGAGCGATGAAATAACATTGAATAAATCGCTGACTCAAAATCCGGGATGGTAAGAATATAATCCTTAAGAAATGTCTGGAAAAATTATTGGTTACCTGGTTACTATAAGTGTGTTAATTTGCAGCTGCAACTCAGAGAAAGTAACAATGAAATCACTGCTGAGCGAGATGGTGCATAGAGAACATCTAAGCAATTTCCCGAAGCAGAAATATAAGCTGATACAATTCAGCAGTTATAACAGGAAATCGAAAGCTCCGGGGGAGGCAGGATGGTTTGCCAATGAAGATATGTCACATTTTATCAGGGTTGAAGAAAACTCCGGAAGACGTGAGTTTGTCCTCTTCGATACTGAAGGACCCGGAGCTGTTGTCAGATGGTGGATGACTTTCTATAAGGCCCAGTCCGGGATGATCAGGATCTATATCGACAATGATACCATTCCGGTTATAAAGGGCACTCCTGATAAATTACTGAGCGGAACACTTCTTACAGAGCCTCCCCTTGGTATTTCTGTACAGGCAGGAGCGGTATTAGGTGAACAGGGACGGGATTATGATCACAATTTTTATCTTCCCATACCTTTTAACAGCCATTGCAAAATTACATATGAATGCGATTCCCTTGTTCTTCGTTATAATTATGAAGGTATTCCGGTTCCGGAAGGTTATTACTGGCCAGATGTGTTTTATAATATTGACTACCGGGCATATGAAAAAAATATTCGAGTCGAATCCTTCTCATTGGAAACACTAAGGAAAGTAAAACCGCTTCTGGCAAAGACTATTACAGATTTAACTGACAATCACGTTATATCATCAAAAGAAATTAATTTTAGTAAGACTATATTACCCGGAGATTCGCTAGTAGTTGAGCTTCCTGGTAAGAGATTAGCAATTAACAGATTATCAATTGAGATGGAAGCAGCTGATATGCCGCAAGCCCTCCGGTCTACGGTAATTCAGGCCTCTTTCGATGATCACCGGACTGTCTGGTTACCTGTAGGAGAATTCTTCGGATCAGGATATTGTCTCTCCCCGCACAAAACAATGATGAATCAAAGAGATGAGAATGGCAGGATGGAATCATTCTGGATTATGCCCTTCAGGCAGAAATGCAAAATAACAATTCTTAACTATAGCCGGGATAGTGTAATGATTAAGGGTTTTGCCGGACTCACTGATTACAGATGGCAAGATGGCAGTATGTATTTCGGGGCCTCATGGCATGAATACCACAGAATTAAAACAAGGGATGAAAAAGGGTCGCCTTTCGACCTGAATTTTATTGATTTAAAAGGGAAAGGAGTCTATGCAGGCGACCAGGTTACACTTTTCAACAATACGTACGAATGGTGGGGTGAGGGTGATGAAAAAATATTTGTTGACGGAGAGAAGTTCCCTTCAAGTTTTGGGACAGGTTCGGAAGACTATTACGGCTATTCGTTTGCACGGCAGGAACCTTTCTCCCATCCATTTATTTCTCAACCGGTAGGTATCGGTAACATGTCGTGGGGCGTCACAGTAAATATGCGGCACAGGTCACTCGATGCGATCCCATTCAGTTCATCAATAAGTTCCAATATTGAATTATGGCATTGGGCCAATATATATATTAACTATGCGCTTACCTCATATTTTTACATTACTCCTCCATTCAGAATTAATGTTATGCCTGATCCTGAAAGTGTAAAGAGGAAGGTTGTAGTGACAAAAGATGACTTTAATATTGATTCTAATTAAACCGTTCAGGTATATGAAAATCAAATTTATTGCTATAGTTGGTTTTTTGATGCTTCCAGCGACTATGTTTTCATGTGGATCGCCTGAAAAATATTATTCGGTTAGTGACTTTGGAAATATTCAGAAAATCGATGCTCATTTTCATTATCTTACTCCTGACGACCGTTATATGAAGTTCGCCATATCCCAGAACTTCAAACTTCTGACGCCAATATGGGATGGGGAAGTCTCAATAAGTGATCAGCTTAGGGTATCCTCTAAAATAAAGCGTTTATTTCCGGAGGATTATGCTTTTTTTGCCACTTTCCCCGCTGATAGTTTTTATATATCCGGTTTTGCAGATAAAACCATTGCACTTTTAAAGGAAGCTATCAGATCCGGAGCTACCGGGGTGAAGATCTGGAAAAACATAGGAATGGTAATCAGGGATCGTGACGGGAAATTTGTGATGGTTGATGATCCTGTCTTTGAACCGGTATTCCGCTTTCTTGAAAAGAACCATATTCCTGTTATAGGTCACCTGGGAGAACCTAAGGATTGCTGGATGCCTTTTGAAAAGATGACAGACCCGTCTGATGTAGCCTATTATAAAAACAATCCGCAATATCACATGTATATGCATCCGGATGTGCCTTCATATGAAAAGCAGATTCAGGCAAGGGATAACCTGCTGAGGAAACATCCGGGCCTTGAATTTACAGGAGCTCACCTTGCAAGTCTGGAATGGAGCGTGGATGAGCTTGCCAGACGACTTGACAGTTTTCCGAACCTGAAAGTTGACCTTGCTGCCAGGATGTATCACCTCCGTTATCAATCCAATATAGATTATGAGCATGTTCGTAACTTTATGATTAAATACCAGGACAGGATTATCTATGGAACAGATAATGAGGTTCATGATACAAAAGGTGCTGATCTTCCTGTAATCCTTGAAAACCTCAGAAGAGGATGGCTGGCACAATGGATTTACCTGGCAACTGATTCACTTCTTGGTGTTAAGGGGCTAAAGCTACCAGAAGAGGTAATTGACAAGATTTATTTTAAAAATGCTATTCAATATTTCCATCTAAGACCGTCACCGGAAGGGGGAAACGATACTATTACCACAAAGAGTCTGCTTGATGAAATGGTCAATCTTAACAGACTTGACTTTATGCCGGGGAATGGATATAAATCCAAACAATATTCGTCGTACGACAGAAGAAGCAAAAAGCCAACAGAACCGGGCTGGTTCTCAAATGAGGATGGATTTGGCGGCGAACCAATACCGGCCTTTGAAAGAGTTTTAAGGGAGCCCGATTCCTCGGGAACAGGTGAATACCTTATTTGTGATATTCAGAATCCGGGAGCAATAGTGCGTTTGTGGTCGGCGGGTATCAATGGGAAAATCCGTCTGTATCTTGATAATATGAAAAAGCCTGTTTATGAGGGCAATGCCCAGGATTTTTTCTGGAAAACAATTGATTGTCTCTCCCCTGCACGGAACAAAATCCCCGATACTGATAACTTCCGCCAGTTTGATGCGGTTTATTTTCCAGTTGCATTTTCAAAATCCTGCCGGCTGGAATGGATCGGGAACATTAAGGATATTCATTTTTACCATGTGGGAGTGAAGCTCTACGACCGAGGTACCATTGTAAAGACTTTCACCGCAGATGATCTGTTGGAAAATTCTCACTTGATATCAGAGATAAACAGGATCTTAAAAAATCCTGATTCATTGCAGAATAATTTTTCTGCCGCTGGACCTGACCCCGAATATCTTATTCCTACAAATTCCACCATTGACCTGGTGAATATTTCCGGTTCAAAAGCTATTAATTTTCTATCCGTTAAGATTGGTTCCGGGAACATTGAACAGGCACTGAGACAAACCATCATGAGTATTTATTTTGATGATGCCACCATCCCTCAGGTTCAGTCGCCTGCCGGTGATTTTTTTGGTGCTGCCCCGGGACTAAACCAGTTTAATTCACTTCCATTCTCTGTTTTGAAAGACAGTACTATGGTTTGTCGTTTTGTGATGCCTTTTCGGCATAATGCAAGAATAGAAATAAGAAATACTTCAGATGAGGCAATTAAAGCAACTATAAGTGTTAAGACAACTGACTATGCATGGGATGAAGGCAAA
>JBBRSO010000049.1:0-20195 GCA_038245405.1 Bacteroidales bacterium
CTGAGGTAAAGGCTAAGGCTAAGGCTAAGGTTAAGATTAAGGTTGAGGTTGAGAGGCCTCTTGCCATGAATTCTGTGCCCTGTACATCAAAATAAGACTGCCAAAATGACGAATTTTTCCTTGCCGGAAGAGTTTGGCAAATAATTTGCAGTTTTGTATTATTATACTTTTAAATAAGAAGGAGATAATTAATATGAATATCTGGGTAATTTTTATAGCATTTATGGTCCTGAGCTGGTTAGTGAGCGCGACCTTAAAATCAAAATTCAGTAAATATTCCAAAATACCACTCGATAATGGAATGTCGGGAAAGGAAGTGGCAGAAAAGATGCTGCATGAAAACGGGATATATGATGTTAGAGTGGAGAGTGTTCCCGGACAGTTAACGGATCATTATAGTCCCGCAGACAAAACAGTCAATCTGAGCCCTGAAGTTTATAGCGGGAGGAGTATCTCATCCGCTGCAGTTGCCGCGCATGAATGCGGACATGCCGTTCAGCATGCAAAAGCTTATGCATGGCTCGGATTCCGGTCAAGTCTTGTTCCGGCAGTGAGCTTCGTATCAAAATGGGTTCAATGGATCCTCCTGGCAGGCATTCTCATGGTACGCACATTCCCTGCATTATTGCTGGCAGGTATTGCGCTGTTCGCAATTACAACAATATTCAGCTTCATCACACTGCCGGTAGAAATAGATGCAAGCCGCAGAGCATTGGCATGGTTATCAAACTCCGGGATTACATCGTATCAGAATCACGATAAGGCAAAGGATGCGCTGAAATGGGCTGCATATACTTATGTTATCGCAGCGCTTGGCTCTCTGGCTACACTGTTGTATTACATTTCGATTTTTTCGGGATCAAGAAGGTAAGATTTAGTCCTTTATCTTCCTTCAACCACAAACCACTTTGTCCTTTTGTGGATGGTTCTTAATATCAGCCATATCAGACCTGCTGCTACAAAAAGACAGATCCACATTCTAGTGAAATATATTCTTTCGGAGAGAAAATAATTTCTGAAAAGGTCGAGGATTATGAATATGACGAAGATATTAACGAAGCTGTTGTATTCGCGTTTCAATACATTCCTTATTGAAAATGTAAGATTTGAAGGTATATATTTAAATGAATAGGGAAAAATAGAGCTTACACTCTCTGACCATTTGTCATATATGTCGCCGAATTTTCTCCTCAGGAATTGTTCTTCTGCAAACATTATACGTTCATAATATAACCAGTAAACCAGACAAAAAACAAGCACAGCACCGAATGAACGGAGAAATAACACCGGTCCAAGCCACATAAAGAAATTACCAAGGTATAGCGGGTGCCTGATAAGGGAATAGATACCGGTAACATTGAGCTCGTCGGCAATTTGTCCGTTAATAGTATTCCTGCCTGAAGTATTTTTGGGTGTGAAACCAACGGTCAGAATTCTTATAAGCTCTCCAATAAGACTCACTCCAAGAAATATCAGCTCATCGCGACCATCAAATATTATAGCCTGACGGTTACCAAGATACATCATTCCAATGCCGGCAATTATAATGAAACCAGGCAGCCAGCTTCTTCTTTTAAATAACCAGTTACCGCTTTTTTCAAATTCATGTACAAGGGCCATTATTCCGGATTTAGTGATGCTCAAAAGTATAAAAATTCTCGAATTTGATCAGACGATTCGAAAATTGACCTCGTCAAATCAATTATTATGGAAAGAAGTTTTATCTTTATCAATCGTACCTAAACCAATTTATAATGGCAAGTCTCAAGCTTTTACTTGGAATGATACCTTCGACTTCTAAAATCGAACAGGCTGAAAAAACATTGAATAGTGAATTTGAAAAGCTCCATGTTTTTACTGATTCAGAAGTATTGGCAAGATACCATAAACTGGATGGTCTCGTAAATTCTTCTGAATTTGCAGAGAAATGTAAAGAACTGAAATCACTGAATTACAGGGATTCTGAGGAATATAATAATGAAAAAGAATTTTTTTCATTACGGAAATCAGGTGATCTCGTTCAGTATTTTAAAACAATTTCCGGTAATTCCCTGAAAAGATTCAAGGAAATGGACGGGTCTTCAAAGATAAGAGATTTTGAAGAACTTGATAAATTTATCGATTCACCCGGTTTCAGGGAAAAACAGAAAATGAAGCCTTTTACTTTTAAGGATACTGATGAATACCGGAAATTTGACGAGCATAAAGCTCTCAAAAAAGATCCTGAAGTAAAATCATTTCTAAATCCTCCCAAAAAGAAACCGACTGAGACAACTGAATTAAAAAAATCAAAGACTGTACTGAGATTTGAGGAACTTGATAAATTTATTAAATCCTCTGAGTTCCTTGCAAAACAACGGATGAAACCGATAACATTCAAGGATTCTGATGAGTACAAAAAGCTTCTTGAATACAAAAGAATTAAGGATACAATTGAAATAAAGGAGTTTTACAAGTTCAAAAAATCAAAGGAATACTCTAACTATCTGAATACCGATGGTTCCACAAGACTTAAGAGGTTTGAAGAACTCAAGGAATATGTCGCCACCCCTGAATTCAGACAGCGAAAGGAATATCTGACTGACAAAAAAAGATTTGAAAAATCAGAGATGTTCAAAGATCAGCAGGAATATAAAAAGCTAAAAAAGAATCCTGAAATACTCTGGTATTTCAAGGTAAAAGATTCCGACAAGTTCGATATACTTAAAACCCGTAAGCTTACTTTCTCCGATGAATTTGAAGGCAATAAGCTTGATACAACCAAATGGATTACAAATTATTACTGGGGTGAAAAGCTACTTGGCGACAGGTATTCTGTGGAAACTGATCTCCAGGCCTATACTGAGAAAGATAACTTTGATGTTGCCAACAGCATCTTGAGAATCAATACAAAACCGAAAAAAGTAACGGGCAAAGTCTGGTCAGTTGGTCACGGTTTTAAAACAAAAGATTTTGATTTTACATCAGGCATAGTTAATACCGGGAACAGTTTCAGACAGAAATATGGGATTTTCAGTGCAAAAATCAAGCTGGGCAATCCTGAGGCCAGAAATACCTTCTGGATGCTTGCTGATAAAATCACTCCTCATCTCGATATTTGCCGTACAACCGGAGGAAAGGTCTGGTTCGACTATTTCTCGTCGCGGGGATCTGCTGAAAAAACATCACTGGGCTCCAAATATTCAAGTGATTATTACATTTATACGCTAGAATGGACTCCCGATAAACTCGTATGGAAAATCAATGACACAGAGGTATTTACCCAAACATCAGATGTTCCGCAGGAACCAATGTATGTCCTCCTTGCAGGCGGCCTGAATAAACCTATCACTGGCCTTACTTCCATGGAAATAGACTGGGTAAGAGTCTATCAGAAACAGAACATTTAATTAAAATATTCATGATTTGTAGAGACAACCAAACAGGGCGTCTCTACCTTTTAATTTTTGTTACACTCGGGAAACATCCAAATTATTCCTTATGAATTAATTTTTAGCGGTGGCCCAACAACCTGCATATCATTTTCAATAAATATTCTGGCAATCTCTTGGGGCGTCGGTTCCTCTTTAAGACCTGCCATTGTTACAAAGAATTCTTCCATCTTTCCTGCCGGCTGAAAGGTGACTGTCAGTTTCCCTTTCTCGCTGAGCTGGGTCCATGCATGGGGAACCTTTCTTGGTAAGAAAATATACTCTCCAACAGAAAGATTAAATTTTTCCTCACCTACCTGAAAATAATAACTCCCCTCTATTACACAGAAAACCTCATCCTGATTATGGTGAATATGCAATGGAGTTCCTTTTCCCTGAGAAACACTTGTTTGCTCAAATATTGCCAGATCGCCGTTAGTGTCTTTGCCTGACACTTTTAAATCCAGGATATTTGAGTTTACACCCTTTAACCTGAGATGTCCGTGAATTCTGCCTTCTCCTGAACCTGTTTTAAATCCTTTAACAATTTTTTCATTTACTTCTTGTTTCTGAATACCATAAACTAACGGAGCTGCAGAAACAGCTAATAATGTGGCAATAAACTTGTTTCTCTTCATGTTCTGTTCTTTAACTGCACTTAACTTATTTATAATTATTTTAAATAGCAACAGTTTAATTACGAAATTGTTTGATAAGGCAATTATTAATGATGTACGCTACAAAAAAAACGACATTATGACAAATTAAAAACTTAGATAGTGCAGTTTTCCCCTTATCCGTGCAAAATATGTCATTCAAGTGTGTCGCGAGTCATGTGGTTACAGGTAGAATTGTTTTCTGTCGGAGACGGTGTATATTTGCATTGTGCAGAAAACCAATGAAAAATGGCTGGCAAAACGTTAACTCCAAGGGAGCAGAGAAGATATAACAGGCAGATACTTATTCCTGAAATAGGATTGAGCGGACAGGGAAAAATTAAAAATGCCAGCGTAATTGTTGTTGGAGCAGGTGGCCTTGGATGCCCTGTGCTTCAATACCTGGTTGCAGCAGGAGTAGGCAAAATAGGCATTGTAGAATACGACACTGTAGATGAATCCAATCTTCACCGGCAGGTTCTATACGGCTCTGATGATTTGGGAAAACTAAAATCTGTAATTGCAAAAAGCCGTCTTGAGAATCTGAATCCGCTTGTGGAGATAGAAGTCTTCAATTTAAAACTTCAACCCTACAATGCCATCAGAATATTGAGCAATTACGATGTGATTGTTGACGCAACTGATAATCTGGAATCGAGATATACCATTAACGATGCCTGCGTTAATCTCGTAAAACCAATGGTACATGGAGCCATTTATAAATATGAAGGAACTGTTTCAGTTTTTAATTACAACAGCGGTCCGACTTACAGATACTATAATCCTCTGATCAATAATCAGGATTTTAAAAATACTAAGCCCTCATCTATTGGATTATTCGGGGTTCTTGCCGGAATTACCGGAGCATTTGCAGCAAATGAAGTCATAAAAATAATCACAGATACTGGTGAAGTCCTTTCAGGTAAGGTTCTGTTATTTAACATTTTAAACAACACATTCAAAACTTTTTCAATAAAAAAGGAATAGCTGTCTAAATCATACCATTATGCGACTTCTTCTAATCAGCAACTCAACCAACCATGGGGAACCATACCTTGAGTATCCAAAAAATAATGCCTGCTTGGCGGCAAAACTGCCAGGATCTTTAAAAAAGGAACCTCCCCTCTTGAGATGGGCCAGGACGACGATTTGTCATTCCTTATTACTTAATAGAAATTAAATTAACTTTGCTCACAGTTTTTAATCGGTCAGATATTTTTTGTTTTAATGAAATTGATTCTGAAAACATTGAAACTGCTGGCAATACTTACACTGACAGTTTCATTAATTCTTCTTGTTGCCTCATTCCTGCTAAAAGATAGGGTGGGTTTTATTATATTAAGATCGATAAATAAGAATCTCTCCACAAAACTTGAAGTAGGTTCGTATAAATTGTCATTTCTACGGAGATTCCCCAAAGCATCACTGGAACTGAAAGATGTCCTGGTGCATTCTTCCCGCACATTCAATGCCGCCGAATTTCATGAGATCAGCACAGATACGCTCCTTTCAGCCCGTGTTGTGTTTGTTGAGTTTAAGATTACCGATATAATTAGCGGTGTTTATAACATAGAAGGTATAAGTGCACAAAACGGCAAAGCGAATTTTTATACTGATTCTTCAGGCGACGTAAATTATAACATATCAGTGAAAAATGGTAAGTCAGACAATGAAGAGACTGTGATAAACCTAAACAGAATTAACCTTACAAATATTTATGCATATTATAATCACCTCGGCTCACATCTTAAAATAGGCGGTCCTGTTAAAACAGGGAAGCTTAAGATAAGAATTATAGGAGATGTAATAGATTTTGCAGGAGGAACTGATCTGCGGATCAACCGTTTTGAACTATATAATTTTAAAATGGACAAAACAGTTCCGGCAAAGATCGATATTACGCTTCAGAGTTCTAAAAACGGCATCAATATCAGGAATGGAGTCATGCATATCGACAATTCTGAAATTAATCTTGCGGGCATGCTGGCATCCGATGATTTTCTGGACCTCTCGGTGGCAGGGAAGGATCTTAACATAGCTATGATCAGAAAATATATGCCTGATAAGTATTTAAGCGGGATTCTTGACTATGATCCTTCAGGGTCATTTATATTCAGCAGTAAGATCAAGGGTGTTATGAGTCATAAATATAACCCTCATGTTGATATAACCTGGCAGTTGAAAAAGGGAAAGATATCTTATAAGAAATCGGGTATTACCGCAAAGGATCTTTCTTTCACCGGCCAGCTGTCAAACGGCAAAGAAAATAAATTCGAAACAAGCTCTGTTACGATAAAAGATTTCAAAGCCAGTCTGGGTTCCACAACATATAACGGGCAAGCCTCTCTTAGAAATTTTACCAATCCACTGATAGACATGAGCCTGAGAGGAAAAGTATATCCTGGTGAACTTAAAGAGTTTTTTAACATCCAAACTATCTCTACTGCAGAAGGCACAGCAGATGTTGATTTGAAAATTGTCAACGGACAATGGCAGGCAAAGAATTTTTCGATTGACGGATTTATCGATCTTAAACCTGAAGGCAGGATTACATTTAATTCATTAACAATCGGATTTCAGAATAATAAAATGCTTTTCAGCGATGTCAATGGAAGTCTTACTTTACAAAAATATATCCAGGCGAATAAAATCAAATTAAAATACAAAAGCCAGAATATTAAGATCAATGGTCAGTTTTATAATTTGCCTGAATGGCTCAGCGGCAGAAAGGTAATAATGACTGCAAAAGCCGATATTTCATTTGATAAGCTTATTCCGGAAGCGTTTTTAACAGGCGGAACTGTATCAGCAGAATCGCACATGAAAAAGGAAGCTTTTAACATGCCCGGTGATATGAAGCTCAATATTAATTTCGCGGTCGACAGCTTAACCTATAAGACCTTTGCCTCAACGCAGATGGAAGGTTCTTTTAACTACGTACCGAAGATACTTACATTCAAGTCGTTAAAAATGAGATCATTAAACGGAATAATTGCCGGAAATGGTTTTTTCGCGCAGAATAGAGACAAAAGTCTGGTTGTTAAAGGTAGCTATGATGTTAAAGACATAGATGTGAATAAGGCCTTTACCACATTTCATAATTTTGGACAATCATTTCTGAAAGCTGAAAATATCAAAGGTGTGCTCTCCGGCTCACTTTCACTGCTTTTTCCAATGGATTCATTGTTAAATTTCCATATTAAGAACCTTACCGCTGAAGGCAAATATCTCCTAGTAAACGGCGCACTGATAAATTTTGATCCTGTAAAACAGTTATCAACCTTTATTGAAATAAGTGAACTTGAAAATATAAAGTTTGACAAGCTTGAGAACGACTTCTTCATAAGGAATGATCAGCTTTTTGTACCCCAGATGAAAGTTAATTCATCTGCAGCCGATCTGTCTGTAAACGGGAAGCATAGCTTTGAAAATGATTATGAATATCACGTTAAAATCCTTCTTTCTGAAATTCTTTCACGGAAAAGGAAAAAGAGAAGCAACTTTACTGAATTTGGCGTGGTTGAAGACGATGGACTTGGACGAACATCGCTGTTATTGAAAATTGTCGGAAAAGGTGATGAGGCAAAAGTATCGTACGACATGAAAGCAGCTGGTGACCAGGTAAAGACCAGCATTAAGAATGAAAAGCAGACTTTAAAGACCATACTTAACCAGGAATATGGATGGTACAAGGGAGATTCAGCGATAAAACAGAAAGAGCCTGAACAAAAGAAGCCGTCGAGGTTTAAGATTAAGTGGGATGACGGAGACGCGGCTAAACCGTAATAAAATACGGTTCAAAAAACAATTTATCTTCCGAATGGTGGTTTTCTTAAAAGTCTTTGAAGATGGAGTGAATTGTACAACTTAAAAAGCAGATTTGAAAATTTTTCGATATAAAAGTTTCTGGAAGTCATTTTTACTGCTCTTTGCAGTCATTGTTGGCATCGGATCCCTGGTCTATACAGAATTTCTTGTTACGAAGCTTAAGGCTGAGGAAAGAAAGAATGTTAAGCTTTGGGCGGAGGCTATCAGGCTGATCTCAGCGTCCGACGCCAATCAGAATTTAGATTTCCCTTATTCAATCATCGCAAACAATACCACTGTTCCGGTAATCCTTACCGACGAATCCGACAGTATAATTTCCACGCGGAACTTTGATTCTGAAAAGCTTCAACCGGGGAAGGCACTGAAGACTATGAAGGAAAACAATAAACCGATAGTCATAACTCTTGAAAACAACCATTATAATCTCATCTATTACAAGGACAGTGTGATTCTTACAATGCTGAGATTTTATCCATATATACAGGTGGGCTTTATTCTGCTCTTTCTTATTGTTTCATATCTGGCCTTCAGATCTTCAAGAAAAGCACAGCAAAACCAGGTTTGGGTTGGAATGTCAAAAGAAACAGCGCATCAGCTTGGGACACCTACCTCATCACTGGCGGGCTGGATAGAGATTCTTCAGAATAAATATCCGGAGGTCACAATTACAAGCGAGCTTGCCCGTGATGTTGAGCGGCTTGAAAAGGTAACTGAGAGGTTTTCAAGGATAGGGTCGAAACCTTCCCTGACGAATGAGAATATAGTAGCCATCATCTCACGATCAGTTGATTATCTTAAATCACGGGCATCATCCAAGGTCCGGTTTAAAGACGAGTTCAGTAATAAAAATGAAGTTATTCTTCCTGTAAATGCAGCACTCTTCGAATGGGTTATTGAGAATGTCTCAAAGAATGCAATTGATGCTATGGAAGGTCACGGGGAGATAACAATTCGTATAAATGAGACAGACCATCACGTAATGATAGATGTCTCAGATACCGGAAAAGGCATTCCAAAATCGGTCATAAAGAAAATCTTCAATGCAGGCTTCACAACCAAACAACGAGGCTGGGGTCTGGGACTATCTCTTGCAAAAAGGATTATAGAGGATTACCATCACGGAAAGATCTTTGTGCGACATTCTGAAATAGGCAAGGGCTCTACAATCAGGATAGCCCTGAACAAGCCATAATTCTTATTGCTATCTTTGCAGTTTTCTATGAAAAGAAACGAAATTGAAATAATGGCTCCGGCAGGATCCTATGAATCGCTGATGGCTGCAATTCAGGGAGGAGCCGACTCTGTGTATTTCGGAGTTGAGCAGCTTAATATGAGAGCTGCCTCATCAAATAATTTTACCATCGATGATCTCCGGAATATTGTATCTATCTGTAAAAAAAACAACCTCAAAAGTTATCTTACTGTAAACGTGGTTATATATGATCACGAAATTGAGCAGATGCACAGGATTATTGATGCAGCAGTTGAAAGCGGTATAACAGCAGTAATTGCATCGGATCTGTCGGTGATCAACTATGCATCAAAATCAGGAATTGAGATTCACCTTTCCACACAACTGAACATTACCAACATAGATTCTCTCAAGTTCTATTCTCAATGGGCTGATGTGGCTGTTCTCGCCCGCGAGCTGAACATTAGTCAGGTAAAGCATATCTTTGAGCGTATCCGTGAACAGAATATTACAGGGCCAACGGGAGAACTGATCAAAATCGAAATGTTTGCTCATGGCGCATTGTGCATGGCAGTTTCAGGCAAATGTTATCTGAGTCTTCATGAAAACAACAAGTCCGCTAACCGGGGAGAATGTTATCAGACCTGCAGGAAGTCGTATCTGGCAACAAGTATGGAGACAGGCTATGAGCTTGAGATCGACAATAAATATATAATGTCGCCGAAAGATCTTTGTACAATCGGATTCCTCGACAAGCTGATTGATGCTGGGGTGAGGGTTTTGAAAATTGAAGGCCGTGCACGATCGGCCGAATATGTAAAGGAAGTTACCTCCTGTTATAGCGAAGCAGTACAGGCTATTGAAGATGGAAGCTTCAGTAAGGAAAAGACAGATGGCTGGAGAACACGTCTGGCCACCGTTTTCAACAGAGGTTTCTGGGATGGGTATTATCTTGGGCAGACGATGGGAGAATGGAATACAAATTATGGTTCCAGCGCAACAAAAAGAAAGATCTATATCGGTAAGATCACAAATTATTTTACAAAATTAGGGGTCGCAGAAATAAAGCTTGAAAACGGTAATCTCTCCCATGGTGACAAAATTATCATAACCGGACCTACAACAGGTGTCGTCGAGTATGAGGTGAATGAGATCAGGGTAGACCTGAAGGTATCGGAGAATGCTTTAAAAGGGGAGTTGTGTTCAATAATAGCACCCGATTATCTCAGACGTTCCGATAAGGTGTATAAAATAGTAGATGCGTCATCGCTTACCACTTGATTTTTAATGCTGCCTTCAGAACTTTCGGGCCATTTTCTTCTACATTATCGGAGTCGAGAGTAACATGAATGGTATTTTTATTATCTCTTCTCCTTAGTCCGAAAAGATATGCTTTATCGTAGTAATGAAGTACAATCTCGATTGCCCTTTCTAAGTCACCCTTTTCAATAGCTTCTAACGCATCCCTGGTGTTATCACCACCAAGGCGTTTGGTGATTTTCCTTACCGCTTGGTTAAGACTTTCCACAGGGTACTCAGAGTATTCTTCCATAAGATAGGGAAGCCTCAGCTTAATATCCATCACAACTTCAATTACAGGCATTCTCTGCATGTTTTGATAGAATTCTTCAGGCATAAATACCGAACCGATATTCCTGCTTTCATCCTCAACCCAGCAGGGTGTTTCGTTTTCCAGCTTTCTTAGTGAATCATACAGCAGATTCCCGAATTGCTCATGCGATGGTTGTGGCAACTGTCCAAGTGCACCGAATGCAGAACCCTTATGGTTTGCAAGCTGCTCAAGATCAACAATCTGCTCACCCAAAGATTTAAGATGTCTCAATATCCGGCTCTTAGTGCTTCCTGTCATTCCTCCGAGTACTATCATTTTTCTTTTACGCGAGAGACTATCAAGAATGTGTTGCCGGTATGATTTATAACCGCCTTCGAGTATGAAAACCTCAATATCTGCAAGAGAAAAAAGCCAGGCCATTGCTTCGGATCTCATTCCACCGCGCCAGCAATGTACAAGTAGTTTACCATCGGTAGCTGCCAGTAGGCCATGTTCAAGTTTCGCGACCATAACCGGACCTGTGTGTTTCAGTCCTTCAAGAATAGCAGACAGCCGGCCCTCTTTTTTATATTTTGTGCCTACAGAAGCACGTTCATAGTCGTTGAACAGTGGAATATTAACAGCATGTGGAATATGGCCTGCGTTAAATTCGGAAGGAGACCTGACGTCGGCAATCGCAACTGACTCTGAAAGTTCCAGAAACTTTATTATATCTATTTTATGAACAGTTTTCATTTGCTTTTCTCTGTGGCTCTGTGGCTCCCTGTACTTCTCTGAGGCCCTCTGTGTAATAAAAGAAAGTAAGAACTGACACAGAGGTAAACAGAGGTTCACAGAGGACCACAGAGATCTTTTGGAGATTACTTCTTGAAGTATTTTGCAAAAAGTCTTTTAAGTTCCTCTAATCTGACAGGTTTGGAAATAAAATCCTTTATTCCTGCCAGTTCGGCTTTTCTTTTTGTCTCTGGCATATTATCAGCCGTAAATGCAATGATCAGTGTTGTTTTATCAACTTTAAGTATTCTTTGAGCTGATTCATATCCGTCCATTTCAGGCATGATAAGATCCATAAAAATAAGATCAAATTTTTTGGATTTTGCAAGGAGATACCCTTCCCAGCCATCATCAGCCAACTCATAAGAATAACCGAGACTGCTCAGAAGCTTTCCTATAACATTCTGGTTCATCTTGTTATCCTCAATAATCAATATGCTGATATCGGTTCTAACGGAGCCAATTTCCACGGGAGCGGCATGGTCTTCAAGGAATGGAAAGCTACTTTTTATTATTGACGGTAGCTCGCCCATGTCGAAAGGTTTTATCAGATAATTATCAATACCGAGAGTTATACATTTCAAGAAATTCCCTTTCTTGTCATTTGAGCTAACCATCAGCATTATGAAATTTGAAGAAAGTTTGTTTTCCCATATTACCCTTGCAGCATCAAAACCATTGAAATCCACATCATCAAAAATAACCACCAGACTGTATTTCTCTTCGGGAAAATTCAGGTTGGCTTTGATCTGGTTAACCGTTGATCTCTGAAAGGTTGTAATTGTAATATTTAATCCAAGCTTGTGAAGTGCCCCAAGTACTTGCTCATCACGATTCTGACTTCCGGTTATGACAAGGGTTTTTATCCTGTCAAATGTTTTTAAATTTTCGAGGGAAAGATCTTTAACCTGGCGGTCGTTTGAATATGTGTGTATGGTAAATGTCACTTTCGTCCCACGATCGCCGGAAAGACCCGAAGGACTAACTGCTGTCAACTCTCCTCCCATCAGTTCTACAAGCTGTTTTGAAAGTATGGTGCCAAATTCAGAATCATCATTTGATTTTATTTTCCGGGACTCAATATTAACAAAGTCGCCAAATATTTTTTTTAGGCTCACCTGATCAAAGCTGTGACCCGTATCCTGAATTTCAAACTGTAGTAAAACAATGCCGTTTTTGTTGTCGCGCAGATGACATTTCATATTAATCTCACCGCTTTCGGTATTCCTGATGGAATGGTTTATCAGGTTAGATATGACCTGTCGGAGACGATAGGGATCGCCAACAATGCTTTCAGGCACATTATCGTCAACTTTGCAGATTAAACTCAGTTTATCGGTTGAAATATTGGTTTTTGCAAGATCAGTACAATAAGTAATTTCTTCCCTGAGGTTAAAAGGGATCTCGTCAAGGATCATTTTACCTGATTCGATTCTGGAAAAATCGAGGATATCATTTATTATACTCAGCAGGACTTCTGTTGACTTGTGAAGGAGCGACACTATTTCCCTTATTTCTGGTGTAAGAGAAAATTTATTCAGAACATCTGTCATTCCTATGATTCCATTCAATGGTGTCCGGATCTCGTAGCTCATTCTTGCAAGAAACTCCGATTTAGCCAGATTCGCCTTGGCTTCCTGTTGCCGTGCAGATTCCAGCATAGTTACATCGATCAGAATTTCCATTGTACCGTCTTCTCCCATGAACCGAACGGGGATGCTGTATCTGTAAAGAACTATCTCTCCGATTTCCTTTTTGATTATTACAAATTGCTCGGGGTTGAATGAGCCTCCAAGGTTTCTGGAATAGTAATCATTTTCGGCTATTACAGCTGACTCCGGGAAGATCTTTCCATTCATTTCCGTATCGCTGGCATATGAATATTGTGATGCTGCGACTTTGTTTGCCTTAAGTATTTCACGGTCTTTATTATGAACAATCACTCCAACAGGCATTTCCTCGATAAGCTTGAAAAGCATTTTCTCAGATGTTCTGAGGTTTTCCATCTCAGATTTCATACTTTTTAAATATTTCCAGAAAATGAAAATAATTATCTGAATCAGTATTAAAGTTATGATTACAATTAATAACGCGTGAACAACTAAAAATCTCCGGAAGAATGTCGTTGGGGCAGAAAAGACAAGACCAAAATCGCGCTGAAGAAGCCGTGTAGAATAAAAAGAAGAAATTATCTCTACTTTTCTCCCGTTAATTTTTGCGCTATGAATAATGTTATCAACTGATCCTGCAGCCAGGCTCCTTGTTATTTTATCAACCTGATTGTATTCCACCTTATCCTGGCTGTTATCATAAATTACTTCGCCATTATTGCTGACAACCCATTGCCATTGATAGTCCTTCAGGTTAAACCCGGTAAAAATGGATTTAAAATATTTCTTAAAATCTACAGAAACAACAATATTCCCAATTGTTTCGGTTTTATTAAGCACCGGGAGATAATAATTGAATTTCTGATTTTCTTCAATCAGCTTTTCCTGTGGATAAATAGTAGCCTGCGAATGAAGTATGAATGGTTGTTCAAGCCACTCCCCGTTATCACTGCTTTTAAGTGTGAACTCATTCCTATTGTTATCACAATACTTTACCCCGGTAACAATTTCATGATACTTCGAGAAGAAAAGCTTAATCCTTTCCTTTGTAGTAACCTGACTCTCTGGATTGGTAAAGAACCTACTCAGGTCTTCCTTAAAACTGATCTGATTAAGATCGCTTGAAAACCATGTGTTAATACTGTCAACTGTAAAGCCAACAGTCTGCACCTGTTTGTCAAGCAGATTTACAATGTGTGATATCTGTTTATCATACAGATTTTTATAAAAAAAATAATTAGCAGCCAGGATTATCAAAAATGTCGAATAGACCAGGATAAGAATTTTTCTCATGCAAAAAAGGTTTGTCTCCTAAAGCATATAAAGATAAACTAATAAAACTATTTTCCCATTTCACCGGTATTTACCATCATCCCCCTCCATTATGTTCAGATAGCTTTTATAGCGCAGGAAGGCAATATCCCCATTCTCTACCGCGCTTCTTACAGCACATCCGGGCTCATCGAGATGAAGACAGTTATTAAACCTGCAATCTTTTGAGATACTGAATATTTCGCGGAAGAAATGGTAGATCTCATTCTTTTCCATATCCACCACTCCAAACCCTTTAATCCCCGGGGTGTCTATCACATACGCCCCAAAAGGCATTATGTGCATCTCAGGAAAAGTTGTAATATGTTTTCCCTGTTTATGATAGTCAGATATTTCTGCTGTTTTCAGGTGAAGCGAAGGATTAAGCATATTCAGAAGTGTAGTCTTGCCTACCCCGGAATTTCCTGATATAAGACTTGTTTTTCCTCTGAGCAGATCTTTCAGTATCTCAAGGTTTGTTTCATTTTTAAGAGAAAGCCTGATAGTTTCATAGCCGATTTTATTGTAAATCGATTCTATATATTCCATTTTTACGATCTCATCCTCACCATATAGATCTGTCTTATTTATAATAATTCTGGCTGGTACGCGGTACGCTTCGGCAGTTATTAAAAAACGATCAATAAATTCCACAGGTGTTTCAGGAAGAATTATTGTTATCATCAGTAATACCTGGTCTATGTTTGCAGCCAGTATCTGTGAATGACGGGAGAGATTAGAAGCTTTCCGTAAGATGTAGTTCCTCCGGTCAAGAACTTCGGTTATGATACCTGAGTCGGTTTTATTTTCAATTTCAAACAGAACAGTGTCACCAACAGCTACAGGGTTTGTGGTACGCACTGCATTTATTCTTAATTTCCCTTTTATTGAACAGTCAATTGTTTTTCCATCGTTATAAAGGATCTTATAGCGGCTTCCGGTAGATTTTAATACTATCCCTTTTTCCAATCGATGAAATTTGAACAAAAGCAAAGAAAATACATTAAACGGGTAGGGCCATGCCATGGCATAGCCCTACAGCTAGGGACAGGTCACGACCTGTCCCTAGCTGTCCGATGCCATCAGAAGGAAAGGCTTCATCTCGAAACTGTGATAGAAAGGTCTTAGTCTTTCAACGTTATAATAATCTGCAACCTTTACAACTTTTTTAGAAGAAGTCACAACATCGATAGGGAGATTATCATATCTGCCGTTTTTGAGAACGACGATCCTGCCATGCACACCTTTCAGGATAAGGTCGAGAGCAAGATTTCCATAAGCCATCGGAACTATTGAATCGAGAGCATCAGGATCACCGCCACGGACCATGTAGCCAAGCTTCTGGTTAATAACATTTATTGTCTTTCCCTTATTGTATTTTGGAGAAAGGTCTTTAAGTTTGGCAGAAACCATATCACCGATACCACCGAGCTTTGCATGTCCATAAGCATCTTTCTCACTATCGGAGAAGACCATCTCGCCTCCTTTGAACATAGCTCCTTCAGACACCAGAACAACAGAATACCTGCTTGGATTATGATTCCTGTCTTCAACCAGCAGCTTTGTAAGGAGATCAATATCGAATTCAAATTCGGGTATCACACATCTGTTTGCAGCACCGGCCATTGTAGGCAGCATGGCTGTGAAGCCTGCATATCGTCCGAATACTTCGAGAACAAGAAGTCTTTCATGCGAACCTGCAGATGTTCTCAGACTGTTTGTCATTTGAATGGTCCTTGTAACGCATGTACTGAATCCGATGCAATAATCCGTACCCGGAACATCATTATCCATGGTCTTCGGAATGGCAACTACATTAACGCCTTTTTTGTACAGGTGTACTCCGTAGCTTAATGTATCGTCTCCGCCGATTGGAATAAGATAATCAACACCAAGCCACTCAAGATTCTTAATAATCTCGGGTGTAAGATCATTTACTTCTGCATTATATGATGACTGCAGATGATCAGGGACGCTTTCCTTCGACATGTGGCTTGGTCTGGTTCTTGAAGTATGCAAAAAAGTTCCTCCAGTACGTCCGGCTTTATTTACTATATCATCGGTCAGAATCTGAAAATTATTGCTGTTGTCTGCTTTGACATCCCTGATAAGTTCAGTAATACCTGCCCAACCCCGTCGTAGTCCGATAACTTTATATCCTTCTCTGTTTGCGCGAATTGTTACGGCACGTATAGCCGGATTAAGTCCGGGGACATCGCCCCCGCCTGTCAGAATAGCAATGATTCCTTTTGTTGATTTCTGAGTAGCCATAAGATCTATTTTTAATTATATGATTTAAACTGATTAACCTATAAATTTAAATTAAAATAGCGAAAGATGCAATTATCCCTTTTGCTCCATGATACATAAAGTATTGCAACGCCCGGATTTTTCAAGGACACAATATTAAAATATCTTTTTAATATTTATGTGTTAAAAAGTCCTAAATTCTTCGTGATTTTTCTAATTTTGAAAATAATTCATATTAACCACTTGTATGTCAGATTATAAAACAAATAAAAGTGCGGGTTCCAATATCTCAGTCCTGATAACAGGAGGGAGCGGACTGATCGGGACACATCTAACGTCCTCATTGCTGGCAAAAGGTTATAGTGTATCCCATCTTTCCCGGAAAACAATAAAAGGAGGAAGAGTAAGATCCTTTATCTGGGATCCGGAAAAGAGGTATGCAGATCCTGAGGCTTTTGAGGGTGTTGATTTTATTGTTCATCTTGCAGGAGCAAATATCGGCGAAAAACGCTGGACGAAAAGAAGAAAAAGTGAAATACTGGAAAGCAGGGTGAATTCTGCAGAATTTCTGTTTGAAACAGTTAAATCGCTGGGAATAAATCTAAAGGGATTCATTTCTGCTTCAGCATCGGGAATTTATGGTTCTGAAACATCTGAGAAGATATTTAATGAAACGGACCCGCCTGCCGGTGATTTTCTCGGTTCAGTCTGTAAGTTGTGGGAGGAATCTGCAGATGCATTTGAAAGAGCCGGTATTAGAACAGTGAAGATAAGGTCAGGGGTTGTTCTTGATAAGAGAGACAGTGCCTTGTCAAGACTAATGATGCCGGCGAAATTCGGGTTTCTTGTTCAAATAGGTTCGGGTGAACAGTATATGCCCTGGATTCATATTCATGACATCTGTAATATTTATATCAAAGCAATTGAGGACAATTTAATGATTGGTGCCTATAATGCTGTAACCCCTCAGCAGGTAACACATAGCGAGTTTATCCATAGCCTTGCGCAGACAATGAAGGTGCGTTTGTTTCCAATACCGGTTCCTGATTTTTTACTCCGCACCGTTCTGGGGGAAATGTCTGTAGTGGTCCTTAAAGGTAACAGGATTTCTTCTGCTAAAATTCGGGATGCCGGATATTCCTTCGTCTTTGGAGACCTGAAAAGGGCACTGGAAAATATTATCAGGGAATAGTGCTCGCTGCTGTCAGCCGTGCCTAGAAATTGATTCCAGTTTTTCTTTTTCCACAACCTCAATTGTCTTTCCGAAAACTCTTATTATGCCTTCCTTCTTGAAATCTGAAAGAGTCCTTATCACGTTGGCAGTGCTCATCCCGATATAGTCGGCAATCTCTTTTCGTGAAACAGGCAGATCAAAGACCCTTGATTTATATATTTCATTCGTAAAGTAAAGCAGCACAAATGCCACCCGGCCTAAAAGATTTTTCTGACGAATATCGAGTGTCTGAGCGATTATTTTATCATTCAGCCTGGAGATCTTTGTTAAAAGACCCAATGCAAATCCGCCGTTTTTCATAAAAAGCTCTTTGATAAAATCAAGCTTTACCATGCAAACGACTGAATCTTCGAGTGCGGATACCGAGTATTGATATTTTTCCTCTGAAAAAATACTCATATTGCTCACAAATTCAAACGGTCTGGTAATTGTGATCACCTGTTCATCTCCATTTGGAGTACGCCGATACAGTTTAACCAATCCACTTTTAAGATATTTGAAATTGCTTATTTTTTCTCCTTCATGATTAATTACTTCTCCCTTATGGAAAAACTGTTCCTCTTTGTGATCACATAATTCATCAACAGTAGAATCATTAAGATATGAGAATATAACATCACGAAAGTCGCAACTAGCGCATGAGCATGATTTTTTCTTTTCGTTCACCCTATTCAGATTTTCACAAATTTACCATTTTCCACTACACATTATCATCATTCAATCTGTTTTATTGCCATATTTGGGCATTATTTGTATTTAGGTTTCCTGCTTTAAATGGTCTACAAAACTGATTATCACATGCATTCAACTTATAGTGACGGTAGATCATTACCCGACGACTATATTTCACCTGCTATCAGTGCAGGACTCAGCGAGATAGGCTTTTCCGAACATCTTACTTTATTCAAGGAACAGGAAGATTGGAATATGAACCCGGTAAATATATCTCCATATATACATCATCTTGAAAATCTTAGAGATACAGTAACAGGGATAAAAATACGCATTGGTCTTGAAGTAGATTACTTTGAAGGAAAAGAGAAAGAAATATATGACTTTCTTCATCCCTTTCCGCTTGACTACGTTATTGGTTCTGTTCATTATCTGGGAGAAAAAACTGTTGATCTGGGGCCGGAATTTTATGAAGGAAAGAGCATTGACAAATTGTTTGAATCATATTTTGAGTCAGTAATAACAGCTGTGAACTCCCGCCTATTTGATATAATAGGACATTGCGATCTGATAAGGATATATGGTTATAAGCCAACGGGGGATAATGAACCTTTATACAGGAAGCTTGCAAAAGCGATGAAAAAGGCTGATGTTGCCTTCGAGGTAAACACAAACGGAAGGAACAGGCCTCTTGCTGACTTTTATCCCGACAGGCGGTTTCTTCATGTGTTCAGTGAAGAAAACGTACCGGTATGTGTAAATTCGGATGCGCATATGCCATCTCGTGTTGCGCAGTATTTCGATGAGGCATATGAATTGCTGAGGTATATAGGGTTTACAGAAATGGCTGTATTTGAGAAGAGAGTGCGGAGAATGGTGCATTTCTGATCGACTACGGTAGATGAAATTAACGGATTGTTTCACCGCTACGCTCCCCGCAATGACTAAGAAAAAGGATTAAGCCAGCATATGTTCAAGAAAGATCTTTATTCCGATCGCAATAAGGAGCAGGCCACCAACTATTTCAACTTTATTTCCCAGTCTTTCACCGGCTGATTTTCCAATCCTTATGGCAGTCATCGAAGCAAGGAAAGTTACAGTGCTAATTACTATACCTGCTTCCCATATTCTTACCGAAAGAAGTGCAAAGCTTATCCCAACGGCGAAGGCGTCGATACTTGTGCCCACCGCTATTGTGAAAAGAACCAATGTGCTGTTGTAATCTTTTTTTTCGTCGTTCTCTTCTCTATTCAATCCTTCGACGATCATCTTTATACCCAGAAATGAAAGCAATCCCAAGGCAATCCAGTGATCAAAAGTCTTTAGCGTTTCTGAAATTATTGATCCCAGATAATATCCGGCAACTGTAAACCCCCCCTGGAATAATGCCAGTACAATTGCTATCCACGATGCTTGCCAGAACAGGATTCCATTCCTTAAAACACCATAGGACAACGAAACTGCGAATGTATCGAACGATAAACCGAGGGCAATTACTACAATTGTAAAGTAATCCATGGTGTTGTAATAAGTTGGCAAATATAATATAAATCGACACTCAAATGATTTTGAAATTGATTGCATATATTTGATCAGTATATTTATAACAGAATGAGAGCAGTAATCCAGCGAGTCAGCAGGGCATCGGTAACGATAGACACAGAGTTGAGATCCCAGACCGGGCC
>JBBRSO010000050.1:0-20000 GCA_038245405.1 Bacteroidales bacterium
AAAGTAATAAAAGAGCTGGGACCTTATCTCTATAACCTTAACCTTTATTTCCAGGGAGAACCAATGTTGCATCCTTTGTTTTCTACATTTCTTTATAGCAGCAGAGACATACATACAGTTGTTTCGACAAACGGACATTATATTTCAGAAGAAAATGCGGATATGATTGTCAGATCGGGGTTGAACAGGCTCATTATTTCAATAGATGGACTCGATCAGAAGACGTATTCAACGTACAGGGTTGGCGGTGATTTAACCAAAGTATTGGAAGGATTAAAGAATGTTTCCCGCGCAAAGGAAAGATTAAAGTCCTCAATGGAGATTGAAATCCAATTTCTTGTTAATTGTTTTAATGAAGCTCAGATACCTGCGGTTAAGAAATTAGCCGAAACCGTTAAAACCAAACTGAGTCTGAAATCGATGCAAATAATAAATAGCCGGGAAATATTAACATGGATCCCTTCGGTGAAGAGATTCAGCAGGTATGAAACGGAGAATGGCCATTTCAGGATTAAAAGCTCATTTAATAACCGGTGTGCACGTCTCTGGTTTAATCCGGTTATAACCTGGGATGGGAAGGTTTTACCATGTTGTTTTGATAAGGATGCCGAATATGTTATGGGAGATCTGAATAATGATTCTTTCAGGGATATATGGGACGGACCCAAATATCGTATTTTCAGAAAGAGCATCCTGACAGGCCGGCATATGATTGATATGTGCAGGAACTGCACTTCGGGGTTGCGAGGAGTAAGATAGGCCCTCTGTGTAAATAATTTAAAAAAATGACAGGTACACAGAGAAGAGAAACACAGAGGAAGAAAATTAAACCGTCATTACGTCCTTTTCCTTCACAGCCATAACCTTTTCGATTTTGGTATTGTAGGAATGAGTCATTTCCTGTACTATATCTGTGGCTTCTTTTTCGGAATCTTCTGGTAAGCCTTCTTTCAGTAATGATTTTAATTCATCATTTGCCCATTTCCTGGCGGTGCGGATACTTATCTTTGCTGTTTCGCCTTCATTTCTCACCTGTTTCACCAGCTGATGCCGTCTTTCTTCTGTAAGTGCGGGGATACTGATACGGATTACTTCACCATTATTTACGGGAGTAAGACCCAGGTTTGCGGCCATTATCGCTTTTTCGATCGTCCCCAGCATATTCTTTTCCCATGGTTGAATAAGGATTGTTTTTGCATCGGGAGTGTTGATGTTCGAAACCTGTGTAAGCGGTGAATTAACTCCATAATAGTCAACTGTTACACCATCGAGAAGAGCTGGATTAGATCTTCCTGCACGTAGGCGTGCGAGTTCATGCTCAAGATGTTCGAGGGCTTTTTCCATTCTTTCCCTGGTCTCTTCGGTAATCAGTTCAATTTCTTCGTTCATATAGGTTCAGGTTAGATAGTAATAATAAATATGATGCTCAGCTTCAACAAAATTAATAAATTAGGCGGAATACCTACATTGAAACCAATGTTCCGATTTTTTCACCATCAATTATTTTATTCAGGTTTCCCGGTTCATTCATATCAAATACGATAACAGGCAGATTGTTTTCACGACACATGGTAAACGCTGTTAAATCCATCACCTTGAGTCTTTTGTTTATTACCTCTTCAAATGAAATGACGTCATATTTAACCGCATGAGTGTCTTTTTCCGGATCTGAAGAATAGACTCCGTCAACACGCGTGCCTTTAAGAAGAACGTCAGCGCCAATTTCAACTGCCCTGAGTGCAGAAGCAGTGTCAGTGGTAAAGAAAGGATTCCCTGTTCCGCCTGAAAGTATACAGACTGTTTTATTTTTCATGGCCTCCAGCACCTTGTCGCGGACATATAATTCCCCTACAGGTTCCATTCTAATGGAGGTAAAGACTTTGGCTTTTGCACCGGTTCTGATAATTGCACTTTCGAGAGCCAGACTGTTTATTACTGTGGCGAGCATGCCCATCTGGTCGCCTTTCACTCTGTCAAAACCTGATTCTGTTCCGCTCAGGCCTCTGAAAATGTTTCCTCCTCCGACTACTATTGCCACCTCGCAGCCTTTATTCACCACTTCAATTACCTGACGGGCATATTCACTCAGCACAGTATCACTTATGCCATGACTACCAGTGCCTGAGAGAGATTCTCCACTGAGTTTTAACAGAATTCTGGAATATCGCATAATGATCAGTTATTTTTGAGCATTAGTATTGTGTTCTCTTCCTGCCGGTTTACTGGCAGAATTTTTAGTGCAACGAAATTAATAAATCCTTCCTTCATTCCCAAGGTTCGCAAATTGATTTTGACTTCGTCGGGGAGATAAACTTAAAAAAAATCCCTGATCAGATGATCAGGGATTTTCTATGTTTAGACTTGAACTATTATTTGCTTTTCTCTATTTCTTTCCATACCAGAGCGCTTGCTCCGAGGATAGCTGCCGAGCTTTCTTTCAGCTCTGAGAAAAGAATTTTAACTTTATTGCGGAAAACCGGCATCAAATGGCGCTCCATACTATCTTTTGTAGGTTTTAGTATGTAGTCGCCAGCAGCAGTTGCGCCTCCGAAAAGGAAGATCGCTTCAGGGCTAAGATAATGAACTGTATCGGCCAGAGCACGTCCAAGAATTTCGCCGGTTACCTGGAAAACTTCTTTGGCAATTTTATCGCCTTTTTCAGCAGCTTCAAAAACAATTTTAGACGACATCTCGCTCATTGGGATATTCAAAAGAGGACTTTCTGAAGGGTTGTATTTTGCCAGAAGCTCATAAACGGTGCGCTTCATACCTGTAGCTGAGCAATAAGCTTCAAGATGGCCAAGGCCACCACAACCACAGAGCCGTCCTTCAGGAACAACGGTTACGTGTCCGCATTCTCCTGCAAAACCATCTGAACCATATACCAGATCGCCGTCAACAATCAAACCGCTTCCAAGTCCGGTACCTATAGTCATCATTGCAAAATTTTTCATCCCTTTTGCACCACCATAGATCATCTCACCGAGAGCAGCTGCATTGGCATCATTAGTCAGTTTTACATATTTAAATTCCGGGAAATTATTATGTATGAGTGATGCAAAATTAACAACACCTACAAAGGGCAGGTTTGGAGCATACTCAATAGTTCCCGTATAGTAATTTGCATTTGGAGCACCGATACCGATTCCCATAACTTCCAGCTGAGGGTTGATCTGTTTTACTACCTCTATGGCTTTTTTAATCTCAGTAGTCAGATCACTCACATATTTGCTGACTAATGCATCAGAAACTGCCTGAGTCATATGTGGGTTTTCCATTTTTTGCGGAGTATGCATCTGTGGTTTTCTTTCATACAGCACATTACCATCACTGTCAACTACTCCGATTGCGGTATTTGTTCCACCTATATCAATTCCGATAGATACCCTTTTCATTTTTTCATTTTTTAATATTAGTAACGCATTTAGTTATCTGATTTTGCTTCCCTTAAATGAGAAGAAGGTAATATAAAGGTAAGATATCAAAGGCACCAGAAGAGCAGCGCGTACACTGATAGTATCGGTGAAATATCCCATTACCAAAGGAATGACGGATCCGCCTACAATCATTGTATTTATAATACCAGAAGCCATTGGCATTTCAAACCTATCAAGGTCTTTTACTCCAAGTGCAAAAATATTCGGGAACATAATAGAGTTAAAGAATCCTATTGAAAGAAGAGCCCAGATACCAACATGTGCACCAAGAACTGTGGCTGAAAATACCAATGCTGCTCCTATAATAGCGAAAACACCAAGCATAACATTTGTTCTTCCTTTTGAGAGGTTCATTGCCAGGAAATTAACAACAGCGATACCTAAGAATATAAGACCGTTTACAGGTTGTGAAATGAAAACAAAAGAACCGTCTTTAATCTGGCTGCTTGTAACTAACCAGCCAACAAAAAATGCCAATACGATTACAGCGGCAGAGTATGACATTTTCTTTTTACTTTCCATTGCGCTGAGGTTGATAGACCCAAGGAAACGACCAACCATAGCACCACCCCAGTACATTGCAGCCAATTTTGCAGCTTCACCAATCATCATTCCGCTCTCTTTAAGATAAGGAACGATAGCCGTCGAAATACCAACTTCTGCCCCAACATAAAAGAATATTGCAAAAGCGCCTAAAATAACATGCGGATATTTCCAAATGCTTTTTCTTCCTACTACTTCTTCTCCAACAATGATTTCAGGAAGCTTCATTAAGAAGATAGCGATAGCGATCAATAACACGATTCCACCGATGATCAGGAATGGAGTCTGAACTGCTGTTGGTCCCATTGCAATAGCAGCAGGTGTAAGTACAAAAATCCCAACTATAAAAGGAGCAACTGTAGTAGCCAGTCCGTTTAATGCCTGTGCAAGATTAAGTCGTGATGAAGCTGTTACTTCCGAACCCAGAGCAGCAACATATGGATTTGCAGCGGTCTGAAGAAAAACCACTCCTGTTGCCATTACAAATACTGCACAAAGGAAGAGTGCATATGAAGGCACGGCTACAGCAGGATAGAATAAAAAGCTACCGACACTTATAAGGAGTAATCCTATTATAAGTCCCATTTTATAACCGGTTTTCTTAATAATTTTTCCGCACAGGAATGAAAATACAAAATATGCGAAAAAGAATACTCCATTAACAAGGTTTGCCATGACGTTGCTCAAATGGAAGGTTGCTTGAACCTCGTCTTTTAAAGCAATGTTGAAATTGGTAATGAATCCGAAGATAAAAAAGATCATTAACATTAGGGTCATACCCATCCTCAAACTGCTATTTGATTGTTCTTTCATGTAGTAGGTTTTTTTTTCGTTATGTATAGGAATTTTTATTTAATAAATGTAATGAACAAATTTATTAAACTAATTGAATTAATCTAATGAAATAAAAATTTTGTTAAAAGCTGGGATACTTACCTCTTGCCATTTAACATTATTTAACCACCGGGTCACCCCTCCCCTGAAGAGGACTTTAAGTTCTTCTCAGCGAGATCTGCAAAAAAAAGTGGCGCCCGAGAGCGCCACCAGATATTGAATTATGAACATACGTACTAAAGATTTAAGGAATAACGTTTGAAATCCGTCACTGTCAGGTCTTTACTTGCAGATTGAAGATACTGTTTGATAGTCATCTTGTTATCTTTTACGAAATCCTGATTAAGGAGAGTGCTTTCCTTGAAGAATTTAGCAAGTTTACCCTGAGCAATCTTTTCAAGCATTTCTTCAGGTTTGCCATCACGTCTCGCCTGTTCTTTTCCGATTTCAATCTCCTGGGCAATTGTCTCAGGTTTTACGAAATCTTTATCTACGGCAATAGGATTCATAGCTGCAATCTGCATTGCAACATCCTTGTAAATCTGAACATCAGCGCCTGCTTTTGTGAAACCGACAAGTGTTGCAAGCTTGCTTCCGGGATGAATATAAGCCTGAACATGAGCTGCTTCTATTTTCTCATAATATGAGAGCTCTACTTTTTCTCCAATAATACCCAGGTACTCAATGATCTTTGAGGAAACAATACCACCATCAAGAGGGAGTGATAAAAGACCTGCAAGATCAGCAGGTTTTTTGTCGAGAGCGAGATCAATTAATTTTGTGGCAAATGCAATAAAATCAGCATTTTTCGCTACAAAGTCAGTCTCACTGTTTAGGACGATAATAGCTCCTGTTTTTCCGTCAGCAGTTACTTTTGAGAATACAACACCTTCGGTGGCTTCTCTGTCGGCACGCTTGTTTGCAACAGCCTGTCCTTTTTTACGAATTATTTCAATTGCTTTGTCAAAGTTGCCTTCAGATTCTTCGAGAGCTTTTTTGCAGTCCATCATTCCGGCCAGTGTAACTCTTCTCAGTTTGGCAACATCAGCAGCATTAATAACAGCCATAATTATGTCTTTAAGATTTTACGAATATTAATTTCTATAATTCTTCTTCAGCTTCGTCACTTACTTTAACGATATCTTCCTCTTCATCAGAATCATCGTCATCTACTTCAACTTCTTCCTCTTCTTCAACAATAGCTTCAATTATTGCGGCAGGAATATCCTTTGTCTGAAGTTCTCTCCGCATTACTTTTTTGTCTTTCTGCTGAGGTTCCTTGTCTTTCTCGAGTTTTCTTTCACCCAAACCTTCTTCAATTGCCTGACAAAGAATTCCAATTATTAATGAGATAGATTTTGAAGCATCATCATTTGCTGGTATCGGAAATTCTATATCGGATGGATCGGAATTGGTATCTACCATTGCAAAAACGGGAATGCCGAGCCTTTTTGCTTCTCTGACGGCAATATGTTCTTTTGCAACGTCCACTATAAAGAGCGCTGACGGGAGTCTGGTAAGATCTATAATGCTTCCGAGTGTTTTTTCGAGTTTGGCTCTCTGGCGTGTTACCTGTAATCTTTCACGTTTTGAAAGGTTAATGAAGGTACCATCGGTTGCCATTTTGTCGATCGACGACATTTTCTTCACTGCTTTACGGATAGTTGGGAAGTTGGTAAGCATACCACCAGGCCAGCGTTCTGTAACGTAAGGCATGTTGACTGCTTTTACTTTTTCTGCAACTATCTCTTTAGCCTGTTTTTTTGTAGCTACAAACAGTATTTTTTTACCTGAACGGGCAATATGCTTCATGGCTGAAGCTGCCTCATCAATTTTTACTACTGTTTTTTCGAGATCGATAATATGAATACCGTTACGCTCCATGAAAATATATGGGGCCATAGCCGGATTCCATTTTCTTTTCAGATGTCCAAAATGCACACCTGCATCAAGTAATTCTTTAAAATTAGTTCTTGGCATTTTTAAGTTTTTTTAAGTTTACATTCTTTTCAATCAATTGTAAAGTAGCCCCGCCAACTGGCGGGAGTCTCCACAATTTAGATACTAAACCTGCATCTATATCGACTGATTTTAAATTCTATCGTTTACTGAACTGGAATCTCCTGCGGGCTTTTGGCTGTCCGGGTTTCTTCCTTTCAACTTCGCGAGGGTCGCGTGTTACAAATCCTTCAGCTTTAAGTTTGCCTTTGCATTCAGCATCCATTATGATGAGGGCTCTTGTTATACCAAGACGGAGAGCTTCAGCCTGTCCCTTAACACCACCACCATCGAGATTGACATTGATATCATACTTGTCAACAGCATTCATAAGAACCAGAGGCTGCGTAACCACATACTGAAGTGTTTCAGCACCAAAATATTCTTTGTAATCCCTGCCATTAACAATTATTTTACCTTTGCCATCGCTTAAATATACCCGGGCTACTGCTGCTTTCCTTCTTCCAAGAGCATTGATTGTTTCCATATTTCCTGCTTAAAATATTTTAAATTTCAATTTTTGTTGGTTTCTGTGCTTCATGCACATGTTCTGCTCCTGCGTAAACATGTAAATTCCTGTAAAGCTCAGCACCGAGCCTGTTTTTTGGAAGCATGCCTTTTACTGCTTTCTCCACCAGCCCAATTGGATTCTTCTTCAGAAGGGCTTCAGCAGTTGTAAATCTCTGACCTCCCGGGAAGCCAGTGTGACGTACATACACTTTATCAGACCATTTTTTACCCGTAAGGTTAATCTTTTCGGCATTGATTACAATTACGTTATCGCCGCAATCAACATGGGGAGTAAAATTGGTTTTGTGCTTACCTCTAAGCATTGAGGCTACAACTGTTGCAAGTCTTCCGAGAACCTTGTCTTCAGCATCAATAATTACCCATTCCTTGTTTACAGTAGCGCTATTTGCTGATACTGTTTTATAGCTTAAGGTGTTCACTAGTTCTTAATTTTTAAATTGATACACTTATATTTAATGTAATTACCCCATTATTTTGAGGTCTGCAAAAATACAACATATTTCCTAAAAAAAAAGAAATCGTTACAGATTTTATTTTTGATAAGCAAAAGTAGGTTAATTTTGTATCTCATTTATAGAAAAATTTAACCACAAAGGACTCAAAGTTAAAGAGCTCAAAGGACACAAAGTACAAGGAACAAAAGAGCACAAAATCTATTTCTACAAAGATTTCCTTTGTGATCTTTGTAAAAATCTTTGTGATCTTTGTGGTTGATGGATTTAAACTGATTTTGTTAAATGGAAAACGATAAAATATTTCTTCTCAGAGCAATAGAAATAGCTTCCGGGGGAATGGAAACCGGAGGCGGTCCCTTTGGTGCAGTAATTGTAAAAAGAAATAAAATAATATCTGAATCGACAAACCGGGTGGTTCTTAATAACGACCCGACTGCTCATGCTGAAATACTGGCAATACGCATGGCTTCATCATCTTTGCAGACTTTCAATCTGGAAGACTGCACGCTTTATACATCTTGCGAACCATGCCCCATGTGTCTGGGAGCTATTTATTGGTCGGGCATAAAAAAAGTTGTCTACGCGTGCGATCGTACAGATGCCGAAGGTGCTGGTTTCAGCGATAAGCTGATATATGATGAGATTGCTCTTGACCCATCCGTTAGATTAATAAAATTCATAAGAATGTCGGTATCGGGAGGGGAAGAAGTATTCAGGAAATGGAATGAAATGGGAGATAAAATCGAATATTGATCAGAATGGTAAAAGGAGAAAGACTTACAAAAGAATTTTTTATCAGAGATGTCCTCGATATTGCGCCTGAGATGCCCGGAAAATTACTGGTTGTCAGGCTAAACGACGGATCTGCCGGCCGTTTCAGGATTACCGAGGTGGAAGCTTATCGCGGCACAGAGGACATGGCATGTCACGCCTGCAAGGGAAGGACTCCACGCACAGAGATATTGTTTCAGGAAGGCGGCCGGCTTTACGTATACCTTATATATGGTATTTACTGGATGCTGAACATTGTAACCGGAGAAAAAGATAATCCTCAGGCAGTGCTTATAAGGGGTGTTGAAGAATACCCCGGACCGGGAAGACTCACAAAATCACTTGGGATAAACAAATCCTATAACGGTGAAGATATCACTCAATCAGAAAGGATATGGTTCGAAAACACCGCGGGAATTCACGTAGTAAAGAGCGGAAAGAGAATAGGGATCGATTACTCCGGAGATTACTGGAAGGAACGACCATGGAGATATTTCCTGTAGTTTGATATTTCTTCTTTACAGGAATCGGTAAACGACAAAAAATAATTTTTCAACTGAACCGTATATGTAATAAGGTGTATCATTATGGAATATAAGAAAAAAGCTATATGGTTAAAGTGTTGTTAATTGGGATTATAAATTAAGTCATATAATTTTTTTTTACGTTCTTTGTTCTGATAATTATTAAATCAATTCATTTATGGATTCAATTTGGGGCAATTACCGTCGGTGGAACAACCTTACCGGATGGTTTGTATTTATTTTTTCCACTTTAGTCTACATGCTGACTCTCGAGCCTACAGTTAGTTTCTGGGATTGTGGGGAATTCATTCTTTCAGCTTTTAAATTGCAGGTAGGACATCCTCCGGGCGCACCGCTCTTTTTAATGATGGGCAGGGTTGCAACACTTTTCGCCGGAAACGATACTACAAAAGTCGCAGTTATGGTTAACGCTCTTTCTGCAATATGCAGCGGTTTTGCCATAATGTTTCTTTTCTGGACAATCACTCACCTTACACGGAAAGTATTTGTAAACGGAAAGGATCTTGAATCAAAGCATGTTCCCGCTGTCATCGCCAGTGGGGTGGTGGGTGCTCTCGCTTATACATTTTCAGATACGTTTTGGTTTTCTGCTGTTGAAGGCGAGCTATATGCACTCTCATCACTTATTATCGCAATAGTTTTCTGGGGAATGCTGAAATGGGAAGAAGAATCTGAAGAATCATATTCAGGCCGATGGATAATTCTTATTGCCTATATAATGGGATTAGGATTGGGGGTACACAGACTTAATCTGTTGATAATCCCCGGGCTCGTCTTTGTTTATTACTTTAAAAAATTCGAGATTACCCGCGCCGGTGTCATCAAAACAACGCTTGTTGCGCTTGGATTGCTTTGGCTGATGGTGTTTGTTATAATACCCGGTGTACCCCAGGTTGCAGGCTGGTTTGAATTACTGTTTGTGAATGTAATGGGTATGCCCTACAACAGTGGTGTTTTCTTTTTCCTTATTCTGATTTTCGGTGCTCTGGCTTATGGGATCTATTATTCCCTGAACCATAAGAGGGTGATAATGAATTATGTATTAACTTCCATGCTGGTAATTATGATTGGCTACTCATCTTATGCTGCCATAATGATAAGATCCTCAGCACGACCGCCAATGAATCAGAATAACCCGTCCGACATCTTTTCATTGTCGTACTATATTAATATGAAGCAGTATGGAAGCGCTCCTAAGTTTTATGGGAACTACTACAATGCGAGGGCAATTGATGTAAAAAGAGTTATTGCAGGATATAATAAGGTGAATGGTAAATATGAACCATATTATCATCCTGAATATAAATATGAGAAAGAATTTGAGACTGTTTTTCCGCGTATGTATAGTCAGGAAGCTGATCATGAAAACGCGTACAAATACTGGGGTAAGGTTGTTGGGAAAAAATATTCCCTTGGCTCAGGCTCAGAAAAGCAGACTGTTGTAATTCCTACTTTTGGCGAGAATCTTCGGTATTTTTTCAGATACCAGATAGGTTTCATGTACCTGAGATATTTCATGTGGAATTTTGCAGGAAGACAAAATGATATTCAGGGAAACGGAAATGCAATAAACGGGAACTGGATAAGCGGGATAAAATTTATCGATGAAGCCAGACTCGGAAAACTTGATAAGCTGCCGGAGGATCTCAAAACCAACCCCGGAAACAATAAATATTTCTTTCTTCCCCTTCTTATCGGCCTGGCAGGAATGTACTGGCATTATAAAAGGAATGAGAAAGGATTCTGGTTGGTTATGGCATTTTTCATCATGACTGGTCTTGCGATAATTGTCTATCTGAACCAATATCCCAATCAGCCAAGGGAGCGGGATTATGCATATGTTGGTTCATTTTATGCCTTTGCGATCTGGATTGGAATAGGATTCATGTTCGTTTATGAGAATCTGCAGAAATACCTCAACAATAAAATTTCGCTTGCAGTTACATTTGTAGCTCTTATAGCAGCCGCACCGATTCTTATGGCGACACAGAACTGGGACGATCATAATCGTTCCGGCCGGTATACAGCGCGCGATATAGGCGCTAATTATCTTAAATCGTGCGATCCTAATGCCATCCTTTTTACCTACGGAGATAATGATTCATTTCCGGTATGGTATAATCAGGACGTAGAAGGTGTAAGAACCGACATTCGTGTTGCTAACCTCAGTTATATTCAGGCTGGCTGGTACATTGAAATGATGAGACAAAAGGCTTATGAATCTGCACCAATGCCTCTCTCCCTTCCGGCTGAGAAATATATTGAAGGTAAACGCGAACAGCTTCCAGTTAGCAACAGGGTGGATAAACCCGTTAACCTGAAGGAGATAGTTCAGTTTGCAGGATCCGACGATAGTAAATATAAAGTTGATCTGAGCGGGAGAGGAGATTTTGTAAACTATATCCCAGCCAATAAATTCATTGTCGATGTAGATTCAGCAAAGGTACTTTCCAATGGTACCGTAAGGCAATATTATAAGAACAGACTGGTCTCACCGCTGATTTGGGAATATCCGGATGAAGATGCCTTTAAAGGCGATCTGGCGATTATGGACCTCATTTCAACAAACAAATGGGAAAGACCGATCTATTATTCAACAACGGTTCCTTCAACACAATATAAAGGTCTGGAGAAATATTTCGTACAGGAAGGACTCGCATACCATGTAGAACCAATAAAAATCGATAAACCTGAGCAAGGTGAATTCGGAATGGTTGATCCGATGGTTATGTACGATAATATGATGAATAAATTCAAATGGGGCAATGCTGCCGATCCATCAGTCTATCTCGACGAGAATAATAAGCGAATGTTCAGCAATTTCAGGCGCCTCTTCGGCATACTTGCAAAATCACTCCTTGAACAGGGAGATACGGTGAAAGCTGTGGAAGTAGCACATCGCGGCCTTGAAATAGTTCCTGCCAGTAAAATGCCTAATGATTTCTTCACAATAGGAATTGCAGAAGTACTGATAATGGCAGGGAAAACAGATGAGGGAAATAAACTAATGAACGATATTATTAAGTACTCTAAAGAATATCTCGACTATGCCATTGCCTTAAGACCTGAGACGAGATATGGTCTGGAATATCCTACGGGGATAAATATGCAAAGTTTACTCGATATTTATAATATGTCGGTCAGGTTGAAGTTAGATTCACTAAGCAAGACCATGGAACCGGAAATAAATAATTATTACGGTAAGCTGTATTCTTCAAAATAACTTGATATGCGGTTTTTCAGGCCAGGATTTCCGGCATATTGTCTTTACCCTGAGGCGATCTTCAGGGTAAAGACAAATAGCCGGATTTTGTACCTGACATTTGATGACGGGCCTGATCCTGTCTCAACCCCTGTAATTCTCAAGATCCTGAAAAGACACGGTGTAAGAGCTGTGTTTTTCTGTAATGGTGTGAAAGCCGGAAAACATCCTGATCTGATAACCAGTATCCTTGAAGCGGGTCATCTCTTAGGAAATCATACGTATAATCATACTGACGGCTGGCGAACTGAATCAAAGGAATATATTTCTGATGTGCTGAAGACATCACCTTTTACATCAGATAAGCTGTTCCGGCCTCCTTATGGGCGTCTGAAATTAAAACAATACAGAGAGCTGAAAAAAAGATTTAAGATCGTTTTCTGGGATGTAATGCCTTATGATTTTGATTCTGAATTCGGAGCCGGGAGATCCCTACGAGTGCTGAAAGAGAAAATCAGACCGGGGTCGATAATTGTTTTGCATGATAAGCCGGCTTCTTCTGCAATTGATTTTCTTGACGAGTTCATAACATTCGCAACAGGAATTGGTTTCGAATTTAAGTATGAAATCCAGTAACCTTCATGCCAGAAAGCGAGTTGCCTGTACAAAGACTTTCTCAAACCAGTAATCAACCTTATCAGAAAGCGGGGAATCGAAAATTGGAAATGGGTTTTCGTGAGTATAAGGATATGGGAAGTCCCATATCTCAACAGAATCTTTTTTCTGAGAGATATCAAGCGTTGAAATCACCCCTTTGCTTGGAATGACTGAATCTTTCAGCAATGATATGGAATGGATCTGATCCTTTAATTTGTTTAAAATATTCTCCCTGAATGATTTGAGTCTTGACAGGTCAATCATCGATCTGAATGCCAATCCTATCTGTGTCGAGCTCAGAAAATCCACGAGAGGACTTTCTCCCGTGAGTATTGTTTCAAACTCATTCATATAATAACTATATACCCTGTCAAATGCGGCTCTGTCCATGATTAATTTTGAAGATCCGTTCATATTACTGAAAACGGAACCGCCGCATAAAATGAAAAGCTTTGATTCGGTAAAAAGCTTATCAGGATTTCCCATTAAAATTATCTCGGCCAGAAAAGCGCCGATTGAATAGGCGAAAATGTTAAATCTGTCAGTTGCGGGAATGAGCTCATGTTTTCCATCCCGTACCGAAGTCAGAAGCTTTACAATATCATTTGAGGTCTGGTATCCTGATTTAAAAAATCTCATTGGATCCTCTGTGAGCCGGTTGCTGAGAGCTACGTTTGCAAAACTAAGTTTTTCTATTTTCCCGAGAGTAGAGTTCCGGTCTTTCATGAAGCTCATCATTGCCCTTGGATCTTTCCATGTTGATGGAGACCTGTTTATGTGGAAAGATATAGGGAAAAGAATAACATAGCTGCCTGTATTCCTTGCCAGATAATATGCCCATACCAGATATTTTATCCAGCTCCTTTCATTAAGACCATGGAGCAGCAATATTACTTTGTGGCTTTCCCCGGCAGGACTAAAGACAGGGTAGGAAAATGACAGGTTCTCGGAGATCATTTTATCATTGACATTTGAAAACTCGTTTGTGATATCCGACCTGAATAAAATATTATGGATTTTTATTTCTGAACCGGGGATTGAAATTTCCTCTTCCCCGGATGTGAAAATTGATTTGAGTTCGTTATATATTTTAGTATACTCCATTAATAGACTCTTAATTTTTGTAAAGAAAGTTTAGACTTTCAGTGAAGTCAAATTTATGTGGCAGGTGTAGGACAAGAGTGATAAAAATTCCTAATGTGGGCTATAAGTCAATTATTAGGGACGAAATTGCAATGTGATAAAGGCAGGATATTTCTTTTATCAGGAAATAAACTCAGAATTTCTTAATTTTACAGTTTATTATAAATACTCAGATGGTTGATTTTCAGAAACCGATTCCTTCATATATTAATCAAAAACAGAATATTGTACGTCTGGTAATTTTTACCTCGCTTTTTGCTCTTGTTTTTATTAATATGTATTCACCTTTCGGAGCAGACAGGTGGTATACTCTTACTAGTCTGCAGTTTTTTACATATTCCAGTCTTACCATACTTACAGGCGTGCTTGTTGTTGTGATAAGCCGCATTCTGTTGTACCATTTTTGCAAAAAGTATACTTTAAATATCTTGCAATACCTGTTGTGGATAGGTTTCGAAGTATTATCAATGGCGCTTGTTTATGCTCTTTTTGAAAAGTTTATCCTTAACGACACCCGTTTGTTTTCTGACCTGGTAAAAATTTCTTCAAGAAATACTGCGCTTGTGCTTTTATTGCCTTATTCCATATTATGGCTTTATTTTTCATGGCGTGATAAAAAGGAGCAGATTGACAGGTTGGGAGAGGTCAGGCCTTTTCCTGATAACTCAAGAAATATGATCCCCTTTTATGATGACAAGGGAATCCTGAAATTCTCCATTAAGAAAGAAAATCTGCTCTATCTCGAATCTGCTGAAAACTATGTGAATATATGCTATCTCAATAAAGGCAAAGTTTCAAAATACCTCCTTCGGGATACACTTAAGAAAATAGAAGAGAGCTTCGCAGGAACAGAGATTATAAGATGCCACAGATCATTCATAGTTAATTTCGACAAAGTAAAAGTTCTCAGAAAGGACAAAGACGGTCTTAAACTGGAATTTGATAATCCTTCCGTGGCTGACATTCCTGTATCTAAAACATATGTTGATAATGTGATGGAGACTTTCTCTAAATATTGTCAGCAGTAGATTTTTCAGTTTATGCTTTTCAAACTATTGATTTTGTTTATCAGAATGAAATACTACTTTTGAAATAATAAAATATTTCCTTAAAAATGAATATTCTCATTCTGGGATCCGGTGGCAGAGAACATGCAATTACCTGGAAGCTCGCTCAAAGTAAAAAGGTTGATAAGATATTTATAGGTCCCGGAAACGCCGGTACGCAAGAGCTTGGGGTAAATCTTGCTATCGATCCTGAAAATTTCCAGGATGTAAAGAAGGCAGTCCTATCAAATAAGATAGATCTGGTTATTGTAGGTCCTGAAGCACCTCTTACTTTAGGCATCCATGATTTTTTTCTCGGTGATGAATCTCTCCGGAATATTCCACTGATAGGTCCGGATAAATCAGCTGCCCGTCTTGAGGGGAGCAAGGACTTCGCAAAAGCATTCCTGTTAAAATATAATATTCCAACGGCTGCTTACAAAAGCTTCGATATAACAAATGAAAAAGAAGCTTCAGGTTATCTGAGTACACTTGAACCTCCTTATGTTATTAAGGCCGATGGCCTGGCCGCAGGCAAGGGAGTTGTGATCGTTAACGACCAGGTGGAAGCTGAAAAGGAAGTACACTCCATGCTTAACGGAAAATTTGGTAAGGCAGGAAATAAGGTTGTAATTGAACAGTTTCTTAAAGGGATAGAACTCTCAGTTTTTATTATTACCGATGGCAAAACCTATAAGCTTTTGCCTGAAGCGAAAGATTATAAAAGAATCGGTGTTGGTGATACCGGACTGAATACAGGCGGGATGGGAGCAGTGTCTCCGGTATCATTTGCTGATCAGTCGTTTATGAAGAAGGTGAAGGAAAGAATAATAGATCCTACAATGAGTGGGTTATCAGCTGACGGAATAATATATAAAGGGTTTATTTTTTTTGGCCTTATAAATGTTGGTGGCAATCCTTATGTGATTGAGTATAATGCACGGTTAGGCGACCCCGAGACAGAAGTAATAATACCGAGGATAAAATCCGATCTGTTTGAGCTCATTGAAGGAGTGGCTAACGGAGATCTGGCTGACAGAAAAATTGAGATAGATGAGCAATTCGCTGCCACAGTTATGCTTGTTTCAGGAGGATATCCCGGCGATTACGAAAAAGGGAAATTGATTGAAGGATTTGATCATACATTCGGAAGTGTGGTCTTCCATGGGGGCACAATGGGAAAAACGGGTAACGTGTTTACGTCGGGTGGTCGTGTGCTTTCTGTAACATCGATGGGAAAAACAATGAGAGAAGCTCTTGACACATCTTACAGAAATGCGGGAGTGTTAACTTTTGAAGGCAGATATTTCAGGAAAGATATTGGATTTGATTTATAAACGATGCTTTTAAGGATATTCAAAAGAACCGGTCCGGGAGTAATTTTGCTGATCATCATTACTATTATGGCAATCTGGACGAGCGCTCTGCTTAATCAGCGTTTGCATCCCCGGTTTATCTATGAGACAGATCCGATGCCTCTCTATGGCCTCCTGAAGACTGTAATACACAACAGCCATACAGTGGGAGTGATACTTTCCTTTTTGATGGTATCTCTTATGTCATTCCTCCTTGTGAATTTCAATACAACCGTCTTTTTCATACATGAGAGGACTTTTCTTCCTGCATTTTTTTATGTTCTTTTAGGTGGCATGTTCCCTGATCAGCAACTTCTTAATCCTGTCTTGCCTGCATCTATATTTCTTATGCTTGCTGTAATGAGGATCCTCGATGGCTATCATGTCGCAGGAACCGCGTACAGCTATTTTGATGCAGGTTTGCTGATAAGCACGGGTAGCCTGTTTTATGCTAACCTCATATGGTTTGGGTTACTTGTAATTATTGGAATAGCTCTCCTCAGGACAGGTAATCTGAAAGAGATTGTAATCTCAGTATTAGGGCTATTGACTCCGTACCTGATAACATTCGGTCTGTATTATGTTACAGGAAAGGATGTCGGATCGCTCTGGAAAATTTTTGGTGAAAACATGTTTACCAAAGCGACATATTATCCGTTTCAGAGAATTACTATTGTGACTATGATTTTTTGCTGCGCACTTATAGTTCTGAGCATAGCACAAGTGTTTAATCAGATGAATACAAAGAAGATTAAGTCGCGCAAGACCTTTTCACTTATGAACTGGATCTTAATAATTTCAATAATCGTTTACATTATTCTTCCATCTGTATCAATAGAGATGATTTGGATTACAGCAATGCCGATTAGCTATTTCCTAACTCACTATTTTGTATTTGTAAAGAAGAAGATGTTGCCGGAAATTCTATTTTCCTTTTTGCTTTTATTTGTTCTGTTAATTCAGATCTGGCATCTGAAATGATGTTCACTTGATCATAGAGACGACTCCCACACCTGATCCCTGCTCGCCGTCGGTGAAGTCATAACTTATCTGGTAAATACCGCTTTTCTGACATTCAAAATCCACGAATGAATATATCTTTCCAGTTTTCTTATCTTGTGAGGAAAGTATAAGTTTATTAGCACCATCACGTATTATGAGAACAAGCTGACCTTTGGAATTTTCAGCATTGCACATTGTGAACCTGTATTTTGTATTTTTCCACAACGACATATTAGCCTTATACCTTAAATCAGTTTGGACACTTGTTTTTCCGAGTTGAATTCTGAAATCCTTCAGATAACGCGCGTTGGCGCCTGCATTTGTAGCACAGTTACTTATCAGCGGATCTGTTATCTGACCGTATGACAGAAAACCTAGTGTAAATAGAAATGTTAGAGATAAAATAATTTTTTTCATCCTAATTATTTAGAATTAGCCTGTCTCTGATATTTTTTGTAATTTCAATAACGTCCTTTAACTGCTCCTGTGACATCGTTACAACACTTGATTCAGTCTGTTTAATGGTAAGGCCACCTTCTTTTTCAAAGCTTACCGGCTCACCTTGTGTGTAGCTGATTCTGATGTCGCGGTACTTTTCTTTTATATCCTGCATATCCTTACATAATCTTATAAACTCGGGGTCGCGATTACAATAAGGACTTATCAGGAGGAGGAGGTCATTTAATATTATTTTTTGTTCACCTATCCTGTCGGTGAGCATCTTATCAGGATATCTGCTGGCAACTTGTGTGGAAAGATACTGGCCTTCGATCCATACCCCGATGATCATAAGTGCCGAAAGCTGACCCCTGTCATCACTTCGCAGGTAAGTATCAATTTTATTATATGAGTCTATTGAAATGAAAAGCAGTGAATCAAGATTGGATTTGTTTTTTGAGAGACGTTTAATTGATTCAAAATCAAAAAATTGTCCAACTTTAATATCTTCAGCAATTTTTCTGATTGATGAGAGAAGATCAAGAGAAGAGCCGGTTTTTTCGTACATGTTCAAATATCCAAGGTCGGCACCCAGTATTCCAAGTTTTAAGGCTTTGTCAAAACTTGTACTCTGACGGTTGGCATCTATTGATGATGCAAGATAATCCTGAGAGAATGGAACCTGCAGGTTCTGCAGCAGATTAGCGATTTCGACCGGTGATGAGATATTCTTTGAGATATCGGCTATCGCTTCGGGACTCAGTTTCTCTGCCTCCGATATCGGGACTGAATCCGAATGAGGAAAAACAAACTCAGTTGTTTTGGGGTTTGAATTTCTACAGGAAAATCCAAAAATTACGACCAGCAGCAATAAAAATACTCTTCCTTTCATTTAGGATTGTAGATACGTTAAAACAAAAATACAAAAAAACTATCAACATTCTCAAAATTTTTTATTTTCGGAATTTTAAGTTCTCAAAAAATCTGACTGTTCTTCCCAGCATTTCGAAATAAAGTACAAAGTAGAAGGCTATTGAGATAATCAGGACAAGAGAAATATTAAACACAAAAGTATCGGTCTGAAATCCGAAAATATATTTTGAAGGTGCATAAAAGTGTGTTCTGAATGATAGGAATCCGTTCTGATAGGGATCAAGATAAATCGGATCTGTATTCTGTACAAGGGAGTTATTATACAGAAGTATTTTTTTCCTCTCATAGGGTTTTGTGACCAGTTCAAGAAGCTTGTAGTTGTAATAATCATCTTCGAGCTTTTTGAGCCTCAAATCGTTGATATTATAAAACTCATCCCTTTTGTCATTTGCCAGATTTGAGATGTATCCGAAATTTCTATCCTGCCTGTCAAGATATTTCATCAGGGAATCAGCAACCACAGGATTAAATTCGTAGGGTGTAAGGGCCGACAAATAATTAAATGAAGGAAGGTGATATACTGAAGCCATTTTTATAAGTTCATTCTGAAGCAGGAGCAGCTTGCTGAATTTGCGTATTGGATTCGTAACAGTGATTTCCTGAGTGTTCCCGAGAATTTTTGGATTGCTTCTGTATTCAAATAGGCTGATATCAATGGCGTCGCGCATTGCTTTAAGTCTGTGCACCTTATTAAAATCAGCTCCACTTATTTTCTTCTGAAGGTCATAATATGTTTCTCCATCCTTTGTAAAGGGAGTCGTGCTGTACTTATTATCCTTGAATTGCGTAACAATCAGAGCTTCATATGTCCATCGTGTAGGCATCAATTCGGCTATCAGCGGGACTTTCTCGACATTTCCGATTTTTCTGTTTAGTTTGTCGAATGAAAACATCGCACCGCTAAGAACCATCATCGGAATAATAAGCAGTGGTATCACTATATAAATTGTGATTGCGGAATTGAATGATGCTGAAATATTCAGTCCGATCATATTGGCACAAAAAGCTGTGGTAAACAGGGCAAGCCAATAGCTGAAATATAAACCTTTAATTCCCAGGATGGGGTTTGCAATTAATACAAAAAGAAGAGTCTGGACAGCCGATATGAGT
>JBBRSO010000051.1:0-19867 GCA_038245405.1 Bacteroidales bacterium
AATTTGTTGAAATGAATCTATTCATTATTTTTGTCGTGGTTTAGAAAATTGCGGGAGTAGCTCAGGGGTAGAGCATCAGCTTCCCAAGCTGAGGGTCGAGGGTTCGAATCCCTTTTCCCGCTCAAATAAATGGCCGTTGATAAACGGCCATTTGCTATTTTATGGCAAAATTCCATTCCTTGTAAAACTGTTTAATGTAAGTTTCTAAAAACTCATGACGTTCTACTGCAAGTCTTTTTCCTGGAATGGTATTCATCATGCTTTTAAGCAACAGGAGCTTGTCGTAGAAATGACTGATTGTAGATGACGTGCCAGCTTCAGGATCATAAATCTTATTATTTCTGAATCCGCCATAATTAAATGCTCTTGCAACACCAATGGCCCCAATAGCATCCAGCCTGTCAGCATCCTGTATCACCCATAAAAGCGGATCATTGCTGCCTTCCGATTTATGCCTGCTGCTGAATGAAATGTTCCTGATAACCTTCAGTACCCGGTCATTTATATCTGACATTCCATTCTTTTCCAAAAATTCACTTATAACCTGATAACCTTTTCCAATTTCTGCTCCTTTGAATTTAGAATCGGCACTATCGTGCAGGAGGGCGGTTATGTCAACAAGGAAAGGATCAGCAAGGTTTTCTTCGCTGTTTATGAACATTGAGAGGTTTCTTACCCTGGCTATATGCCACCAATCGTGACCGCTGTCGTAATCCTTTAAATTCTCTTTTACAAATATTTCAGTCTGATGAATGTGGTCCTTTTTGTTCATTTTGCTTTTTGTGGTTGAATTTACAAAAATAGAATAACAAAGAAAATCAATAGATTTGCAATATGAAAGCTTCAATAATAACAATAGGAGATGAGCTCCTTATAGGACAAACAATAAACACCAATTCGGCATCGATGGGTGCGGAATTAAGTAAATCAGGATTTGACGTTATGCGCATGACCTCGATTCACGACAGAAGAGAGGATATTTTAAACGCTTTATCTGAAGTCGCTGGAAAAACAGATGTGGTGCTCATAACCGGAGGCCTTGGTCCAACAAGTGATGACATAACAAAGCAAACTCTCTGCGAATTTTTTGATACCTATCTTGTGATGAACACTGAAGTTCTTCAGATGATTGAGGAGATGTTTAAGCATCGTGGTTTCCCAATGAATGAAAGAAACAGTAAACAGGCAGAAGTTCCTGCATCATGCAGAGTACTTAAAAATTCCTCCGGAACCGCTCCTGGTATGTGGTTTGAAAAGAATAACACAATTTTTATCTCAATGCCCGGAGTACCGAATGAGATGAAGCATCTGATGAAAGAAATAATACTTCCTGAGTTAAACAAACGCTTTACTTCACAAGTCATTATCCACAGAAATATAATGACATATGGTACATTTGAATCGAAACTTGCCGAGATTCTTGAACCATTTGAATCAGCGCTACCCAAAAACATAAAGCTGGCATATCTGCCTGAATCCGGTGTAATAAAACTTCGACTTACCGGAACAGGAAATGACCATAATTCATTGCTTAAGCTGATTGATGAACAATCTGATAAGCTTTATAAGATCATACCGGAATTTATCTACGGAGGAGACGAGGAGTCGCTCGAAATGGTGATCGGCAATCTTCTAAAATCGAGTAAAAAGACTATCTGTACTGCTGAAAGCTGCACAGGCGGCGAAATAGCGCATTTAATCACTAGTGTTGCAGGCAGTTCATTGTATTACAAAGGATCGGTGATAGCATATGCCAATGCTGTAAAAACGCAATTACTGGGGGTAGAGCTTAAAACACTGGAAAAATACGGCGCTGTGAGCGAGCAGACAGTAATTGAGATGGCTGAAGGAGCAAGAAAGCTTTTTAAAACTGACTTGGCTGTAGCTACTTCGGGTATAGCCGGACCAGATGGCGGGACAGAAGAGAAGCCTGTCGGAACTCTTTGGATTGCAGTGGCTTCGGAAAATGGAGTTGTTACAGAGAAACGATCATTCGGAAATGACCGTATTATCAATATCAGAAGGTTTTCTCTGGTTTCTTTGAACCTGCTCAGAAAGCAGATAATCAATAATTAAGCCATCAGAGAACATACGCAATAAAAAAAGTGGTTTAATTATTTGTTTAATAAGATAAAAATCACGTATTTTGCGCTTCGTTTAAAAAGGACAAACGTTAGTAAAGAAGTAAAAACAAACATTCATGTCAAGAATTTGTCAGGTTACAGGGAAAAAAGCGATGGTCGGAAACAACGTTTCGCACTCTAAGAGAAGGACTAAGAGAAAATTCTATCCTAATCTTTTTGTTAAGAAATATTACCTTCCGGAAGAGGACAGGTGGATTTCGCTTAAGATATCAGCTTCGGGTATTCGTCTTATAAGTAAAAACGGATTAACATCTGTTTTGAAAGAAGCAAAAGAAAAAGGTTACATTTTGAATTATTAACACTGGATAGAAATGGCAAAGAAGGCTAAAGGTAACAGACAACAGGTGATACTGGAATGTACTGAGCACAAAGAGAGTGGACAACCCGGTACATCAAGATATATAACCACAAAGAACAGGAAGAATACTCCTGATCGTCTTGAGAGGAAGAAATACAATCCAATTCTTAAAAAACATACACTTCACAGAGAAATCAAGTAAAACTTTAAATCATGGCAAAAAAAGTTGTTGCAGCACTTAAGACAGGAGCGGGTAAATCATTTACAAAGTGCATTAAAATGACCAAATCAGATAAATCTGGTGCATATCTTTTCAAAGAAGAGATCGTTCATAATGATCATGTAAAAGACTTCTTCACAAAGAAGTAACATTATCGCTTTTTAAGATATTTATGGCTTTCTTCTTAGCGGAAGGAAGCTTTTTTTATAATTAATGTTCAATAATTCAATCCAATAGATGGGCTTGCTGGGATTTCTGGGAAAAGAGAAGAAAGAGAGCCTGAATAAAGGTCTCGAGAAAACCAAGGAAAGCGTATTCTATAAGCTTTCGAAGGCAGTAGCTGGTAAATCCAAAGTAGACGAGGAAGTGCTCGATAATCTTGAGGAAGTACTGGTCTCTTCAGATGTCGGTGTTACAACTACCCTTAGCATCATTAAAGCTATTGAAGAGAGAGTTGCCAGAGATAAATATCTTAATGCCAGTGAATTAAATACAATCCTCAAAGAAGAGATTGTTGCATTGCTTGAAAAAAATCAGAATGATTCTGATTCTGACTTCTCCACATTAAAAAGTACTCCATATGTCATCATGGTAGTTGGAGTGAACGGCGCAGGCAAAACAACTACTATAGCAAAACTTGCGTATCAGTTTAAAGCGGCAGGCAAGAATGTAGTTATCGGTGCTGCCGATACTTTCAGAGCTGCTGCAATTGATCAGCTGCAGATCTGGGCCGACAGGGTAGGAGTTCCTGTTATAAAGCAGCAGATGGGCTCAGACCCGGCATCTGTAGCATATGATACGCTGAGATCAGCTGTTGCAACATCTGCCGATGTGGTAATAATTGACACAGCAGGCAGACTGCATAATAAAATTAATCTTATGACAGAATTGTCAAAGATTAAACGCGTGATGGAGAAGGTTATAGCAGACGCACCGCATGAAGTACTTCTGGTGCTCGACGGGTCAACCGGACAGAACGCATTTGAACAGGCAAAGCAATTCACCGCTGCAACCAGTGTTACTGCTATGGCAATCACAAAGCTCGACGGTACTGCAAAAGGCGGAGTGGTGATCGGCATTTCAGATCAGTTCAAAATACCGGTGAAATATATCGGCATCGGCGAAAAACTTGAAGATCTGCTTGTTTTCAACAGATTTGATTTCGTCGACTCGCTGTTCAGCTCTAAATAAAGAAATACATTTCTTTAGCAAAAAGGGAGATGGGGAGATGGGGAGAAAGGGAGATGGGGAGAATGGGAGAATGGGAGAATGGGAGAATGGGAAGAATGGGTGACTTAGTGACTAAGAGACTTAGAGACTAAGAGACTAAGAGACTAAGAGAATTAGAGAATTAGAGACTTAGAGACTTAGAGACTAAGAGACTAAGAGACTAAGAGAATTAGAGACTTAGAGAATTAGAGAATTAGAGAATTAGAGACTTAGAGACTTAGAGACTTAGACTAAGAGAATTCCCAGCAACCAGCACCCAGCAACCAGCAACCAGCAACCAGCAACCAGCACCCAGCAAATGAATACCAAAAAAGTAAATATTGTCACATTAGGATGTTCAAAGAATGTAGTGGATTCTGAAAAGCTCCTAAGGCAGCTTAATGCCGGGGGTTATGAAGTTCTGTATAATTCGGATTCCGGTGCCGGAACTGTAATCATTAATACCTGTGGGTTTATTAATGATGCTAAGGAGGAGAGTATCGATACAATTCTGAGGTTTGTGAAAGAGCAGAAATCAGGACAAATTGACAATTTATATGTGATGGGTTGTCTTTCTGAACGATATGCTGACGCTCTGAAACTTGAGATTCCGGAAGTAAAAAAGTATTTCGGGGTTAACAACATGGAAGATGTTCTTACTGAACTTGGTGTGAAATTCAGAAACGACCTTTTCACAGAGCGTACACTCACTGGTCCCGGTCATTATGCATATCTGAAGATTTCAGAAGGCTGTGACCGCACATGTGCCTTCTGTGCAATCCCGTCTATCAGAGGGAAATATATTTCACGGCCGATAGAGGATCTGGTAACGGAAGCTCAGCGGCTTGCATCTTCAGGTATAAAGGAACTTATCCTTATCGCACAGGACCTCAGTTACTATGGTCTCGATATTTATAAGAAACAGTCATTGCCTGCACTTGTAAAAGAATTGCTGAAAATTGAATCACTCGGGTGGATAAGACTGCATTATCTCTACCCGGCAAACTTCCCGGCAGAAATTATTCCGTTGATGAGGGAGAATCCCAGGATTTGCAGATATATTGATATTCCCATCCAGCATATTTCCGACAATATGCTCAAACTGATGAAAAGGTCGCACAACAGGAAGGATACCGAAGCGGTTTTAAACACTCTGAGAAAAGAGATTCCTGATACAATCATCAGAACCACACTGATTGCTGGTCACCCCGGAGAGACTGAAGAAGATTTTACGGAACTGAAAGATTTTGTCTCAGGTTTCAGATTCGACAGGCTGGGTGTCTTTGCCTATTCTCACGAAGAGGATACCTATTCTTATGAGCATTATGAGGATGAAATATCTGTAGAAGAGAAGGAGGATAGGGTTTCGGAACTGATGGAGATACAACAAAATATATCTTTAGAGCTCAATGAATTATATATCGGAAAAACATTGAAAGTTATTATTGACAGGCTCGAAGGAGAATTCTATGTTGGCAGGACAGAATATGATAGTCCGGAAGTTGACCAGGAAGTTCTGATTCCAGCAGAATGCAAACTCAAAACAGGAGAGTTCTATAATATCCTGATTAACAGATCGGGTGAGTTTGATTTGTATGGGGTACCCGGGTAAAAATTAGAAAGGCTGCCAATCAGGCAGCCTTTCTAATTTTTAATTCTGAGAGTCCGTTATTTCCGGAAGCTCAATTTTTTTCTTTATAACTTTTATTTTAATTTCAGATTTGATCGCATTGAAGCCAACGTTTATTATATCGCCTTCTTTAAGATTTGCTTTTATAAGCAACTCGGCCATCGGATCTTCAAGATATTTCTGTATTGCGCGTTTAAGTGGTCTTGCTCCATAATTTGCATCAAAACCTTTTTCAGCGATAAAGTCTCTGGCTGCTGTTGCTATTTTCAGCTGAAAGCCAAGTGATTTGACTCTGTCATATAATCCGCGTAACTCAAGGTCTATTATTTTGTTAATCTGCTCTTTACCAAGTGAGTTGAACATGATAACATCATCTATTCTGTTCAGAAATTCTGGAGCAAATGTTTTCTGAAGTGCTTTTTGGAGAATACTCTTTGTATGTTCATCCCTTGAAGCTTGTTTTGCTGAAGTGTCAAAACCTACCCCATGTCCGAACTCATTTATCTGCCTGGTTCCGATATTTGATGTCAGAATTACAATAGTATTTCTGAAATCGACACGTCTGCCCAGACTATCTGTCAGTTGTCCCTCGTCGAGAACCTGCAGCATTATATGAAATACGTCGGGATGTGCTTTTTCAATCTCATCCATAAGCACAACTGAATATGGTTTCCTCCTTACTTTTTCAGTTAGTTGTCCGCCTTCTTCATACCCAACATACCCTGGAGGCGCTCCAACGAGACGTGATACGGAGAACTTCTCCATATACTCGCTCATATCGATTCTTACCAGATTATCGGTAGTATCAAAAAGAAACTTAGCAAGCACCTTTGCCAGTTGTGTTTTCCCCACTCCGGTAGGACCAAGGAAAATAAATGTTCCTATCGGTTTATTGGGATCTTTCAGACCGGCCCTGTTACGCTGGATAGACTTCACTACTTTTGAAATAGCTTCATCCTGTCCGATAACACTTCCTTTAAGCTCTTCGGCCATATTCAGCAGCCGCGTTCCTTCTGTCTGGGCAATTCTCTGAACAGGCACGCCTGTCATCATTGCAACAACTTCTGCAACTTTATCCGCATCAACAGTTTCGCGGTTTACAGAAAGTTCTTTTTCCCATTTCTTCTTTTCCAGATCGATCTGATCGAGCAGATCTTTCTCACGATCGCGGAAGCTGGCAGCTTTTTCGAAGTTCTGATTTTTCACTGCACTCATTTTTTCCTTTTTCGTATCCTCCAATTGTTTTTCAAGCAAGAGGATCTTTTCCGGAACAACTATATTGGATATATGAACCCTTGAACCCGATTCATCGAGAGCATCAATAGCTTTGTCAGGCAGATGTCTGTCAGAAATATATCTGTTTGTCAGTTTCACACAAGCCTCAATTGCATCATCGGTGTATATTACGTTATGATGCTCTTCATATCTTTCCTTTATATTATGGAGAATATGAATAGTTTCCTCTATTGATGTAGGTTCTACAATAACTTTCTGGAACCTTCTCTCGAGAGCGCCGTCTTTTTCAATATGCTGACGGTATTCATCAAGGGTAGTGGCGCCAATGCATTGAATCTCACCCCTTGCCAGTGCGGGTTTCAGCATATTGGCTGCATCCAGTGAGCCCGTTGCTCCGCCAGCGCCCACGATAGTATGAATCTCATCAATAAACAATATAATATTATCATTTTTTGAAAGCTCATTCAATATTGCTTTCATCCTTTCCTCAAATTGACCACGGTATTTTGTACCTGCAACAATAGAAGCCAGATCGAGGGCTACAACTCTTTTATTAAAGAGAACCCTTGATACATTCTTCTTGATTATTCTTAAAGCAAGACCTTCAGCAATAGCTGATTTTCCTACTCCGGGTTCGCCAATAAGAACCGGGTTATTTTTTTTACGTCTGGACAATATCTGAGCGAGCCGTTCAATTTCTCTTTCTCTGCCTACAACAGGATCGAGACGGCCTTCCTCTGCAGCTTTGGTGAGGTCGATGCCGAAATTATCCAGCACTGGTGTATCAGAAGAGGATTTTGAAGAAGGAGGGGAGGGCTGTCCTTTACCCGGACCGCTGAAACTCTGACCTTCATCATCTTCATCTCTTGGATAGTCAGCTTTTGAAGTTGGTGATTCAGTCTCAACCATTTTCCTGACAGACTGATAATCAACATCCAGTTCGGAAAGAAATCTTGTTACCAGGGCATTTTCATCTTTTAATATTGCAAGAAGCAAATGTTCTGTATCAATAGTACTACTCTTGAGAGCTTTTGCTTCAAGATAAACCAGTTTAAGAATTCTTTCGGTACTCCTGAGAAGAGGAATTACTTCATTATCTGCAACAGGAACCGGACTTTCAACCTTAATGCTTTTCTCAAGAGAGCCTTTCAGAACCATAAGATCAATTCCCTGATTCATAAGGATCTCTATTGCAGCGCTTTCTCCATCTCTGAGAATCCCCAGGAAAAGATGCTCGGGACTTATATGACTGTTTCCCAATCTTATAGCCTCCTCCTTGGAATAACCCAGAATATCTTTAACTCTTTGTGAAAATTGTGAATCCATATCTTAATATTTCAAATTACAAATTTACTTAATATCTTAAGCCATTATGTCATATTTAATTGACAAAAGTACACTTAACTAACATTTCAAAGATAAATTATGGTCAATATCTCTATGACAATATTCGTGCCCATTTATGAACAACGAATGTTCAAAATTCAAGGGCCAAACAGATCGAAAGTAACCAAAATTTGATTACTTTCGTAAAACTTAAACCAGGCTTTGAGGTTTATTTGTAAATATTTAATTAACAATCTGTTATGTCAGAGAGAGAGAGAATTATTAAGGTCAATATCGAAGAGGAAATGAAGTCAGCATATATCGACTACTCAATGTCGGTAATTGTGCAGAGAGCATTGCCGGATGTGAGAGATGGCCTAAAACCGGTTCACAGGAGAGTACTTTTCGGAATGTCAGAACTTGGTGTCTTATCAAACAGACCTTATAAGAAATCAGCAAGAATAGTGGGAGAGGTGCTTGGAAAATTCCATCCGCATGGCGACTCTTCCGTTTATGAAGCCATGGTCAGAATGGCACAGGAATGGTCCCTTAGATATCCACTGGTTGACGGACAGGGAAACTTTGGCTCGGTAGATGGTGACAGTCCTGCTGCAATGCGATACACTGAGGCAAGACTAAAAAAGATAGCCGAGGAGATCCTTGCAGATATTGAAAAGGATACCGTTGATTTTCAGCCGAACTTCGATGATTCACTTACGGAACCATCTGTAATGCCTACAAGAATTCCGCAGCTTTTAGTGAATGGAGCATCAGGTATTGCTGTAGGTATGGCCACCAACATGCCACCTCATAATATTTCCGAAGTAATAGATGCGACAATAGCATACATTAATAATAACGAGATTACTTCTGAAGAAATACTGCAATTTATTAAAGGTCCCGATTTTCCAACAGGCGGTATTATTTATGGTGAACAAGGAATAAGAGATGCTCTGGAAACAGGAAGAGGAAGAGTAGTTGTAAGGGGTAGGACTGAAATAGAAATTACACACTCAGGCAGGGAATCCATAATAGTTACGGAAATCCCATATATGGTCAATAAGGCAGAGATGATCCGCAAAATTGCAGACCTTATAAATGATAAGAAGCTTGAAGGAATATCGTATATAAATGACGAATCTGACAGAACAGGAATGAGGATCGTCATCATTCTGAAAAAAGATGCCAGCGCAAATGTGGTATTAAATAACCTTTATAAGTTTTCAGGTCTTCAGACATCCTTTAGCGTAAATAACATAGCCCTTGTAAAAGGTCGTCCTAAAACACTTAACACCAAGGACTTAATACACTATTTTGTTGAACATCGTCATGATGTGGTTGTAAGGAGAACAAAATTCGAACTTGATCAGGCTGAAAAAAGGGCCCACATACTTGAAGGGTTAATAATAGCCAGTGACAATATTGATGAAGTAATTGCAATAATCAGAGGATCACAGACACCTGATATGGCAAGGGAAAGGCTCATAGAGCGTTTCACTCTGTCAGATATACAGGCACGAGCGATTGTTGAAATGCGTCTGCGTCAGCTCACAGGTCTTGAACAGGAAAAGTTAAGAGCTGAGTATGCTGAAATTATGACATTGATAGAATATCTGAAGAGTGTGCTGGCTGATGTAAGCATTCAGATGAAGATCATTAAGGATGAGCTTCTCGAAATAAAAGAGAAATATGGCGATAAGAGACGTACTCTTATTATACCTAATGCAGAAGAGTTTAATCCTGAAGATTTTTATTCCGACGATGAAATGGTTATTACCATTTCGCACATGGGTTATATAAAAAGAACACCACTTACCGAGTTCAGAAGACAGAACAGGGGAGGAACAGGCGCAAAAGGCGGCACCACGAGAGATGAGGATTTTATTGAGCACCTGTATATCGCAACTATGCATAATACGATGCTTTTCTTTACAAGCAATGGAAAATGTTACTGGCTGAAGGTTTATGCGATTCCTGAAGGATCAAGAACATCAAAGGGACGTGCAATGCAAAATCTTATCAACATTGAGCCCAATGATACTGTTAGAGCCTTCATAAATGTTAAGAATCTGAATGATGAAGAATATATCAACAATAATTTCATTGTTCTTTGTACAACAAAAGGAATTATAAAGAAAACCTCACTCGAAGCTTATTCACGTCCGCGAGTTAACGGTGTGAATGCGATTACAGTTAGAGAAGGAGATGAGTTGCTGGAAGCAAGGATGACTAACGGTCAGCATCAGATTATGCTTGCAGTAAAATCGGGCAGAGCTATTCGTTTTCCTGAGGCATCGGTTAGACCAATGGGAAGAACTGCGTCAGGAGTACGAGGAATAAGACTGGCAAGTGAAAAAGATGATTTCGTTATCGGAATGATAACAATTGAAAACAAAGAGAAAGATATACTTGTTGTATCTGAAAAGGGATATGGTAAGAGATCTGACATTGATGGTTACAGAATTACCAACAGAGGAGGAAAAGGAGTCAAAACAATTAATGTGACTGAAAAAACTGGTACGTTAATTGCATTGAAGGATGTAACAGACAAACACGACCTGATGATTATTACACAGTATGGAAATATTTTAAGAAGTCCGGTATCAGCCTTAAGGGTGATGGGAAGAGCTACACAAGGTGTCAGGTTGATCCATTTGAGAGAAAATGATATCATTGCTTCAGTGGCATGTGTTCTGGTTAGTGATGAAGAGGAAGTTGAAGAGAAAGACATTACTGAGGAAAATAATATTATCGAGGAAAATGGTAAAGAATTGGATGTTTAATACTAAAGTTTTAAATTTGTGGGATTTTTAACGAAAAATAAATTAAAATTATAATCATGAAAAAGTTTTTCTTGCTATTAGCGGCCGTAAGTATTTCATTAGGTGCTATGGCCCAAAAGGGCAAAGTAACCAGCGCTCTAAGTTACATTGATCAGGGGATCCTCGACAAAGCGAAAGAAGCGCTGGATCAGGCTTCTGCAAATGAGTCTACGGCATCGTGGTTTAATACATATTTTGCAAAGGGCAGGCTTGCCCAGGCCTCGTTTACTTCTAAGGATCCTAAGTTTAATGCATTCTATACAGATCCGCTGGCAGAAGCATATTCTTCATACGAAAAAGCTATGGAACTTGATCCAAAAGGTACCATTAAAAAGAAAATAATAACTGGTTCAATCTATAACTCTCTTGCAGTAGACCTTTACAACCAGGGAAGTGTAAGATTTGAAGCAAAAGATTACCCCGGAGCACTAAAATCATTTGAAACACAGATCAAAATAACAGAAAGCGAACTCTATGCAGGCGCAATTGATACAGGTATGTATTATAATGCCGGACTTGCTGCAGTTAATTCATCGAAATATGATGAGGCTATCAAGTATTTTCAGAAATGTGCTGACATGAAATATATGGGTGTTTCTCCATATTTCCAGATGTCGGAGACTTATCTTGCTCTCGGTGACACTGCAAAAGCTGAAAGCGTACTCCAGGGATTACAGAGCAAATTTCCAACAGACAAAGGCGTAACACTTCAGCTGATTGACCTGTATATAAAGAGCAATAAAAATGCAGAAGCACAGAAATATATACAAGTCGCAAAAGCAGATGATCCTGGCAACTATAGTTTGTATTATGCAGCGGGTATCATCTATCTTAATGAGAATAAATATGACGAAGCTATTCCTGAGCTTCTCAAATCTACTGAGCTTAAAGGCGATCTTTATGATACTCAGTATGGGTTAGGCGCTGCATACATTAATAAAGCTGCAGATATGTTCAAGAAAGCAAATGATATAATGGATGTTAAACAGTATACACTGGCTATTGACGAAGCTAATGCAGTGTATGCAAAAGCACTTCCTTTTATTGAAAAAGCACATGAACTGAAGCCCGACGATACATTTGCTATGCAAAACCTTATGGAACTGTATTACAGGATGAAAGCAAAAGATCCTTCATTCGGTCCAAAATATGATGCTATCAAAGCAAAACTCGACGCAGCTAAAAATAAATAATATTCATTTTGAATTAATTAAAGAAAGGGATGCGACATGCATCCCTTTCTTTTTGATACACTTTCTATTTATTAGATGAGTCAAGGTAGGCGGAAAGCAGTCAACCTTAGAATAATATTTAAACGTTTCAAAATCAATAATTGAATATTCTATTTTACATAATATTAATTATAGGCTTTTTGAAGATAATATCATAGATGTCTTAGTCTGAAGACTAAGACAAGCGCTGGAATCATATCCATGCCAGCCTTGGAATCGAAATTCATTAACAGCAGTCCCGAGTATTCGGGATTACGCAGAGAACAATAGTAATAATTTACTCTATCGTGGCCAGTATATCCCCTAAAAGACTATTAAAATCCATTCCTCCTTTTGATAATGGAGAGTAACCCAGAACAATCACAATCAGCTCTTTTGAGGGTATCATACAAATAAGCTGGCCATCATGACCAACACACATAAACATGTCTTCAGGAGCTGAAGGGTATTCATGACCCCGGTTGAGCCAGAAAAATGATCCATATGCTCCCTTACTGTCACTGGCAGGTGTTGTACTGTATTTTACCCATCCTTCTGGTAATATACGCTCTCCGTTGAATACTCCGTCATTCATGTACAACAATGCAAACCTCGCATAATCGCGGGCAGTGGCATAAAGATATGAGGACCCAACACGTGTCCCGGATGCGTCGACTTCAAGCACCGCATCAGGTATACCAATCTTATTGAATAGCTTGTTATTTGCAAATACATAATAAAGAGAATCATTATCTAATTGCTTGCGGATCAGATAACTAACAATATTAGTCGCTCCTGAAGAATAGTACCAGTGAGTACCGGCAGGAAATGCCACGGGACGCTCAATAGCAAAGTGTCCCATATCACTCTCACAATGAAGCATCAGCGTTACATCCGATCTGTTTCCATAATCTTCATTCCACTTCAGACCGCTCTGCATCTGCATTATATTATTAAGGGTTATTTTGCTCCTTTCATCATTTTTCCATTCGTCAAGACCAACCGGCTGTGTTATATCCAGCTGACCATCCTTTACAAGGATACCAACAATAGCATTGATAAAGCTTTTAGCCATCGACCAGCTCAGGAATCTGGTATTTTTGGAGAACTGCGGTTTATATGCTTCAACTGCCGGAATGCCTTTATGCAATACCATAAAAGCAAATGCATCACCTTTATACGCATTTTCCGTAATAATCTTTTTTGCTATTTCACCTAGTCTGATAGTGTCCATACCTGTATCAACCTTAAAAATTATATTTCCCATTGGCCATTTCAGGGTATCCTGCGAATATTGCGGAGTCGTACCTGATGGGTATTTTATATTTCGGATTTTTTCTTCGCTTATGTCTCTCAGCAAGGTTACACCGAAACCTTCCCGATAGATAGCCTCTGATTTTCCCCAGAGGAAACGGCTTGTCACGCTTTTCTCATCATTATTAACGACACTCTTAACATATTTGATAAACGAAAAATTAAGATCCAATGCTTTAACTTCCTCAGGGTCACGTGACGATACAAAAACGGCTGAGCAAAGATTTTTGGCAGCATAGCCTGTAATAATTGGTAATAAACTATTGAGATAGACCGCAAAACCGATAATTGCAACACCGGCAATTATTAAAAACCCGTAAAGTAGTCTCTTAAAAATCTTTTTCATGAATATATATTTTTTGACAGGAAATATCTGATTAGTTTAAAGATGCTGATGCAACTAGCTGACTTTCATAATTTAACAACTCCTATACCAGGACGATCATTAAGTATGATTCTTCCATCAACAACAGTAACTCCCTCATATAAATCATTATCAATCAGTAAATTTCCATCCAGATCGGCCCAGTCAACTAATGGTGAAAGCTGTGATGCCGCCGAAACAGCGCACGAAGTTTCTGTCATGCAGCCCATCATCACTTTCATGTCAAGCGCCCTGGCCATTTTTATCATGGAGTATGCTGCTCTCAGCCCGCCGCATTTCATCAGCTTGATATTGACCCCGCTATAAACACCATGTATCTTTGGCAAATCGTGAATTGTCTGAAAAGCTTCATCAGCCATAATTGGCAAAGGACTGTTTTGAGTAAGCCAGGCAGTATCGTCAATTGATGTTTTTGGCATCGGCTGTTCGACAAACACAACACCCTTTTCCTTAAGCCATTGTGTCATTTCAAGAGCCATTTTTTTGTCAGTCCAGCCCTGATTTACATCAACACAAATTGGTTTGTCTGTTACTGATCTTACAGATTCGATCATCTCCTTATCATTTCCCTGACCGAGCTTTACTTTCAAGATTTTGTACGGAGCTGCCTCTTTTACTTTCGATCTTACAATATCAGGCTTATCAATGCCAATTGTAAATGAAGTGACGGGTGTCTTTTCAGCATTAAGCCCCCATATTTTATGCCATGGCTGGTTCATGATCTTTCCAGTAAGATCATGAAGAGCTATATCAATTGATGCTTTGGCGGCATAGTTTCCAGGAGCCAGATTTTCAACATATTGTAAAATGTCCTCCATAAGAAAAGGACTTTCAAACTGACTCAGATTAACATTGGTCAGAAAATCGGTAGCTGTCTTATGACTTTCACCGAGGTATGGTGGCATGGAAGCTTCACCATACCCTATTATATTATCGAATTCAATCTCTGTGAGCATAACAGGTGTTGTGCTTCTCGATCCGGAGGCGAGTGTGAAAACATGTTTAAGATGAAGCTCATATGGTCTGAAACGCAACACAAGTGCAGATCCCGGTCCCTTAAAAGTTTTACGCACAAAGCCATCTTTTGCAAGATTAAAATATGAAAAACCAGCGCCACCTGCCAGAATACTGCAGTCTGATAAAAATTTTCTTCTTGAACTCATAATATCCGTTAAATTAAATTTTAATACCATGGGTGTTGGCTCACGGCTATAATACCGGTATCACCTGTTGCTCCGATAATTCTCCTGGCAGAAAGCAGATGGCTCATCCCGGAATGTCTGTAATTCATCTGAGTAGAATCAAGACTGTTTATCTGAACCAATCCTGAAGAGTTTATAAATTTTTTGTGCCCAATATAGATTCCAACATGAGTCACATGTGGTTTACCGTTCTCTTCTGTACCAAAAAATAAAAGATCTCCGTTCTTCAGATTCATGTAATCATCTGAGATGCTTACAGGTAAACCATGTTTTGCCAGCAATGATGCATCACGTTGCAGAATGAATCCATTTCTGTAAAAAACAGATTGCACCAAACCACTGCAATCCACACCTTTTGAAGAAGATCCACCCCATAAATAAGGCAACCCCATGAAAGTCATAGCTACATTACAGATGTTTTCTTCTGTACAATTAACAGTATTCTTCCATTCTTTAAAATTTCTAACACTCTGTTTTTCAACGAATCCCATGCGACCATCAGGTGTTCTAACAGCTGTAAAATTGCCCGATTCTCCTGTTTTTTCGAGTATACTCCCTCCTACCAGATCGCCAACTACTTGTGAATCTGATGAAGGCGAACTATATATCCATCCGGTATTCTGAAGGTAAATAATCCGGTCTGATTTTTTCCAGTTCCCAATTTCTGTACTCCCCATCGCAACTACTGATGATTCCGGAGTCCATGCAATATATTTATCGGGCGTTTGAACCAGCAGCCAGGAGTCATCAGTTTTTAAAATGAGTACGGGTGTTCCCATGATAGCCTGTAAAACAAGCTCAGCCGCATGGTTAGGTTTCTTCCTCAGATTGACCACACTAAGAGAAACAATCCCCTTATATTTTTTGATTTTTATAGTGTCAGGAAGTAATAATAGACTATCTGTCAGTTTTATCCCATGTTTATTTAAAGTGTTTATTATCTCTGACTTTGCCATGGGATCCGTCGTTTCACCTGAGAGTAAAAATGTGCCGTCAGGCCGGGATCTTATCACAGCCTTACATATTGTCATTCTCTGATCAGGCACAAGAGTTGCAGTGAGCTTATCAATCTCTGATTGTAAATCAATTTCATTTACATTCTTACAACCCGCAAGAAGAATCAGTATTACAGACAGAGTACAGATCCATTTTGCGTAAGATATATTTTTCATCAGTTTCATAAATCCGGGTTTAATTATCTCAAAATTAAACTAAATTGATTATATCTTCATATCATCACCGGAAATGTTGATATTTTCTGCTCTATGGGATTGAGGGGGTTGCTTCAGGCGTTGATTATCCTGCAAATTGCAGCTGGCTAAGATTTCTGTAGATCCCGTTTTCAAGATGTATAAGCTCATCATGAGTACCTTTCTCTACGATCCTGCCATTATCAATAACGAGGATCTGATCAGCTTTTCTGATTGTAGATAAACGATGTGCAATCACAATTGAGGTACGACCAATCATCAGATTCTCAAGTGCATCCTGTACAAGGCGCTCAGATTCAGAATCGAGAGATGATGTAGCTTCGTCGAGGATCAGTATCCTGGGATTTTTGAGTACAGCGCGCGCAATTGCTATTCTCTGGCGTTGGCCACCTGAAAGCTGTGTACCCCGTTCACCAACAATTGTGTTTAATTTTTCAGGAAATCTGTCAATAAACTCCATGGCGTTGGCTTTTGTTGCTGCATCAAGAACCTCATCATCCGTCGCAGTTGGCTTTCCATAAGAGATATTTTCCCTTATGGAACCGCCGAAAAGAAAGACATCCTGCGGAACAAGTGCGATCTGGTTCCGAAGTGTGGAGAGAGAAAAATCTTTACTATTCCTGTTATCAAAAAAAATTTCACCTGAAGTAGGCTCATGTAATCTTAGAAATGGTATTCGATTTTGCAACTTCAGCCTGAACCTGTTTTGAAAATTTCCTGATGAACTTTCCGAAAAAGACTGCAAGCAGCATCACACCCGGGATAATGGCCAGCATAAAGAGTGTCAGCTTCCACGAAGTTATAGCCAAAAGCGTAATTCCTCCGGTTATTATTATAATCTGTCTGATAAACTCCGCGAGTGTGGATGTAAGAGTTTCCTGAAGCAAAGAAATATCGGATGAGATCCGGCTGTTCAGTTCGCCGACACGGTGTTTCTCAAAAAACCTGAGCGGGAGTTTTATCAGATGGTTATATGTTGTCTGTCGCAGAAATGCTAATGTTTTCTCAGTTACATTCACAAAAAGGACAACCCTGAAATATGAAAAAACCGATTGAATAACCAATGTAGCCACCAGTAAGAGGGCAATTCTGTTAAGATCATTTACGAGATTTCCCTTATTCCCCGAATTCACCAGTTCTCCTAACAACTTAGGAAAAGCAAGGCTGGCAAGACTCGAGCCAAGAAGAAGGAATTCCTCAGTCCCTTTATTGTTATCTTCTTTTTTGGTACTTCAACCATAAAACATTCTTTAGTATAATTGGTTATTATGTTACAAACAATGAACGGTAACCAATGTTTTGAAAAAAAAATCCGGCAATAATATAAAAACTCAATCTGTCATACTACTCTGTAATGGAAACAATAAAAAAGTCAACTCTTGATTTTCTGACGGCGGTAAAATGCAACAATAACCGCGACTGGTTCATGGCTAACCGTCCACTATATGTCGAGGCCAAAGATAACTTCGATTCTTTTGTCCAGCAGATAATAAATGAAATAATCCATTTTGAACCAATCCTTAAAGGTCTTGAAGCCAAAAGCTGTGTTTACAGGTTTAACCGCGATATCCGTTTCTCAAAAGATAAATCACCTTATAAATCTCATCTTGGAGCATTTATAGTAAAAGGCGGAAAGCAAAACGGAGATAAATTTGCAGGGTACTATTTTCATATTGAACCTGGCAAAAGCATTCTTGCAGGTGGAGCGTATACGCCACCATCGCCTTGGTTAGCGGCGATCAGGGAAAAGATAAGCGAATCGCCCGACGAATTTATAAAAATCATTAATTCAAAAAGCTTCATTAAATATTTTAAAAATATTGATGGAGAAAAGTTGAAATCTATGCCAAGAGGCTATGCTGCTGATCATCCGCAGAGTGAATTTCTTAAGTTTAAAAGTTATCTTATCATGAATGAAGTACCTGATAAAATGGTCGTCAGCAATGATTTTTCTGATCATGTGATAAAGGTGTTCGTGGCAATGAAACCGTTTAATGATTTTATAAATGAATACTAGGGTACTGTGTGCTTCGCCTATAATGCTTTACCGAGATTTTTCAGCATCCAGTTAACTGATGCCCTGTTTTTATAATCAGGATCAAACTGAACAGCTACAATAATTCCATCTTGATTTATAATATATGTCGCCGGAACCGGTAAATGTGCAACATCTCTCCCATTAAATTTTGCTATATCGACTGAGATTTTTGATAAGATCTTTTCCTGATAAGCTTTTGTAACATCGAACATCAGATCATAATCCTTCATAATTTTTTCCTGGCAGTCATAAACGACTGTGAAAGTGAGATTATGAATCTTCACTGTATTTTCAACATTTTCGATTGATTCAGGAGTAATGGCTACAACATTGAAACCCTGATCTGTCAGCACTTTAAGTGAATCCTGATAATTACTTAAATATCTGTTACATAAAGGACACCAGTTTCCTCTGTAAAAGAATAGAATCATCGGTCCCTGTTCCAGCAGTCTCTTCAATTCAACCTGTTTGCCTTTTTGGTCGTAACCTGTGAAATCGGGTGCTTTGTCTCCCACTTTCAGACCATGAGGAACCTGGCTTTCTTTAGTCTCCATGCCATAAAGAGCATAATTGATATCCTGAGCTCTTGCATGACTATTAAAAACAAACACAAGAATAAAAACAATAAGACTTCCGTTTAGTCTTCTCATGAAATAAACAGTATTAGAAAATTTTATGCAAATTTATACCCTGGTATCTTTCTCATTCTCAGATTTAAAGGAGTAATCTCAAGATATTCGTCATCCTTGATCTGCTCCATTGCTTCTTCAAGTGAAAATTTTAATTTCGGCGCTATCCTCAGGCTGTCATCAGAACCCGAGGCTCTCATATTTGTGAGTTTTTTCCCCTTAACAATGTTTACTTCAAGATCTCCAAGTCTTGTATGCTCGCCGATAACCTGACCCCTGTAAACCTGTTCTCCCGGATCAATATAAAATCGTCCCCTGTCCTGCAAACGATCGATAGCATGACCGGTAGCCATACCCATATCAAGAGAGATCAGAGAACCGTTTGGTTTGGGGATAAGCTCATCACCCTTATATTTGTCATAAGCCCTGAACCGGTGATGCATTACTGCTTCACCGGCAGTTGCTGTAAGCATATTATTCCTTAGCCCGATCAAACCCCTTGAGGGAATATCAAACTCAAGATGTGTAAGATCACCTTTTGGTTCTATGATGATCATCTCGCCTTTTCTCTGTGTTACAAGCTCAATAGCTTTTCCGGAATACTCAGGCGGAAGGTCGATAGTTAATGTTTCGTAGGGTTCACATTTTACACCATCTATATCTTTCATGATAACCTTTGGCTTACCCACCTGAAATTCATAACCCTCCCTGCGCATCGTCTCAATAAGTATTGAAAGGTGAAGTATACCCCGACCAAAAACATTAAATGTATCTTCAGATTTTGTGTCTTCAACTTTTAATGCGAGATTTTTTTCAGTCTCCCTCATAAGTCTTGTCCTAAGATGTCGTGACGTTACGAACTTGCCTTCTTTTCCGTAGAGAGGGGAATTGTTGATTGTGAAAACCATGCTCATGGTAGGTTCGTCAACTTCAATCCTCTGCAGAGCCTCAGGTAGCAGTAGATCGGCCAGAGTATCGCCAATCTCAAAATC